>DATBRJ010000328.1:0-4870 GCA_036560395.1 Actinomycetes bacterium | reverse complement strand
CCCGGCGCCTTGCCGAGCATCTTCGTGCTGCTGCCAGGAACCGCCAGGCAGGATCGACGCGAGCGAGGTTCGGACGCCATGAGCGCCGAGCGTAGCGAGCCTGGCGATGCGGTACGACGCCGCGTGGCGAAGGTCACGCGTCGCCCGGCGCGGCGGTCCAGCTGGAATGATCCGCTTCATTCGACCGGAACGGAACGTGGAGAGTCTGCGCTCGTCCCGACCACTACGGCGATCCCGGCCAGCAGCAGGGCCGCCGCCGGCAAGACGGCCGGCGGCGGGGTCTGCCCGAGCCACAACGCTGCGAGAGCCGCCGCGATCGGCACCTCGAGAAGGATTGCCAGCGAGACGAGGGTGGCACTGGTCGTCTGGAGCACGTGGTTGAAGATGGTGTGGCCGAGCAGTTGCGGGCCTGCCGTGAGCGCCGCCAGCTTGAGCCAGTCGGTTGCCTCGTAGCCGCCGAGAGCCACCCCCGCTGACAGGCACACGACGAGAAGCGCGAAGGCGCAGACGCCATAACAAACCGTCGTGTACGTGGCCGTCGATACATGCCGTCGAACCACCGCACCTGCGGTCACATAACCGGCGCCGAATATCGCGCCGACGAGTGCCAGCACGTCACCGAAAAGCGCCCGCGCCGAGACGGTCAGGTCGACGCCGGTGAGCACCAGCACGCCGATCAGCGCGATCACGATTCCCAGCCACACCCGCCCTGGGACTGGAAACCCGGCGAGCCTTGCGAGGAGTGCGGCCCAAATGGGCTGGGTGGAAACCAGCGCAATGGAGGACGTCACCGAGGTGTAGTCCAAGCTCGGTATCCACGTGCCGAAGTGCGCGGCCAGCAGCAGACCGGCCAGGACGGCGAACAGCCACAAGCGGCTGGGCATGTGCGTGAGCTCGGCCCGGCTGCCGCGCCGGAGGAGCGCTGGGAGGCTGACCGCTGCGGCGCCGAACGCGTTGCGCCAGAAGGCGATGGCAAGGGCCGGAACCGCGGTGGCGACGATAAGGGGTCCTGATGTGCCGACCGCGACCGTTCCGAACGCCATCAACGCGAGGTGGCGGGCCGGCGGCAGCGCCGTGATGTCCTGCCGCCTGGGCGTGTCCACGGCCACATGATCCCCCGCCGGCGGTCCGCTGCTACCCCTGGCTCGCGTCGTCCTGCCGCCGGGGCGTTCTCCACCAGGGCGTGGCCACGCCGCACAATCCCCCGGCCGGCGTCTCAGCGATCCGTGGTGTCGCAGTATCTCGACACCGAGGCGTGGACCGTTGCGCCACGAGGATGAACAAACGGCGGCCATCGGCGGCGGGGAGACCAGCCCGAGGTGTCCGGCGTTGGCCGCGCCGCCGTGCGCGAGATGACGGTGGGCCAAATAGGCTGATCACCGTGGCGGATGCATTCGCTCGAGCCCTCGTTGAGGAAGCGACGAAGAAGGCCGGCCTCGTCTGGCTGACCGTGCCGGGTCAGCCAGCGCAGGCGGTCTGGCACATCTGGCATGAGGGCGCCGGCTATGTGGTTGGTGGTGACATCGAGCAGCCGTTGCCCGATCTCGCCTCTGCGACCGAGGTCATGGTGACCGTACCCAGCAAGGACAAGGGTGGCCGCCTGGTGACCTGGTTGGCGACACCGCACCTTATCGAGCCTGGTACGCCGGAGTGGGACTCGGCGGCCGCCGCGCTGCACGCAAAACGACTCAACCCGCCCGATGGCGAGGGGCAGCCGCAGCGCTGGGCCGAGCGGTCCCAGATCTGGCGACTGGAGCCGACGGGAGTTGTCGCTGAGCAGCCGGGCGAGATGCCTGAGGGCAGCGGCGCGGCGGTGCCGATGCCGTCATCGGCGACCACCCGTGGCCGCCTGCCCTTTGTGTTCGGCCGTCGGGCTCGCCGTCGCAGGTAATCGGAGCGAGGTGGCCACGTGAGTGCGGTACCGTCACGGATCTTTATCGCCCGGCTGGCGGGCTTGCCGGTCTTCGCGACAACTGGTGATCCGCTTGGCCGGGTGCGGGATGCGGTCGTCACGCTGCGGGTCGGCGGACGTCCGCCGCGCGTAGTCGGGCTGGTCGTGGAGGTGACGCGAAGGCGGCGGATTTTTCTGCCGATGACTCGGGTGACCCAGATCGATGGGAGTCAGGTCATCTCCACCGGGCACGTGGATCTGCGGCGATTCCAGGCGCGTCCGACCGAGACACTGGTCGTCGGCGAACTGCTCGATACCACGGTGACACTGCTGGACTCGGGGGAGCGGGCCACGGTCGTGGATGTCGCCATGGAGCAGACCAGGACCAGGGACTGGCTGGTCAGCCGGGTCGCGGTGGCCAAGGCCGGCCGGCGCGGGCTGCGGCGGCGTGGCGAGACGTCGATCGTGGACTGGAACCAGGTCAGCGGGCTCTCCCTCACCGAGGAAGGCCAGGGTGCGGCCAACCTGCTCGCCACCTTCGAGCAGCTGCGCCCGGCGGACCTGGCGAACGTTCTGCACGAGCTGTCCCCCAAGCGGCGTGCCGAGGCGGCGGCCGCGCTCGACGACGCTCGGCTCGCCGACGTCCTCCAGGAGCTTCCCGAGAGCGACCAGGTCGAGATCCTCGCCAAGCTGCCGGACTCCCGGGCGGCCGACGTCCTCGAGGTCATGGATCCAGACGACGCAGCCGACCTGCTCGGCGACCTCCCGCTCGACGAGGCGGAACGGCTCCTTGCCTTGATGGCGCCCGAGGAGGCGGCGCCGGTGCGACGGCTGCTGCCGTACGCGGAAAACACCGCGGGGGGCATGATGACCAGTGAACCGATCATTCTCGCCCCCGATGCCACCGTCGCCGACGCACTTGCCCAAGTACGCAACCCCGAGCTGACGCCCGCCCTGGCCAGCGCGGTGTACGTCTGCAGGGGCCCGTTCGCGACGCCGACGGGAAAGTATCTCGGCCTTGCCCATTTCCAGCGGCTGCTGCGGGAACCGCCGCCGACACTGGTCGGTGGTGTGCTCGATGTCGATCTCGAGCCGTTGCGGCCAGACGACGCCTTGCCCGTGGTGACGAGCTACCTGGCCACCTACAACCTGGTCGCCGCCCCGGTGGTTGACGCCGACGACAGGTTGCTCGGGGTGGTTACCGTCGACGATGTCCTCGACCACTTGCTTCCAGCCGATTGGCGGGAGACGCCGACACTACCTGTCGGAGGGCCACATGGCTGAGCGCACGCTAGCTAGCCGGGGAGAGAGCCTCGCTATCACCTCGGCGCGCAACCGGCTCGACGTCCCGCGGGAGATTCGCAGAGGTCTGCCGCGGCCCGCCTATGACGCCGAGGCGTTCGGTCGGTTCTCCGAGCGGATCGCGCGCCTGATCGGGACCGGGCGGTTCCTCGTCTATATGACGATCGTCGTGATCTGGTGGATCGGCTGGAACACACTGGCCCCGCCTGGCTGGCGGTTCGACGAGTACCCGTTCATCCTCCTGACCCTCGCCCTGTCCCTGCAGGCGTCCTATGCCGCACCGCTGATCTTGCTCGCGCAGAACCGGCAGACCGACCGAGATCGCGTGCAGTACGAGCAGGACCGTGCCAGGGACGACCGAAGCATCGCCGACACTGAATACCTCACCAGGGAGGTCGCCGGCTTGCGGCTCGCTCTCGGCGAGGTCGCCACCCGGGACTTCCTCCGCTCTGAGCTACGTGATCTCCTCGACGAGCTCGCCGGGCGGCGCAGTCCGGCGGGGCGCTGACCTCAGCAGTGACAGGTCGACCAGAGGGCACGACGTACGATGCAGGGCATGGGTACCCTCCCCACGTCCGAGCAGGTCCAGGCCGCCCTCGCCACGGTCAACGACCCGGAGATCCGCCGCCCAATCACAGATCTCGGCATGATCAAATCGGTGGAGATCGGCTCGAGCGGGCAGATCACGGTCGCTGTCTTCCTCACCGTCGCCGGCTGCCCGTTGCGGGACACGATCACGCGCGACGTCACAGCGGCCGTCTCCGCGCTGCCGGGCGTGACGGGGGTATCGGTCGAGCTCGACGTCATGACGCAGGAGCAACGGCAGCAGCTGCAGACCCGGCTGCGCGGTGAAAGTGGTGGTGGTCCCGTACGCGAGGTGCCCTTCGCCAAGCCACAGTCGCTGACCCGCGTCTACGCCATCGCCTCAGGAAAGGGCGGGGTCGGGAAATCCTCTGTGACCGTCAACCTTGCAGCGGCCATGTCAGCGGCCGGGCTGTCGGTCGGCGTGATCGACGCCGACATCTACGGCCACTCAGTGCCGCGGATGCTTGGGGTCACCGGCCTCCCCACCAAGGTCGAGGACATGATCATGCCGCCCTCGGCCCACGGTATCCGGGTGATCTCCATCGGCATGTTCACCGGCGGCAACCGACCGGTGGTCTGGCGTGGCCCGATGCTGCACCGCGCGGTCGAGCAGTTCCTCGCCGACGTGTACTGGGGTGACCTTGACGTCCTGCTCCTCGATCTGCCGCCAGGAACGGGCGATGTGGCGATCTCGGTCGCTCAGCTCGTACCCAGCGCTGAGATCCTGGTCGTCACGACACCGCAGGTGGCCGCCGCTGAGGTGGCAGAGCGGGCCGGCATGATCTCCAGCCAGACCCACCAGCGGGTTACCGGTGTGGTTGAGAACATGTCCGGGCTGCCCTGTCCGCACTGCGGGGAGCGGATCGACATCTTCGGCTCTGGCGGCGGGAGTCAGGTCGCGGCCGCCTTGACCGCGTCGCTGGGCTACGAGATACCGGTGCTGGGAGAAGTGCCGATCGATGTCCGGCTCCGTGAGGGCGCGGACACAGGCCTGCCGCTGGTACTGGCCGACCCCGACACGCCCGCGGCGAAGGAGCTGCGACAGATCGCCGATCGCCTCGGCCAGCGCACCCGCGGGCTCGCCGGTCGCTC
>DATBRJ010000327.1:0-13839 GCA_036560395.1 Actinomycetes bacterium | reverse complement strand
AAAGAGGGAGCCCCTCCATGTATGAGATGGAGGGGCTCCCCTGGCTCCGCATCGCTGCCGCGTCGGTCGATCGCTCGATCTTCGCGGCTCTGCGGAGCCGATCACCCGCTTGGCAGGCCAACCGCGAACCTCTGGCCACTCGGTGTTCGCGTTGCCGAAGGTCTACTCCGGACCGAGCTGCCGTCACTGGTGATGTGCAGAGATGTCTAGTCCCCTGGGCGCCATAGCGCAAGAGGTCTAGCGAAACATCATCAAGATTGTTTGAAGGACAGCGCATCGAGCCCGCTTTCGTCACCTGCTATACGGATCGACGGGCATCGGCTCAACGCGCTGGAGGTCGCGGGCGGGCCTGGGTGGACCCGCCGGCCCTCTGCTCGAGGGCCGACGCAGCATTTATGGACGGCATCGGGCTGGCGATGCAGGCCGGAGCTGTCCTCCTTGCGGTGGGACGCAGCGCGGTCGCCGTCCTGCGGTGGCTCCCGTCCCCACGACCTTGCGGCCCAACCGAGAGAGGCGCCAAGCCGTCCCGGGCCGGTCGACGGACTGCCTGACCGAGCCATCGAAAGACGACAATAAACGCTGGCCTCGAAAGACTTCATTCGCTTCGCTCCGCAAATGAATCACGTGCAGCGGATGATGCGGCGTTAAGCGCACGAGCTGTACAACACTGCGATGGTAATCACAATGCCAGCCGGAATAGGTCATGGGCCGAAGTGAAAGGTGTGTCGTAAACCCCGTGGTGACGGCCTCGTGAGCTAGCGTCTGCTTAGATCAAGCGACGGATGGCTCGTCGAGCCGGGCCGCAAGGGGGGCCGGTGCGTTATCGGGTATTGCATCCCCCGTACTGCTACCGATGGGCCGGATTTATCAGCATCCAAGTTGCCATCGTTTGGCTAGTGGCGTCTGCTCTCCACCCGCAGTCAGGCGACGCCGGGATGCAAATACAGTCCGGCAACCCAGGACCAGCGTCCGCGCTCCGGGCGCACGACGTCGGGGTATCGATCGAGCTGGTACGGCGCACCGCTCATACCGGTCGGGTGGTGGCACTGACATTCGACGATGGCCCCAGTCCGGCGTACACGCCGGAGGTCTTGGCCTTGCTGGCGAAGTACCACGCCACGGCGACTTTCTGCATGGTTGGTTCGCAGGTTGTGCGTTATCCCGATCTTGTCCGTGAGGTGGTTCCGCCGGCATGAACCTTTGTGATCACACCATGACCCATGCGGAAAACCTGCCCGCCTTACCAGACTCACGGATCAAAGCGGAGATCCTGGGCGGTAGGTCCGAATTGCTGAGAGCGGCCGGCCGACCCGTCACGATCGCGTTTTTTCGCGCTCCAGCCGGTCGGTGGTCAGCCGCGGTACGGCATATCGCGGCGCGACATGGGATGGAGCCATTGTCTTGGTCGGTCGACCCTCGCGACTGGAGCCGACCTGGGACTGAACGGATCGTGGCGAGGATAAAACGAGGCGTTCATCCAGGAGCAGTCATCCTGCTGCACGACGGAGGTGGACGGAGAGATCAGACAGTCGCCGCGTTGTCCCAGCTGCTGCCGTGGCTCGTCGAGCAAGGGTACAGATTCAATGTACCGGGATAACCGTGTAGCTGCCCTTACAGCGGTCATATCGTTTGTGAGCTAATTCCGCATCATCGGCGAATGGCTGCGCAAAGGAAAGAGTCTAAGAGGACCACCTCGGCGTCCTCGCGAGCTACGTAGCAGTGCAGGGGAGCCTGGTGGCACGCCGTGCCGGCCGGCCACGGCCACGGCGGGGCTGTAGCGTCCGGGGATGGTGGCCCTGGCGGAGGCGATCGACTCGCTTGCCGCGCAAAGCGGATTCGCTGGCGTGGTCTCGGTCGACCGTGGCGGTGTGATCGAGTTCGCCAAGGCGTATGGCCTGGCTGACCGCGCGCACCGGATAGCGAATACGGTCGACAGCCGGTTCGCGATCGCCAGCGGAACGAAGGGGCTGACCGCGGCCACGGTGGTCAGCTTGATCAGCGATGGCGTGCTGCGCCTGTCCACCACCGCGCGCTCGGTGCTGGGCGCAGACCTGCCGCTCATAGGCGAGGACGTGACGGTCGAGCACCTGCTGGCGCACCGGTCGGGCATCGGTGACTACCTCGATGAGGACACCGACTACGAGCTCACCGACCACATGCTCACGGTGCCACCTCAGGATCTTGCGACAACTGAGCAGTACCTGGCGGTGCTCGGGGGGCACCCGGCCAAGTTCCCGGCTGGCGAACGGTTCTCCTACTGCAACGGTGGATACGTGGTTCTCGCGCTGATCGCCGAGCGAGTCAGCGGAGTTCCCTTCCACCGGCTCGTTCGCGAGCGGGTGTGCGTGCCCGCGAGGATGCTCGACACCGTGTTTCTGCGTTCGGACGAACTCCCCGACCGCACCGCGATCGGCTACCTGCCCATCGAGGGCAAGCAGCGGACAAACGTGTTCCACCTACCGGTCGTGGGCAGCGGGGACGGCGGGATCTACACCACCGCCGCCGACGTCAGCGCCTTCTGGCGATCGCTGTTCTCAAACGAAATCGTGCCGGCCGAGTGGGTCGCCGAGATGGTACGTCCCGGCAGCGACGTCCCCTCGGAGTCGAGGCGCTACGGCCTGGGCTTTTGGCTCGGCAGGAGTGACAGCACCGTGATCCTTGAAGGACTAGACGCCGGTGTCTCATTCCGGAGTGTGCACGACCCGACATCACGGGTGACGCACACCGTGATATCCAATAATTCCGACGGTGCCTGGCCTCTCACCAAGCGCCTGGCTGAGCTGATGGCCAGCTGAGTTCGCAGGCCGAGGATCCTCCTCAGGCCATCGGAACCCGCCAGCCGTCAACAGGTCCTTAACAGGGGCCGCGGCACCAGGCCGCTTGGCATCAGTGTGGGGTGGTGGAGGTGGCCGTGGTGCCGAGGTCGTCGGAGCGTCCGGCCGCAAGCCGGGACCATTGGGCAGTAGGACGCCCGTCGGCGCGGAACTGTTCGCCTGCAGTTCCAAACCGTTGGGGCCAGTTAGCGGGTGAGTCTTCCCAGGTCTCTTGCCGGCCGTACACGGTTAGGTCCAACAGGCCGTAACTGGGGGCCATCACCTCTGTGCCGCGGCCGCTGCGCCAGTAGGTCTCGAATACTCGGTCACCGTGCCGCAGGTAGCACACCAGCATGCCGAACCAGCGCCCGGCCAGCAGGGCGTCGGCGGAGTCCTGAGCGGAGTACCACGGCACGTCCCAGCCCATGAAGTCGCGGTAGCGGATGGTCTCCTCGTACGGGCCTTCGCAGAAGGTGGCATAGGTGACGTCGCGGGAATGGAGGTAGGACAGCTCGCGGATCTGGCCGTTGAAGAAGGTGCAGCCCTCGCACTGGGCTTCGGCGGGTTCACCGGTGCGCCACATGTGAAAGTAGGTGATCAGCTGTCGACGGCCTTCGAAGACACCCAGCAGCGTGACCGGCCCGTCTCGGCCGATCACCGTGATGGTGGGGTCCACCTCAGCCATCGGCAGCCGCCGACGAGCCGCCGCGATCGCGTCACCTTCGCGGGTGTGCGCCTTCTCCCGAATCAGCAGCTTGTCTAGTTCGGCCTGCCAGGCGGCCCGGTCGACCACCGCGGGCTGCGCAGCAGTGTCGCCGCCGGTCGACGATCCTGCACTGCTGGACTCATCCTTCATGGTCTCCTCCATGCATCGCGTCTATCTGTCGATCCTAGGAGTTAGACCACAACCAGCTGGAAAGCTCATCGCCGGTCAGCCCCGACCGGGGGCCGCAGAAGCGACGACTCGCATCCGCGCGCGCTCCTCATAGCCATAGCAGGTCTTGGGTTGACGACGAATCGGTCCCGAGCTCGAGGCGTGACTGCCTGCTCGATCGAGCTTCCTCTGCTGAATCCATCCGGTCGCGGCGGGTGACGCGTCGAAGCGAGGGGAGGAGCCTGCTGCACCCAGCGGACAGGGGCCACCGGTCCCTGTGTGGCAGCACCGGCCACCCTGCCGCCGCGTCACCCGGTGGTCTAGACCTCTCGCTCGACATCCTCATTCGCTTAGGAGCCGTCGTCCGTTCTGGCACCATTCGACGATGACCGAGATTCCCGCCCGCCTGTCGATCGTCACGCTCGGCGCACGGAACATGGGCGTTCTCCGCTCGTTCTACCGGGGGCTGGGCTGGCCGGAGTTGCCTAATGGCGACGACGCCTGGACCGGGTTTCTCCTCGGCGGCGTGCTGCTGGCGCTCTTCCCGCTCGGTGACCTGACCGCCGAGGCCGCACCCGGGAGTCCGGACCCGACCGGGTGGTCGGGGGTCACGCTGGCCTGCGCCGTCAGTGCTCGGGACGAGGTCGACGCCACCTTCGCTGCGGTCGTGGCCGCGGGCGCAACTCCGGTGGCCGACGCAACCGACCGGTCGTGGGGAGGTCGCTCCGCGTTCATAGCCGACCCCGAGGGCAACCGCTGGGAGATCACCTGGTCACCAGGGGCCACCTTCGACGTACGCGGTGCCCTCTTGTCCTGGGGCTGAGCCGGCCCAGAGACAGTGGAGGTCATCCGCGAGCGACGGCGACGCGAGATCGTTGATCCTGCCGCGGCTTGGGACGGTCACGCTGTCCGGGTTATCGCCTGCGCAGGCGGGCAGTGTCACGCTGTCTGTCGTGAGCACGACGCCCATCGCCGACTACGCGCTGCTCTCCGACCGACACTCGGCAGCCCTGGTGAGTCGAGACGGCTCGGTCGACTGGCTGTGCTTGCCGAGGTTTGACAGCCCGGCCGTCTTTGCCAGGCTGCTCGACGCCGACGCGGGTCATTGGTCGATCCGGCCATCAACTCCATTCAGCGTCACGCGCCGCTATGTGGATCGAACGATGGTCCTCGAGACGCGGTTCCAGACGGTCGCGGGAACAGCGGTGGTCACCGACGCCCTGCTCGTCGGCCCGGACAACGGCGACCACCGGCTGGGGGCCCAGGCTCCACACGTACTCGTCCGGCGGGTCGCCTGCGAAACCGGAAGCGTCGAGCTGGAGATCGCCTACCGTCCGCGTCCAGAGTACGGCTTGATCTCCCCGATCCTGACCCCAGTCGACGGAGGCGTGACATCGCTCGGCGGAGCGGAACGGCTGGTGCTCACCACCGCAACTCCGCTGAAGCTCGAGCGTGGAGGGATGCACGGTCGGCTGCAGATGGTCGCGGGCGACAGCATGAACTTCGGCATGCACCGATCGACGATGGAGGCGGTCCCGGGCCGTGTTTGGAGCCAGCATGACCTGCGCGATGGGCTCGACGAGACGGTCCGGGCCTGGCAGTCGTGGTCGGCCCACCACCAGGCGTACGAGGGACCGTGGAGGGACCTCGTCCACCACAGTGGACGCGTTCTCGGCGCCCTGGCGTACCAACCGAGCGGAGCCATCGTCGCGGCACCCACGACGTCCATCCCCGAGGCAGTTGGTGGTGAGCGCAACTGGGACTACCGCTATGCCTGGGTCCGCGACGCGAGCCTGACCATGGAAGCGCTTTGGGTGGCCGCGTGTCCCTACGAGGCAGCGGATTTCTTCGCCTTCCTGGCCACGGCCGCCGCACTGGGCAGCGACGAGCCACTACAGATCATGTTCGGCATCGGCGGTGAGCGCGATCTGACCGAGCGTACCCTGCCCCACCTGCGGGGATGGCGAGACAGTCGACCCGTGCGGGTGGGGAACGGGGCGTGGAACCAACACCAGATTGACGTGTACGGAGAGCTGTGGAGCGCCGCCTTCCGGCTCGTCGAACAGCTGGGCGACATCGACGACAGCACCAAACGGTTCCTCGCGGGTTGCGCCGACACCGCGGCTCAGCGTTGGGTTGAGAAGGATCATGGGATCTGGGAGGTGCGTGGCGACCCGCAGCACTTTCTCTATTCGAAGGTAATGTGCTGGGCCGCCCTCGATCGTGCGGTCACCATGTGCGATCGCCTCGGGGTTAAGGGGCGAGTCGACTGGTGGGCGCGGACACGTGATGAGATCCATGCGGCCGTACTACGCGAGGGATGGAGCGAGCAGGCCGGCGCTTTCACGCAATACTTCGGCTCGCACGATCTTGACGCATCGAACCTCATGATGCCCATCGTCGGGTTCCTCCCCGCTGACGACCCGCGCGTCCTCGCCACGATCGACGCGATCAACCGGAACCTCACCGACGAGCGAGGCCTGGTCTATCGATACCGCACTGAGACCGGTGCCGACGGGCTCGCTGGCGAGGAGGGCAGCTTCCTGCTCTGCACCTTCTGGCTCGCTCAGGCGCAGGCCATGGCTGGACAGGTTGATCGGGCGCGCGCGACGTTCGAACGTGCGGCCGCCTTCGCCAACGACGTGGGTCTGCTCTCTGAGGAGGTCGATCCGGCGACCGGCGAGCTGCTCGGAAACTTCCCGCAGGCGTTCAGCCATGTTGGCCTGGTCAATGCGGCCTGGGAGATAAGCGAAGCGGAACGGCGGCAGGTCGGCAAGCCGGCCTTGCAGCTGTGGATTAGGCCCTCACAGGGGTATACCGCGTACCCGTTGGACGATCTCAAGCCTGACTCCAGCGGGATCGCCGTCGGCAAGACTTCCGCCAAACGACCTGCAACCTCGTCACGGATGCCGCACCGGCCTAGATCTGCCTAATCGAGACCCGCGAGCTCGCCGCTATGTCTTGAGCTCGCGGTCGAAGAACTCGACCGTGCGCCGCATCGACAGCGGCCAGTCGGGGACGAATGCGTGGTGCTCACCCTCATAGACGTAGAGCCGCACGTCCTTGCCGGCCCGCTGCAACGCCGCCAGCGTCTGCCGGGACCACCGGATCGGGCAGCTTTCGTCGTTGGTGCCGTGATGGATCAGGATGGGCTCAGTGATCCGGTCGAAGAACGTGCGTGGTGAGACGTCACGCCAGAACTGCGGGTTGCGCTCGGGTGAGCCGTATCGCTCGATGATCTGGTCGGCCAGTCGGTCGCGGCCCGGGTCGCCACGGATCCACCGGTTGAAGTTGTCCACGGTGTTCGAGCTGACCGGGGCGAACACGACGGCGGCATCGACAAGGCCCGGCTTCACCACGAGCGCGTTGAGCGTGACTCCGCCGCCCATCGAGCGCCCGAGCAGCCCGATCCGCTCCTTGTCGAGATAGGGCAGTGTCGACCGTTTGACCGCGAGCACGGCGTTGATGACGTCCTCGGTGTAGCCGAGCCTGAGCTTCAGATCAGCGGTCGGGTCGTCGTCGGACTGCGCGTGGTTGCGGTAGTCGGTGTGCAGCACCACGTAGCCCTTGCGAGCCAGGTAATCCTGCTCGCGGGCGAGCCCGCGCCCGTTCGTGTAGATCGCGGGATCGATGTAGCCGTGGTTGAGGATGAGTACGGGGAACGGGCCTTCGCCATCGGGGATGTTCATGATCCCTGAGATGGTGAGCTTGTCGCTCATATAGGTGACGAAGTGCCGGGTGTAGTCACTGGTGCGGGCGAGCACCCGGCCGACGCGCAACCGTCGCCCGTCGTAGTCCTTCGCCATCAGTGCTTGCAGCGAGACCGGGTGCGGTGGGTCTTCGGTGGGACTCGGCGCTGGGGTAGCAGTCGGGCTCGTCGCCGGGCTGGAGGCCTGGGTCGCGGTCGGGCTGCTGGTGACCGCGCTCCCGGTGTCGGCAGCTCCAGAGCAGCCCGGCGCCGTGATCAGCACGCCAAGCGCGATCAGCCCTGACCAGAACCGTCGATCGGTGGTCATGGGTCAGCCGCCGGTCGCGCTGCCGCGGCCGTACGGCCGCGTGATGATCTCCAGGTTGTGCCCGCTCGGATCTGCGAAGTAGGCGCCCATGTCGCCGTCGCCTCCCTCCGGCGCGCATTCAACACTACGGACCGGCCGAGGTGGATGCACGTTGCAGTGGGGCCGGCGGATTGTTAGCTGACGCCGGTAAGGAATGCCAATCAATCGCGGCCCGCGATCCGGGCGGGGAGCTCGCCGGACTGCCAGAGTTCGAAGTTACCGGGCTGGGCGATAGCGATGCGCGGGCGCTGCTGGCCTCGGCGCTGGCCGGGCCGCTGGATGAGCGGGTCCGGGACCTGATCGTGGCGGAGACCCGTGGTAATCCGCTGGCGCTACTGGAGCTGCCGCGCGGGCTGACGCCTGCGGAGCTGGCGGGCGGGTTCGGCCTGCCCGGCACCGCGCCGCTGGCCGGCGCAATCGAGGACAGCTTCGCCCGCCAGCTCGAGGCTTTGCCGGACGAGACCCGGCGGCTGCTGCAGCTGGCGGCGGCCGATCCCTCCGGTGACCGGTCACTGGTGTGGCGGGCGGCCGGGCGGCTGGGCATCTCAGTCCAGGCCGGCGCACCGGCGGTGGAGGCCGGGCTGGTCGAGTTCGGCGGCCGCGTGGGTTTCCGGCATCCGCTGGTGCGCTCGGCGGCCTACCGGTCGGCGCCGTTGGCGGACCGGCAGCAGATGCACGCGGCGCTGGCAGAGGTGACCGACCCGCAGGCAGACCCGGATCGCCGAGCGTGGCACCGGGCCCAAGCCGCGTCAGGGCCGGACGAGGAGGTCGCCGCCGAGCTCGAGCGCTCCGCCGGCCGGGCGCAGGCCCGCGGCGGGCTGGCCGCGGCCGCGGCGTTCTTGGCGCGATCGGTGCTGCTGACCGCCGATCCGACGCGGCATGCCGAACGCACACTTGCCGCGGCAAGTGCCAGCATGCACGCCGGCGCCTTCGGCAAGGCCCTCGACCTGCTCACGACCGCCGAGGCCGGTCCGCTGGATGAATTCCAGCAGGCCCGGGTGGACTTGGTCCGCGGCCACGTCGCCTTCGCCTCGGGCCTCGGCAGCGAGGCTCCCCCGTTGCTGCTGAAGGCCGCGAGGCGGCTTGAGCCGTTTGACCTGGAGCTCGCGCGCGAGACCTACCTGACCGCCTGGATCGCGGTGGTCTTCGCCGGGCATCTCGCAGGAGGCGACGTCCTCCTGGAGATTTGCCGCGCCGTCCGGGGTCTCCCTCCGCCGTCGGGCACTCCGCGTCCCCTCGACCTGCTCCTCGACGGCCTCGCTCTGCTGACCACCGACGGGTACGCTGCCGCGACTCCGACATTGCAGCGAGCAGCGAAAGCGCTCGCCGACATGCCCGTGGAAGACGTCCTGCGCTGGGGTTGGGCAGCCTCGGCCGCCAGCATCGTGTGGGACGACGAGCGCTGGCGCGCGACCTCCGCGAGACAGGTCCAGCTCCTCCGCGACGCCGGCGCGCTTGCGGAGTTGCCGATCCAGCTCCCCGCGTTGGCCGTAGCACGCGCGTGGATCGGCGACTTCGCGGGTGCCGCCGCGCTCGCCCTGGAGGCCGAGAGCGTGGCGGCGGCGACCGGGAGCCCCATCGCACCGTTCGGCTTGCTGAGGCTGCGGGCACTGCAAGGAAGGGAAGCAGAGGCCTCCGCACTGATAGCGAGCGCCATCGGCCAAGCCGCGGCCGAGGGGCAAGAAATGGCGGCGACCCAGGCGCACTGGGCGGCCGCCGTCTTGTACAACGGCCTCGCCCGCTACGAGCAGGCGGCGTCGGCGGCCCGGCAAGCCACCTCGAGCACCTCCCAGCTGTGGATAGCGATGTGGTCGCTGCCCGAGCTCGTCGAGGCGGCTACCCGCAGAGGAGACACCGAACTCGCCCGCGATGCGCTCGAGCGGCTGGCGGAGACCACGCAGCCCGCCGGCACCGACTGGGCGCTCGGCATCGAGGCCCGCTGCCGGGCGCTGGTGAGCGGGGGCCAGGCCGCCGACGACCTCTATCGCGAAGCGATCGATCGGCTGAGCCGCACCCAGCTCCGCCCCGAGCTCGCCCGTGCGCACCTGCTTTTCGGTGAGTGGTTTCGCCGTGAGGGCCGGCGCATCGAAGCTCGCGAACAACTGCGCACGGCCCTCGACCAATTCACGTCGATCGGGATGGAGGGGTTTGCCGAGCGCGCACGCCGGGAACTGGTCGCCACCGGCGGGAAGGTGCGCAAGCGCAGCGTCGAGACGCGCGACCAGCTCACGCCGCAGGAGGAGCAGATCGCCCGCCTCGCCCGGGAAGGCCGCACCAGTCCTGAGATCGGCGCCCAGCTGTTCCTCAGCGCGCGCACGGTGGAATGGCACTTGGGCAAGGTGTTTTCCAAGCTGGGCATCGGCTCGCGCCGGGAGCTGGACGCCGCGCTGGCGAGCCTCGGACAGCCGGACCAGTCGGCCTAGCCGGGTGCCTCAGTGGCCGGCGATCTGGCCGCCGTCGATGTGCAGGATCTCGCCGGTGACATAGGGCGAGGACTCCAGGAACAAGACGCCGTCCACGACGTCGCTGACCTGGCCGACCCGCCCGAGCGGGGGAAGCAGGTCGCCGAGGTGCTCGTAGCTGTCGGCCGGGTGGGCCGGGGTCTGGATGATACCCGGCGAGACGGCGTTGACCCGGATGCCCAGGGAGGCGTATTCCGTGGCCAGTGACCGGGTGGCCGCGGCCAGGCCGCCCTTGGTCAGCGCGGCCAGCACCGCGGGGGTGCTGGAGTTCGCAACCTCGGCCAGGGTGGCCGAGACGTTGACCACGTGGCCGCCATACCGCGCCGCCATCTCCGCGACGGCCCGCTGAGTCAGCCAGGAGAACCCGGTCAGGTTGACCCCGACCACTGTGGCGTAATCGGCGGCGGTGTAGTCGGTGAACGGCTTGGAGATGTACACGCCCGCGTTGTTGACCAGGGTGTCGATCCGGCCGAAGCGTTCCAGCGCTCCGCCGATGATCCGGTCGGCGGTCGCCGGGTCGACGATATCCCCGGCCACAATGAGCACGTCCGAGTCCTCGGACGGCTTGATCGTGCGAGCGCTGGCCACCACAGCCCAGCCCCGCCCCCGGTAGGCGGCGACCAAGCCGGCGCCGATGCCCTGAGAGGCGCCGGTGATAACGGCGACCTTGCCCGTCATGGGGTGCTGTGCGCCGGGTCGCCCGAGTGCGGAGCAGGGTCGCGGTGCTCGGCGTCCGGGGGGCCGAGGAACTCCTCGAGGGACACGTCGGGGTTGGCGAGCATGCCCGCATCCACAGTACGGCCGCCGCGCACGATGGCCTGGATCGTCTTCTTGACGCCGAAGATGTTGACGTTCATGCCGGCCAGCACGCGGCCGCCGCCCAGCCAGAACGCGATGAACTCACGCCTCTGCGCGTCGCCGCGGAACACGACCTGGTCGTAGCCACCGGGCTCGGTGTAGCCGGCGTACTCCATGCTCAGATCGTACTGGTCGGTGTAGAAGTAGGGCACCCGGTCGTAGACGGCATCCTGGCCGAGCATCGCCCGGGCGGCGGTCTGCGGCTGGCGCAGCGCGTTGTACCAGTGCTCGACCCGGATGTGCTTGGCGAGCAAGGGATGGTAGGCGTTGGCGACGTCCCCGGCGGCGTAGATGTCGGGGTCGGAGCTACGCAGGTGTGCGTCGACCACGATGCCGTCGCCGACACTCAGGCCCGCGGTCTCGGCGAGCTGGACATTGGGCGTGATCCCGATGCCAACGATGATCGCGTCGGCCATGAGGTAGGTTCCGTCGGCCAGCCGCACGCCGTCGGCCCGGCCGCCCGATGCGGTGATCTCGGCGACCTGGACGCCGAAACGCAGGTCGACGCCGTGGTCGCGGTGCAGGTCGGCGAAGATCTGCGCCGCCGCCCGGCCGAGGACTCGCAGCAGCGGTAGCTCGCCCCTCTCCAGGATCGTCACCTGCACGTCGGCCGCGCGGGCCGCGGCGCGACCCGCGACGCAGCGGCGAAGGTTCCCTTGATCTGGTCGCTGTCCGCGACCCGGCGCAGGTACAGCACCCCGCCGGCGTCGGCGCCTGGCACGGGCAGACGGCGCGGTGTGGAGCCGGTGGCCAGCAGCAGCAGCTTCGCGTAGCCAAGACCGCTGCCGTCGGCGAGCCTCACCTGCCGCTCCGCCGGGTCGATGCCGGTGACCCGGACGCCAAGGCGCAGGTCGACGTCGTGCTCGGCGTACCACGGCCGCGGGTGGACGTAGATCGTCTCCCGGTCGGCCTTGCCCAGCAGGTAGTCCTTGGATAGCGGCGGCCGCTCGTAGGGCCGCTCGGTCTCCTCGCCGATCAGGGTGAGCGGGCCATCGAACCCCTCCTGGCGCAGGGTCTCCGCGGCCTTGGCCCCGGCCAGGCTCGCCCCCACGATCACGTACGCCCCATCCGCGTTCATGTTCTGCTCTCCTCCCGCGCCGGTCACCCTGCCGGGTGGCCGAGCTGGGCGGCTAGCTGGTCGCCCAGCTCCTGCCAGCTGGCGTCGAAGGCGGCCAGGCCGTTGCTCTCCAGGGTCGCGGTCACGTCGCCGTAGTCGATGCCGAGGGCTTCGAGGTCGCTGAACACCTGCCGTGCGTCGGCGTAATGGCCGCGGACCGAGTCGTCGGGGATGCGGCCGTGGTCGGCGACCGCGCGCAGGGTGGCCTCGGGCATGGTGTTGACAACCCCGGGCGCGACCAGGTCGGTCACGTACCGGGTGTCGGGGTAGGCCGGGTCCTTAACCGAGGTTGAGGCCCACAGCGGCCGCTGCGGCCGCGCTCCCCCCGCCGCCAGCGCCGCCCAGCGCGGCGCGGCGAGCATCTTCTCGTAGTGGTGATAGGTCAGCCTGGCGTTGGCGATCGCGGCCCGGCCGCGCAGGCTAGCCGCCTCTGGCGTGCCGATCTTGTCCAGCCGCGCGTCGACCTCGGTGTCTAGCCGGGACACGAAGAGCGAGGCGACCGAGGTGATCGAGACCAGGGCCCGGCCGGCCTGCCGGGCCCGCTCCAGGCCGTCGAGGAATGCCTCGATGACCTGGTCATAGCGGGCCAGGGAGAAGATCAGTGTGATGTTGATATTGATCCCCTCGGCCAGGCACGCCGCGATGGCGGGCAGCCCCTGCCGAGCGGCGGGGATCTTGATGAACAGGTTAGGCCGGTCCACCAGCCACCAGAGGGCCCGAGCCTCGGCGATGGTGGCCTCGGTGTCGTGGGCGAGCCGCGGGTCGACCTCGATCGACACCCGGCCGTCCACGCCGTCGGTGGCGTCGTAGACCGGCCGCAGCACGTCGCAGGCCCAGCGCACGTCGAAGGCCGTCATCGTGCGCAGTGCCTCCGCGGTGTCCACGCCACGCGCCCGCAGGTCGCGGATCTGCTCGGTGTAGGCGTCGCTGCCGGTGATCGCTTTCGCGAAGATCGTCGGGTTGGTGGTCACCCCCACCACGTGGTAATTGGCCGCCAAATCGGCCAGGCTGCCGGAGACCAGCCGCTGTCGGCTCAGGTCATCCAGCCAGATCGAGACGCCCTTGTTGCTTAGATCAGCCAGTGGATCGGCCATGTCGTGCTCCTTTCCGGCCTGCCGGCCGCGCACTTGTGCTTTAGCGCGGTACGTCCGCCAGCGCAAGGAACTCTGCCCGGCTACGGATCGGCTGTCACGAATAAGACGACCTAGGTAGACGTGGTCCTGGTCTGATTGCCGGCGCATCGCTCAGGACAATTCGATCGCAAGCACGGGTAAAGGCCCGACCAGTTTGGTAATCGCGGTGAGATCCGCGCCGGGGGTGGGTGGCTGACGAATGGTGACCGGAGTCGCCGACGCGGAGAGGACGGGGCCAGGCGGTTAGGCGTTGGGTATCCCGAGGAACGGGAACGCGGCGGTCAAGTCTTTGTGTGGGGCGATGTTTTGGGGGGTGGCTTGCCCGTGGGTCATGAAGGTCATGCGGGTGGAGAAGACGTCGTCGGTCATGACGCGGCCGTTGGGGGTTGAACCGTCACGGGTTTGTTGCCGCTGTTGGTTGGGGTTGTTGCTGCGGCTTGCTGGCAGCGTAGTGGGCTTGCTCGTATTCGGCTGGGGTGAGCATTCCGAGGGTGCCGTGCAGGCGGCGGTGGTTGTACCAGTCGACC
>DATBRJ010000326.1:0-14535 GCA_036560395.1 Actinomycetes bacterium | reverse complement strand
GCGGAGGCTCGCCTGAGTGGCGCTCCCGGTGGGCGGGTGGATGGTCGCCTGGCCGGTCCCGCTGGTCACTTGCTCAGCCGCGATGCGTTCGTAAGGGACTGTGTACTGCGGCTCCTGTTTCTCCCGCCGTTCGGCGAGCGTTACCCGCTGGTGCGGAATCCCATTCACCGACACCATGAGGGACATGCCGCCGTCACTCTCGGCGCGTTCATGTGTTGTGATCTTGTAATACGGCGACCAGGTGACGGAAAGGCCGTCGCCGGCGAGTGTCGACTCGCCGAAGAGCAGAGCCACGAGACCGACGCCGGTGGCGATGGCGATGCCTCGCGCCTGCGGACCGAGGAGAACGAGGAAGAGCCCGCCTACGACGAGCCCCCACACCGCCGACGGTGCCCCCGCGAACGCCAGTCCGGTGAATGCAACGATGCCGATCAGGCTGCCGATGAGGTCGTACCGGTAGGCATCGAGCCGGGGCAGCTGGTGGAAACACTCCGCGACGAGTTCGCCAGGACCCGCCATAATCGCTGCAATGGCCAGAAAGATCACCGGCAGCGCGACCCACAGCGGAGGGCCGCTCGCGTCCAGACTGGTAAAGAAGATCGCGTCGCTGCTCTGGCGGTCGACCACGACGGGGAAGGCGAGGATGAAGCCCACGAGCGCGAGCAGGACCACGGGGGAGTAGTACGGTCGCGCGGGACGATCGGGACCGGTCCTGAGGAAACCAAGACCAATGCCGAGGAACGACCCGAGCAGGACGAAGTTCGAGAAATAGCTGAGGTGCAGGACGTTCGCTCCGGTCCACCGGATCAGCGCCAGCTCCAGGAAGAGCATCAGCGTGCTGCCGAGGACAAGGCGTAGGCGAACGCTCACACGACCTTCCTTCCGCTTGACGGGGTCCTCAACCTAGCGTCGCGTGTCCAAAGTCTCCTTGCGTTGGCCCGGTCCCGCTGGTGCGCACCCCGCGGAAACGCTCCGCGTTTCCGCGCGGACCCCGCAGTACACACTGGCTACGTCCTCGGTCACCCGCGTACCTCTCCCGTACGCCGGGCTCCCTGCGGCCTTGCCAGTCATCCAGCGGTCCTCGTCACCGTCAAAGGGCCTCGGAAACGCACCACTAGGCACCGGACAGCGAATCTCGCTTTGCGGTCACTCACTGGCCTGAGCCCCACCCGGCCGGCGATGTGGCTCGGCGCATCCTGTCGGCCAGCACGGTCAGTTGGCAAGCCGGACACCAGCGTCCTCGATGAGGCACGGAAGAGAAATTGGCGGGGAGGAGGGCCGCCGCCCCTCCTCCCCGCCGACTCCGCCGGCGGGCTCGACTGCTTCGCAGCCGAGCTCTCCGCCCCGCGGAGGCTGGTGAAACCCGCGGGTTCCGCAGGTCGCACTGCCGGTGACGCCCCCTCGTCGCCGCCGGCTAACTCGCCGTCCGCAGGAAGACGCCGATGGCGATTAACACCACGACGACAAGTGCGACGATCACCGCAACGAGCAGCCCGAACTCAAGTGTTGACGTGCCCGTCTCGGAACCGCGCCTCCTGCGCATCGACATTCCCCGAGTCCTGTAGTGACCTTGGGTAGCTTTCCAGCGGTCTGGAGCGGATTCCATAGCGCAGGTGGACCCTGCGGACTCAGCCGTTCGGCGGATAGGGGATCACGAGATGGCAGCGCCCAGCTGTGTGGGGGCGGCCTGGCCGGCACAGGTTGCCCGGTGGACGGACCCTAGGCTGTGCTGCCCGGGGAGAGGAGGCCGAGCCGCATTGCAGTCATCAGGGCCTGCGCCCGGTTTTGCGCCCCGAGCTTCTCGTACACGTTCGAGATGTGGGTCTTGACCGTCGAGTCACTGATGAAGAGCTCCCTTGCGATGCCCGCAACGGCCTTCCCATCCGCGAGCAGCTGGAGAACTTCCCGTTCCCGGCTACTCAGCCGAGGTCCGGGTTCGGCGAGCTTGCGGTGCATGGCACCGGCGAGTCTCGCTGCCGAGAACGAGCGTGGCATGGCGGCGGCATGACGGGCGGCCGCGATGACCTCCTCCGCCCGGGCGGCCTTGGAGACGAATCCCGAAGCACCGGTCTCGAGAGCGGACAGCAAGGCGTTATCGTCGGCGTACATCGTCAGCACGACGATGCCGAGCGTGGGATCTTGGGCGCGCAACCGCCGCACGCCGTCCATGCCGTTCCCGTCGGGCAGCCGCAGGTCCATCATGACGACGTCCGGCTGATAGGCCGACGCCGCGAGGAGTCCGTCGGCGAGCGTGGACGCCTCCGCCACGACTGACAGGTCCGGCTCGCGCTCGAACGCCCGGCGCAGTCCCTCGCGAATGAGCTCGTGATCGTCAACCAGCAAGACCCTGATGGACATCCGTTCCTCGCAAGTCAGGCAACAGGTGCTCGATCACGTCGCCCGACCGAGCCGGAGCGAGCGCCACGTCGACAGCCGTTCCTCCATGTTCCCGTGGGGTCACTGTAAAGCGTGCCCTGATTCGCAGCGCCCGCTCCTTCATGATCTCGAATCCGTAGCTGTCCGGACGGAGTTCGCCGATCCCCACGCCGTCGTCCTCGACGATCAATCGCGCGCACGGAGGCGCGACCTGCAGCGTCACCCAGAGGTTCTTGGCGCCCGCGTGCCGCCGCGCGTTGCCAATCGCTTGCTGGGCGATCCGCAGCAGCTCTGCTTCGGTCTGAGCGGGGAGCCTGGTGGGTGATTCGGCGAGGACGAGGTGAACGGTGAGCCGGCTTTCCGTACCGATCGTCCGGACATACTCGGCGAGCGCCGCACCGAGCCCGCCGTGCCTGTCGACGTCACTGCGCAGGCTGAAGATCGAAAGTCGGACCTCGTGCATGAGCTCAGTGATCCGGTCCCTGAGTGTGCCAAGGTTCCTGACGACCCGTCCGGCGGCGCCGTTGCGTGCCTCTGCGAGCAGGTCGTCCACGTCATAGCCGAGTGTGGCGAGCTCCTGCGCGATCCCGTCGTGGATCTCCCTGGACAGCCGTCTGCGTTCCTCCGCGGTGGCCAGCTCGCGGATGTCGTCGAAGAGCGCAGCGGTGGCGAGTGGCAATGATGCGGCGTAGACGATCCGGCGGACGGCGCTCGCCACCTTCTTCGGGTAGGCGTCCGGGGCGTAGGCCTCGAGCGCGACGACGCCGAGCGTCCTGGTGCCGAATCGCAGCGGTACGACGAGGGCGCTGCCATGGCCGGTGTGCTCTGCGGCGGCATCCGTTCTCGGAAGCCGGCTCGGCCGCACGTACTTAGCTCGTGTGGTCCAGGCCTCGGCGAAGGGGCCGCTGCGTCGCCGCGCCAGATCCCAGGTGACCCGCTCGGCGCCGTCATGAGCGAGCGGGACCAGCTGGTCTCCCTCGGCGTTGACGAGGACGGCCGCCTCGTCATATTTCGCGACGCCACCGATATCGTCGAGCAGTCCAGAGGCGACGGTCACCGGGTCGAGCGAACCCGGCAGCTTCGTCGCGACCGCCTGCAGCTGCTCCAGCAGCTTGTGCGCCTGCGCGTAGTGGATAGCGGCCGGCCCAGCGGCTCGCATTTGCAGGTTTCTGATCCAAGCCCCTACCAGCCCGATGAGCAGGGCGATAAGGACCCATTCGATGACGGGGATGCTCAGGACCCCGTCGCCAACCCCGGCTTCGGTGATCTCACCGCCGGCAGCGAGCCCGAGAACGCCGAAGCCCGCGGTGAGCAGCGCCGACCGTACGCCGCCGGCCAGGCCGGCGGCGAAGACGGGTGCGATGAGATAGGGGAGTAACGGGCTGTTGTCCCCACCGGTCGCATGGACCCCGATGGCCCACACCACTGCTTCCACGCATCGCAACGCCGACCCGAAGATCCAGCGGTCGTTTTCGACGCTGGCGAGCGCGGCAACCCCGGCGAGGGCGAGCAACCAGCCGACACTGTTGGGCTCGTCGACAACGAGTGTGAGCACGACTGCGACGACGAGGAGCACGGCGCGCAACGCAAGTGCTGGCCACCGCGTGGGTGTCGGGCGAGCACGGCCAGTCACAATGGATAACGGTGGCACATTTTGCGTGTTTGTGGCGACGATCAGGCAAAACAGAACAGTCTTACCACAAGACGTGAGGGTCCGTTCTCAAAGAGTTATGAACGATTTCCCCGTCGTTATCCGGCGCCCACCTGGGACAACCAGGGTCTGCGTCATAATCAGGCCTGCGCGCGCTAGCCCTAAGGAATCCGTGGATTTCTCAGGCTTTTGTGCAGCAGCCCCAATTCCGGGGGTACGGAGCAGCGGGAGCCGACCTGAGTTGCTGGTCCGGGCTCATTCGGGGGAGCACTATGCATACAGGGCCTCGATGTCGGCGGCGAAGTCCTTCTGTACGACCGCCCGCCTTAGCTTGAGTGATGGGGTCAGCTGGCCGGCCTCCTCGGTGAAATCACCCGGTAGTATCCGGAATCGCTTGATCGACTCAGCCCGCGAGACCGCCTGGTTCGCCTCGGCGATCGCAGCGTCGATCTCCGACCGCAGATCTGGGTCCTCGGTGGCGTCGGTGATCTCCAGGTCCGCGGGCTTGTTGTGTTGCGCGCGCCACGCCGGGAAGAACTCTGGGTCGATGGTGATCAGAGCCGCAACGTATGGCCGTTTGTCGCCGACCACGAGGCCCTGGCTGATCAGCGGATGGGTGCGCAGCCGATCCTCGAGAACGGCCGGGACGACGTTCTTGCCACCGGCCGTGACAATGACCTCCTTCTTTCGGCCAGTGATCGAGAGGTAGCCGTCGCCGTCGAGCTCACCGATGTCGCCAGTGCGGAACCAGCCGTCGACCACGGCCTCGGCGGTTGCGTCCCGGTTCTTCCAGTACCCACGCATCACCTGCCCGCCGCGGACGAGGATCTCACCGTCCTCCGCAATGCGGATCGCCGTACCTGGCAACGGCTGGCCTACCGTGCCGATCTTGATTGCGGCGGGTGGATTCGCGGTCGCGGCGGCCGTCGTTTCGGTGAGGCCGTATCCCTCCAGCACCGTGAGCCCGGCGCCGCGGAAGAAGTGGCTCAGGTGCTCACTCAGGGGAGCGCCCCCGGAGATTGCGTACCCGATCCGGCCGCCGAGCGAAGCGCGCAGCCTCTGGTACACCAGACGCTCGAACACGGCGTGCTGTGCCCGAACCAGCGGGGATACGGTGCCGCGCTGGCGAGCCTCGCTATATGCGGTCGCCGTCGCCACGGATCGGTCGAAGACGCGGCCTTTCCAGCTGCTGCCCGAGTGCGCTCCCAGCGCTGCAGAGTTGTAGACCTTCTCGAACACCCGAGGCACGGCGAGGATGAACGTGGGCTTGAAGCTGCCGAGATCAGAGACGAGCGATCGCACATCCGGGGTATGGCCGAGTTTTGTACCCGTCATCACGACGCCGATCTCGATGATCCGGGCGAAGACGTGGGCGAGGGGCAAGAACAGCAGCGTGCTAGCCCCCGGGGTGAACAGAACGTCGAGCATCCGCACGGCGTTTCCCAACTCGGCCAGGAAGTTGCCGTGGGTCAGCTCGCAGCCCTTGGGCCGGCCGGTCGTGCCCGAGGTGTAGATGAGCGTTGCCAGGCTGTCCGGGCCAAGGGCTGCGCGGCGCCCGGCGAGGCTCTCCGAGGTGACTGCGCGACCCGCCTCGATAAGGTCGGTGAGGCTGGGCCCGTCGCCGTCGCCTTCGATGCGCCACACGTCGCGAAGCGCGGGCGCTCCCTCCCTTGCCGCACCGACGACCCGCTCATGGTCGGCGAGCTCGACAAAGCACGCGACGGCTCCGGAGTCGGCGAGGATCCAACGTGCCTGCTCGATCGATGACGTCTCGTAGATCGGTACGACGACAGCGCCGGCACACCAGATGGCGAAATCGGCGAGGGTCCACTCGTAGCGGGTGCGCGACATGATCGCGACGCGGTCGCCAGGCTCGACCCCCGAGGCGACCAAGCCCTTGGCGACCTCTTCGACCTCCGCGATGAACTCGGCGGAGGTCACGTCGACCCAGTCGTCGTCGATCTTGCGGGCGAAGGCGGCGTGTGCCGGATCGCTCTTCGCGTTGTCATAGATCAGATCGGTGAGATTGCCTGCCGCCGGGACCTCGTAGGCGGCTGGGACGGAATGCTCGCGCATACGATTTCGCCGTGCCCGTCGTCGACTTGATGGATGAGAGCTTCATACCAGCCCCGCCGGTGCGGGTAGCGGCATACTTCGCCGATCCCGCGGTCTGGCGGTCCTGGTGGCCGGACCTCGAATTAGTCGTCTACGAGGACCGTGCTGCTGAGGGTATCCGTTGGAAGGTCAGCGGTCCGCTCGCCGGCCAGGCCGAAGTATGGATCGAGGAGTGCGGCGGGAAAGGATCTATCGTGCATTTCTTCCTGCGGGCCGACCCGCCGCGTCCGTATCGCTGGCGGAGTGTGGCTCGCAGCCGGCGGTTGACACATCGGTACCGGGCGGCTTGGAAGGCCCGTATCCACGCCCTCGGTGACCGGTTCGAAGCCGAGGCATCCGGGAGCGTCCAGCAGGCGATTCCTGGAGTGCCGAGGCGAGCCGGGGCCTCGTGAGGGTGCCGATGCGGTTGCACGTGGTGAGCGACGTCCACGGTGCCGCAGACGCGCTCGCCCGCGCTGCGGAGGGGGCGGACGCTCTTATCTCGCTAGGCGACCTCGCCCTGTTCGTCGACTATGTGGATCACTCCCGCGGAGTTTTCGGCGAGCTGTTCGGCGCTGAGGCGGTCTCCCACTGGATAGATCTTCGAGATGCGGGGCGCTTCGCGGCGGCACGGGACTTTGTACGCCAACAGTTCGAGGCTGTCGACGGCGACTTCGAGACGCGAGCCGTAGACGCGGTGCGAGACCAGTACCGCAGGATCTTCGCGGCGATGCCGACGCCGACGTACCTGACGTACGGGAATGTCGATCTGCCTCGCCTCTATCCGGAATTCCTGCGTGACGGCCTGCATCTGCTTGACGGCCAGACGGTCCAGCTGGCCGGTCTCGTCTTCGGGTTCGTCGGCGGTGGGCTGCCCACGCCACATCGCACGCCGACCGAGGTGGACGAGGAGGTTTACGCCGCCAAGGTGGCCGCACTCGGCAAGGTCGACGTCCTTTGTGCTCACATCCCGCCTGCGATCCCCGAGCTTATGTACGACACGGTCGCGCGGCGGTTCGAGCGGGGCAGTGAAGCGCTGCTCGAAGCGATCCAGGCCCACCAGCCGCGGCTGGCGCTCTTCGGGCACGTTCACCAACCGCTTGCCAAGCGGATGCGGATCGGTCGGACGGAATGCGTGAACGTGGGGCACTTCGCCGCCAGCAAGCGACCTTATGTGCTCACAATTGGCGACCGGTAGCCTGGCAGCCCACGAGGTTCCCGCTCGGTCGGACACGAGGCATCGCTCGCCGGGTGGGGACAGCCAGGCGCAGCGCAGGTCTCCCCAGGAGACCGGCCGCGGCGGGTTCGAAGGTGGCGACAGCCTTGGGCGGAACGAGGGGGCGCTAATGGCGGACCAAACCACGTCGAGCATCACGATCGCAGCCGATGCCGCCGAGGTGATGGCGGTGATCGCCGATTTTCCTTCCTATCCGCTGTGGACTGGACAGGTGAAACGGGCGGAGGTGGTCGAATCGGGGTCGGACGGGCGTGCCCGGCGCGTGCACTTCGTCTTGGACGCCGGCGCCATCAAGGATGAGTACACGCTCGCCTACACCTGGGATGCCGACCACGAGGTCCGCTGGACCCTCGACCAGGAAGGCACGCTGCTGCGCGCGCTCGACGGGTCATATGTCTTGACGCCCACGGAGAGCGGGACGACGGAGGTCGCCTACCGGCTCACCGTCGATCTCAAGATTCCGATGATCGGACTGATCAAACGCAAGGCGGAGAAGGTCATCGTCGACACGGCTCTTAAAGAGCTCGACCGCCGGGTCGCACGCGTTCGTGCCGCGGGTCCGAACGCCGAGACCGGCGACCACACCCCTGGGACCCCGTCGAGCTCGGAGGACCGGTGACGGCGCCGCGCGTCCTTCTGTTCACCGGCAAGGGAGGCGTCGGCAAGACGACGGCAGCCGCGGGGACGGCCACCCTCGCCGCGAACCGCGGGCAGAAGACATTGGTTCTGTCGACCGACCCGGCGCACTCGCTGGCCGACGCCTTCGACCATCAGGTAGGCAAGCAGCCGACGCAGGTCGACGTCGGCCTCTATGTCCAGCACGTCGATGCCCGCGGACGGCTGGAGCGGTCGTGGGGAGACGTTCAGCGCTACTTACTCTCGGTCCTCGACGCTGCCGGGGTCGATCCGATCGAGGCCGCTGAGCTTACGGTCCTGCCCGGCGCTGACGAGGTGCTTGCGCTCCTCGAGGTGCGCGACCAGGTCCGCTCAGGAAGCTGGGACCTGGTCGTGGTGGACTGTGCGCCGACCGGTGAGACCTTGCGGCTGCTCGCGTTGCCCGAGGCGCTCGGCTGGTACATGGACCGGGTTTTCCCGCTCGAGCGGCGCCTGATCAAGACCCTCCGGCCCGTGTTGCGGCGAGCCGCCGGCGTTCCGATGCCGCACGAAGCGGTCTTCGACGCGATCGAACGCATGCATGCCGAGCTGGCAGCCGTGCGGGAAGTCCTCACCGGGCCGAGGTCATCGGTTCGGCTGGTCCTCACACCAGAATCCGTCGTGGTGGCCGAGGCGCGGCGGACGCTGACGTCGCTTTCGTTGTACGGCTACCGTGTGGACGCAGTGATCGCCAACAGGGTGTTCCCGGCCGGCGGCGCCGACGCCTGGCGGCGAGGATGGATCGCCGCGCAAGCCGAGCAACTCGAGGAGGTCGATGCGTCGTTCGCTCCCCTTCCTGTCTACCGGTCGCCATATCGTGCGGCAGAGCCGGTCGGCCTCGAGGAACTGGCGGCATTCGCCGCGGCGGCCTACGGCGACGGGGTGCGCCGAGCCGTTGATCCCTTCGCGGAGCCCACCGTGGATGATCCCGTTCGAGTGTCGCGGGATAGCACCGGTTATGTGCTCTCGCTCGCACTTCCGTTCGCCGACCGGCGGGAGATGGACCTGGTGCGCAGGGGAAACGAGCTCGTCCTGACAGTCGGGGACAGCCGCAGGCTGCTTGCGTTGCCAGCGGCATTATGGCGCTGCGAGGTGGCCGGCGCCGAGCTCGTCGCAGGTCGGCTTTCGGTCCGCTTCGGTACACCGGAAGATTCAGCGAAGAGTGTGGGTCGTCGATCGGCCCCTTCTCCTCGCCCTGCGCATGAACTAGACAGGAGCGGCGATGTGGCAGCCGAAGCACGGGCACATACTCGCGACTGATCACGCGGATGGAATGGTGGCGATGCGGTTATGACTGGCGGTTCGGCCGAGGAAGCGGTAGGGACCGCGGCCGAGGAGGCCGCGAAGCTGATCGCATCGCTGACGAGCTGGGTGGGTGACCATATCGCCACCGATGCCGAGGAGTGCCAGCTCTGCCCGATCTGCCTGCTCATTCGCAGCGTCCGGGACGCCAATCCTGATGTGGTGCGGCACCTCGCCGTTGCTGGCCTGTCGCTGGCCGCGGCAGCCAAGGCGTTCCTCGAAGGCCCGGCAGGCGCTGGCGGCGTCGTCCCGGATGCGGCAACCGGATACGGTTCGTCCGGCCGAACCAACGGGTCGGCGCGAATCGACATAACCGGTGACGAGGGCTGACGACTCCATGGCGCTGACGATCGGTGTGGACATCGGGGGAACGAAGGTAGCGGCCGGAGTGGTGGACGAGTCTGGCCGGATCTTGGTCTCTGACAAGCGGGAGACGCCTGCCCAGGACCCGAAGGCGACCGAGGACACGATCGCTGATGCCATCAATGACCTCGCAGGAAGCCGACCCGGGATCGCCGCCGCGGGCATCGGTGCTGCGGGTTTCATCGACCAGGAGCGGGCGACCGTCCTTTTCGCGCCGAACCTTGCCTGGCGAGAGGAGCCGATCAAGGCCGAGCTGGAGAAGCGGGTGGGCCTGCCGATCGTGGTCGAGAACGACGCGAACGCCGCTGCCTGGGGGGAGACCAAATTCGGTGCGGGCCGCGGGGAGGATCACGTGGTCTGTGTAACCGTGGGCACCGGGATCGGCGGCGGAATCGTGCTGGACGGACAGCTCTATCGCGGTCACTGGGGACTCGCCGGGGAGTTCGGCCATATGCAGGTCGTGCCGGGTGGGCTGCGCTGCGGCTGCGGCAACAAGGGCTGCTGGGAGCAGTACGCGAGCGGAAATGCTCTGGTGCGCGAGGGTCGTGAGCTCGCCCAATCCGGCGCGCCGCTCGCCAACACGCTCCTGGACCTCGCCGGCGGGGATGTCTCGGCCATCACCGGCCCCCTGATCACGCAGGCCGCGAAGGACGGCGACCCGACGTCGATCGAGTTGCTCGAGGATGCGGGCCGCTGGCTCGGTGTGGGACTCGCGTCGCTGGCCGCGGCCTTCGATCCTGGCTGCTTCATCATCGGCGGCGGGGTATCCGACGCCGAGGATCTTCTGCTCGGCCCCGCTCGTGAGTCGTTCCACCGCAGCCTGGTCGGCCGCGGGTACCGCCCGGAGGCCGAGATAAAGATCGCCGCACTGGGCCCTGAGGCCGGAGTCGTCGGCGCTGCCGACCTCGCCCGCCAATAGCGAGCGTCGGGCGACGGGTCAGGCGAACCTCACGCCCGACCCAGCGCGCAAGAAGGGCACCCTCACCGTCGCACCCGCTAACGGCCGACGAGAGTGTGCTCGAAGGCGTACCGGGAGGCTCGGTAGACATGGGTCCCGTATTCGACGGCTTTGCCAGAGTCGTCGTAGGTCGTTCTCGTCATGGTGAGCAGCGGGGCACCACGGGGCTCGGTGAGCAAACGTGCCTCCGCGCCGCTCGCCGCCCGGGCCCCGATCGACTGCAGCGCGACCCGTGGATTGATCCCGGCGGCCCGTAGCAGTTGGTAGAGACCGCTGGACTCGAGGGCATCCGTTCGCAACTCGATGAGATCTGCCGGCAGGTAGTTCCGCATCAGCGCCAGCGGTTCGTCACCGGCCGAGCGCAGGCGCTCGAGGAACGCCACTGGTGACTCCGGCTCTACGCCGAGCACAAGCGCCACGGTGGCGTCCGCCGAGACGACACTGTTCTGCAGAACCTGCGTCGTCGGCGCTTGTCCTGCGCCGACGAGATCGTCGTACAGGCTCGTGAGCTCGATTGGCCGCTTCACCTTCGTATGCAGGACCTGTGTACCGACCCCGCGCTTACGAACCAGGAGCCCCTTGTCGACCAGGTACTGGATCGCCCGCCGCATCGTGGGGCGGGACAGGCCGTAGTGCTCGGCGAGCTGCACCTCATTGCCCAGGCGGACACCGGCAGGGAGTGAGCCGGTCTCTATCGCCCGTTCGAGTTGTTCCGCAACCTGAAAGTAGAGCGGTACCGGGCTGCTGCGGTCCACCGCTATGGAGACTGGCGCCTCGACCACGGCTAACAGATTACTCACTTTGTCAGTACAAACCATTGACAGGACAAACTTCCACGACTAGAAACCTGGCGAGGCGAGCGGGACCCACCCGCCCAGCGCTGCCAAGCGCGGAGGCCGAGATGCGGATAGTGGTGCTCGGCGCGGGCCGGATAGGCGCGTTCCACGCCACTCTGCTGGCCAGGCACTCAGCAGTGTCCGAGGTGCTGGTTGCCGATGCCGACCTCGCCAGAGCTAAGGCACTCGCGGAGAAGATCGGCGCTCGCCAGGTCGACGATTTCGCCGGGGCGACGAGCGAGCCGCTGGATGGCGTGGTCATCGCGACCCCGACCGCCACCCACGCCAATCTCATCCGGGCCGCCGTCGATGCCAGGATCCCCGTCTTCTGCGAGAAGCCCATCGCGCTGGACCTCGCCACCACCCGCTCGGTCATCGCTGAGGTCTCCGCTGCTCAGGTCCCGCTCCAGGTCGGGTTTCAACGCCGCTTCGACGCCGGCTACCGCGCCGCCCGCCGCGGCTACCAGGGCGGTGTGCTCGGCCAGGTCCACACGCTGCGAGCCATCACGGCCGACCCGGCGCCGCCGCATCGGGACTACATACCGACCTCCGGTGGGCAGTTTCGGGACATGCATATCCACGACTTCGACGCGATCCGCTTCGTGACCGGCCGTGAGGTCTCGTCGGTGCACGCGGTAGGTGCGAACACTGGGGCCGCGTTCATCAGGGACGCCGGCGACGTCGACACGACCGCCGCGATCCTGGTCATGGACGACGGATCGCTTGCCGTTGTCACCGGCACCCGCTACAACGGCGCGGGCTGCGATGTCCGGTTGGAACTTGCCGGCACTCGCGGGACACTGGCCGTCGGTCTCGATGACCGCAGTCCGCTGCGGTCCGCGGACCCGGACGTGCCGTGGCCTCGCCAGGCCCCGTACCGGACATTCCTCGATCGTTTCGCGAGCGCTTACGAGGCCGAGCTGTCCGCGTTCCTCGACTATGCCCGCGGGTCGATCGACAACCCGTGCTCAGCCGACGACGCGCTCGCCGCGCTGCTCGTTGCCGAGGCGGCGGAACGGTCTCGCCGAGAAGCGCGCCCAATCGAGATCGCGGAGATCGACCGATGACCTCCCCGGCTGCGCCAGGTGGTCCGTGGGTGAGGTCACCGTCCCACTGGCGGTCGTCGACGGCCCTGGGTAGCACCACGTGACGGGAATGCGGGCACGCGTGGCCGCCGCGCCGATCTCCTGGGGGATCAGCGAGGTCTCTGGCTGGGGTCATCAGATGAGCCGGCAGCGAGTGCTCACTGAGATACGCGAGCTCGGGCTAACGGCCACGGAGTTCGGTCCCGACGGTTTCCTGCCCGACGACCCGTCCGCTCGCAGCCAGCTCCTGCGCGAGTACGGGATCAGCGGGATCGGTGGGTTCGTCCCGGTCGTCCTGCACGATGCCGCCGTCGACCCCGTCCCGATGGTCATGCGGGTGGCAGAGGAATTCGCCGGCGCGGGTGCGAGCCTGCTGGTCCTCGCCGCGGAGTACGGGCGCGAGGGCTACGACGGTCGCGCCGCGCTCGACGATGCGCAGTGGCGGCAGCTGCTCGAGAATCTTGATCGCGCGTGCGCGGCTGCCGACGATCGCGGCGTGAAGGCCGTCCTCCATCCGCATATGGGCACTCCCGTGGAACGACCGGACGACGTCGAGCGGGTTCTCGACGGCTCGGGGATCCCGCTCTGCCTCGACACGGGCCACTACTTCGTCGGGGGCGGCTCACCGGCGTCGCTTGCCGGCGCAGCGGCTCACCGGATCGCCCACGTCCACCTCAAGGACGCCGAACCCGGTCTCGCCGGCAAAGTACGCCAGGGCGATGTCGGTTATGCAGAGGGTGTCCGTACCGGCATGTATGTGCGCCTCGGTGCGGGGGCGGCAGAGATAGCGGCGACGGTCGGCGCCCTCGAGTCCGCCGGCTATCAGGGCTGGTACGTGATCGAGCAGGATCAACGGCTCGAATCCGAGCCGCCCCAGCGAGCAGGCCCGGTCGCCGACGTTCGGGCCAGCCTGGACTTCCTTGGCCAGCTCGGGTCGGCGCAGAGGGACCGCGATCTTGGCGCGGGTGGGCTTGGGACGCCTGCCCACTCGGGCCAGGACACTCTCGGGGGGCGGCCATGACCGCCCGCCGGTCGGTAACAGGCACCGGTGTGCCGGCCTTCGACGTGGTGACGATCGGTCGGGTCGGTGTGGACGTCTACCCCGACCAGGTCGGTCTGCCACTCGATCGGGTGGAGCATTTCACTCGCTACGTCGGAGGAAGCGCGACCAATGTGGCGGTCGCGGCGGCGCGGCTGGGCCTGACCACGGCGGTGGTCACCAGAACGGGCGCCGACCCCTTCGGCACCTATATCCACACAGCGTTGCGGGACTTCGGAGTTGACGACCGATGGGTGAGTGCCGTCGACGGTCTTCCGACACCTGTGACATTCTGCGCGATCCTGCCTCCTGACGACTTCCCGATCTACTTCTACCGGCTTCCGACTGCCCCTGACCTCCAGATCCGCGCCGACGAGCTCGACCTCGATGCGTTGGCACATGCCGAGATCCTCTGGGTGACGGGCACCGGCCTGTGCCAAGAGCCCAGCCGCAGCGCCACGCTCGTGGCACTGCGCGCCAGGTCGGACGGTTCAGCCGCCGGCGCCCGGAATGCGACCATCCTCGATCTGGACTACCGGCCGATCTTCTGGCCGAGCCGCGAGGCGGCCCGGGCCGCGCTCGCGGAGGCACTGCCTCATGCGACGGTGGCGGTGGGGAACCTCGACGAGTGCGAGACTGCCGTCGGGATCGCGGATCCGCCCGCCGCAGCGCAGGCATTGCTCGACCGCGGCGTCGCGCTCGCAGTGGTAAAGCAGGGCCCGGCCGGAGTGCTGGCCAGAACCGCCGCGGAGAAGGTCGAGGTCCCTCCGATCCCCGTCGAAGTCGTGAACGGACTCGGTGCCGGCGACGCATTCGGCGGAGCACTCTGCCTCGGCCTGATTCGCGGATGGGAACTCGAGCGGACCATTCGGTTTGGGAACGCCGCGGGGGCGATCGTCGCGACCAAGATCGCCTGCTCGGCGGCGATGCCGTACGAGCC
>DATBRJ010000325.1:0-10552 GCA_036560395.1 Actinomycetes bacterium | reverse complement strand
GCTGGTGCGGTTGAACTGCTGGTCCGCGGCCCAGACGGCGATCTGGGTGCGCGACCTGAATCCGAGCTTGGCGAGGATGTTGGCGACGTGCCGGGCGGACGTGGCGGGGCTGATGTACAGCTCATCGGCGATGGCCTTGTTGCTGCAGCCGCTGGCGATCAGCGCGGCGATCTGGCGCTCCCGGGGCGTCAGCGTGCCGGGCGGGGCGGCCGGTTCCGTGGGCGCGAGTGCGGCCCCGGGGAGGGTGCCTCTGCTGCTCATAGCCGTCGCCTGTGGCGGGTCCAGCGCCAGTCCGACCGCCGCCTCACTGCTCATCGCCAGGCTGCGGGCCCACAGTCGGGTGATGGCCGCCTCCCCTAGGTGGCGGGCGGCAGCCAGGTACTTCTGCGCCCGCGCGCCGGGCAGCGCAGGCCAGCCAGCGGTCTCCCGCAGCGTGCTCGCGGCCGCGGCCAGCTGCACCGCCAGCTCCGGCCGGCCTTCCTGAACGGCCAGGGCGGCGAATGCCTCCAGGCCCCGGGCCACGCCGATGCGGGTACCGGTGGCATGGCTGAGCCGGAGGCTCTCGGCGAGGTGCTGCCTTGCCTGCCCGGTGGCGCCTAGGTCCATGGCTACCCGCCCGAGGCCGGCGAGACAGCGGGCGATCTCCGGCCGCGCGTCTATCTCGCGCAGGATGGCCAGCGCCTCCAGGTAAAGGGGACGGGCGTAGCCGGGTTCGCCGCGGAGCCGGGCCAGGTCACCGAGGCCGAGCAGGGCACGGGCGGCGCCCCACTGCTGGTCGATGCCGCGCATGATGCTGAGCGAGGCCTCCGCGAGCTGCCGCGCATCTGCCAGCCTGCCCTGCCCTGCCGCCAGCGTCGCGCGGATACCGAGTGCGTATCCCTCATTCCACCGATCGCCGCTGGCCTGCGCGACCGCGAGGCCTTCGCCGGCGCGGGCGGCGGCGTCGGCTGCCCGCCCCGTGTGCAGCGCGATCTCGCTAAGCAGGTTGAGCGCAGCGGCAATCCAGAAGCGGTCGCTGGCGGCCCGGGCGAGGGCCAGCCCCTCCCCGGCCCAGGTCCCGGCGGCGGCCGGGTCGCTGGAGAGGGCGAGCTGCGCACGTCCCACCAAGGCGGCGCCGCGGACTCTGGCGGGCACGCCCGGCGCATCGAGGGCCAGGAAGGAGTCCAGCCATTCGCCGCCCTCGGCGAAGACGCCCCGAACGATCCAGCATGGCCGGACCCCGGTGCAGATCCGCAGCCCTGCCTCCGCATCCGCGTCCGTCAGGCACCAGCTCAGCACCTGCCACACATTCTCCCGGTCGGTGTCGTAGCGACGGAAGACGTCCACCCGCACCGGCCACGGTGCCGGGATCTGCGCCAACCCGGTCGCGTGGTTGCGCTCCGCCACCTCCAGCGTGTAGTCGCGGAGCCGACGCTGGAAGACGGCGGCCTCGCCGGCGTCAGCCAGTTCCGCCGCCGCGTACTCGCGGACGGTGTCGAGCAGCCGGTAGCGCGCCTGGCCGAGCACCTCCGGCTCAACCGTCACCAGCGACTTGTCCACCAGCGAGGCGATCAGGTCAAGCATGTCCCGAGCCGGGATCTGGCGGTCGGAGCAGACCTGCTCGGCCATCTCCAGCGACCAGCCGGCGAAGACCGACAGGCGCCGCAACAGCACCTGCTCCCTGGGGGTCAGCAGGCCGTAGCTCCAGTCGATGGCGGCGCGCAGGGTGCGGTGCCGGGGTGGGGCCGTCCGGTCCCCGGTCGTGAGCAGCCCGAAGCGATCGGCCAACCGGGCCGTGATCTGCTCAATCGACAGCACCCGTATCCGGGCGGCTGCCAGTTCGATCGCCAGCGGGATGCCGTCGAGTGCACGGCAGAGCGCCGTCACGGCTGCGGCGTTGCCCGGGCCGACAGTGAAGCCCGGCAGGGAGGCAGCGGCCCGCTCGGCGAACAGCCTGATCGCCTCGTAGCTGCATGGGTCCCCGGGGGCGGCCGATACGCCAGTGGGCGGGAAGGACAGCGGCGGCACCTGCCAGACCGTCTCGGCAGCCACCCGCAGCGGCTCCCGGCTGGTAGCTATCAGCCGGCAGCCGGGCGAGCTGGCCAGCAGGCGCTGGCAGAGCCGGGCGCAGGCGTCTATCAGATGCTCACAGTTGTCCAGGGCCAGCAGCAGCCGCCGCGGCCGCAACGCGTCCGCGAGAGTCTCCAGCAGCGGGCGCCCGGGTTCTTCGCTCACGCCAATGACCGAGGCCACCCGGGAAACGACGAGATCGGGCTGCCTCAGCTCGCCCAATTCGACGTACCATGCGCCATCGGGAAAGCCATCCGCGACCTCGCCAATGAGCCGCAGCGCCAGCCTCGTCTTTCCGATCCCGCCTACCCCGCACAGCGTCAGCGCGCGGGTGGTGCCAACCAGCTCCCGCAGTTCGCTGAGTTCCCGCTCCCGGCCGATGAAGCTGTTCGGTTCCTGAGGCAAATCGGCGCGGATCTCTATTACCTCTTCCGCCTCTCGTTCCTCAACAGTCTTACGTTCCGCTACCGGTACTACCAGCCACCATAACGCCGACACCACGGCCGGCACCGGGCCGCGCGCGAATACATAGCCATCTACACGGTTCTGACGATGCGCGCGCGGCGCCGCCCGCCTAGCCTTCTGGCATCAGCCGGCCATTACCGGACAGCGGCGCGCGCGACCGTGGCCCGAGGACGGCTGGTCGTGCCAGCATCGGCCGCCGGAGCCTGCTTCCTGGGGGACGAGGCGGACTGAGGCTTGCGGATCCGCTCATTCCGTCGCGACAGTGACTCCGGCGGCCGGTCCGGGCCTGCCGCCTAAGGCCCACGAGCGGCGTGAATAGTAATAACTCCCCGCTGGTCCACTATCGTGTGAAACACGATGGCCTCGATTCCTTTCCCCCAAGGGATTGAGGCCATCTCCATGCGGCGTCCTGCGACCGAGACACGAAGTTCGTCGCCGGCTTCGAGGCCGTGTTCGAGGCCTGCGGCATCGAGATCATCAGGACTCCGCCGCAGGGCACCCCGAGCGAACGCGATCTGCGAACGACTCGTCGAGACGCTACGCCGGGGACTCCTCGATCGGCCCCTCATCGTCAGCGAGCAGCACCTGCGACGCGTACTCAACGAACACACGACCCACTACAACGACCACCGACCCGTGCCGGGCGGTGACGACCAGACCTACCCGAGCGACGTGACCCGGGTGCTGTTCGACGCCGCTCACGCGGTGCGGCGCGGCGAGCTGAGCCGCGCGTCGACCTGCCTCCGGACGGTCAGCGACCACGGGCCGCGCGTGGAGGCCACCGCGCTCGCGGTCGACGACGCCGACGTCGCTGTCGTGCTGCAGCCCGCCGGCGTGCACCAGCTGCTCGGGGCGCTCGCGGCCTGCAACAAGCTCACCGCACGCGAATACGAAGTCCTCGGCCTGCTCGCCCACGGGCTGGCCGGCAAGCAGATCGCCCGTCAGCTGGCCATATTGCCGCTCACCGTCAACGAACATCTGCGGTCGCTGTACCGCAAGTGCGGGGTCACCGGCCGCGAGGAACTCCTCGGACGCCTGATCTGAATCCGCGAGTTCGACACCCGCTGCCGCGGGTTCAGGCCGCCTGGCGGGTTTGGACCGCGGCCGGACGTGGTTCACCAGACGTAGCGTCACCTGGCTGGAATCGCCCGCTCCGACGAATCCCGCGCGCTGCGCCGAGCGAGAATCCCCAGACCGCGAACTCATCGATCGAACCGAAGGTCGGAAACGCACTCTTAGCAGCGGGCGGCTGCTGGTCGTCCCCCGTCAACGCCTGTCCCGCTCATGGCGCCTCCGCCGGGTCCAGGTGGAGTCGTCCGTGGGAGCGCTGGCTGAGCGCCTCGCGCAGCTGTCCGCGGGTGGTGAGCCCTAGCAGCGACGGCGCTTCGTTGGCGAACTGGGCCCGTCGGGTCGGTGGTGGAGTACAGCCGGTAGGTCACGCAGCCGCCCGGGAACCGGTCATACCAGGTCGCGGAGAACGCGCCGGCGAGGCGCTCCACCCGCACAAACCGGCGCACTCCTGGCTCCTGGGACGGCGCCTCGACCGCGCCGGCCGCCCTCGCCGAGCTCGGTGGCGCCGTCGAAAAACTCGGTGACCAGCAGGTACTCCCGCTCGGGAGTGAGCTCCACGAGCCCGTAGGGGGTCGGGCTGGGCAGCCCCGCGTCGCGGCACAGCCTTAGCGCGTAGTCCTCCTGCTGCACCAGCCGCCGCACGGTGTTGAACGGCTTCTCGTCCTCCAGCCGCCCATACAGCAACTCGCGGCCGAGCTTGTACCAGCGGTCGGCGCGCAGGTGGCTTTGGGCGTACAGCTTTCCGAACAACTGCTTGGGCTCCTCGCCGTCGGCGCCCTTGACGGCGATCCGCAACGGCGTGAGCCGGCCGAGCCGGCCAGCCCGAACGGCCTGACGTCCTGGAGGACCAGGCCGAGCTGATCCTCCAGACCGCGCCGGATCGCCACCCCCCGCGCCCCGGTGACATCCAGGTGGGCGCTGCGGCCGCGCCGGTAGGTGACCGGGAACACCTCGCTGGGGGTGAGGATGCGGAAGGCGACCAGCGGCAGGGTTACGCCGATTGCAGTGGTGACCACCAGGTATGCGAGGGTGAACGAGACGATCAGATGCCGAATGCGGCGCAGCACCAGCAGCGCCAGCAGCAGTCCCAGCGCCAGCCCGTTGAGTACCCACCAGGAGCTGAGCGCCGCCAGCCCCCGCATCATCCCCACAAACCCCGGCACCTGGCTCCCCGCCAGCCACCCGACCACCGCATCGTCGACGACCGTCACCGCGATCGCGGGCCCCGCAGCCCTCCCCTGAACACCACGATGGACAGCACGATGAGCACGCCTGCGGCGATCAGCCATCCGACCCCGCTGGTCTGCAGGCGGTAGGGCAGCGGTGGCGGTTCTCCGGTAGGCCGCCGCCGACGCGGCGTTCGGACCGCCTTCCACGGGGTGGGCTGGACCGGCGGGGCGTTGGTCGGCGTTGGCCGGTCTGCGGGCAGGTCCATGGCTCCTCCCCACGGGACAGCGCAACCCCGGCACCAGGACCTTCGGTGCTGGGTTGCGGGTTGTCAAGGCTCCGAACGCCCGCGGGATCAGCCGCTTGCAGGCGGACACGGTCGAGGCGGGCTGAGCAGCCAGCTCCACCTGTGCGTGGAGGGCCGGCCTGCGGGCGGGCTCGGTCGTAGCGCATGGTGGTTCGCGGGTCGGCTCGCTGCCTTCCGGGCGACCCTTGCTCAGAGCTGCAGCACACCCGACGACGAAGACCACCAGCGAGCGGTACGGGAGCACGAATACCACGCCGTAGTCGGAGAGCGCGCCCGTGGTGAGCCCTCCGAGGAAGATGCCGACCCCGATGCCGAGTGCTGCGCCGATCAGCGCAGCGACGATGGCCAAGCCTCATCCAAAGAGTCGTGGCCTCGGATACCGCTTCGTGTCACCGGCATAAAGCCATGCCAGGTACTCCAGTTGTAGATCGTTGCTGCCGTGACACCGCAATCTCCTTCTCCGGCGAAGATGTCGGCTGGCGGCTGGTGCCGACACCCTGAACAGGTGATCGTCCAGCCCGACAGAGCCGCTGTCGGAGGCAGTTGTCGAAGCAGTCGAACCCGTCGTGAGCATCGACGTGCGGGCTGCGTCGCGTGTTGAGGTCGCGATGGTCGAAACCCCGGTTGTAGCAGTCGAACAGCTCTCCCGGCGCGACCTCGAGTGATCCGACCGTGCACAAACCCGTGCAGCTCGCCGACGGCCCGCCCAGTCCCGCCAGGTGATCCACCCACGCCGCCGGTGCACGTCCGAGTCCGCCGGCCGAATCAGCGCGCTGGCTCCGGATTGAGCCGCCACAGTCGGTAGGTCCATGGAACGTCGTAGCCGACCACCCAAAGCGTGTATGGCGTCAAGGCGACCACCGACGGCAGGTCCGAGGCGACGGCCCTCTGCAGCGCCAACAGCGGACCGAGAAAGACCAAGATGCCGGCAAACCCGTTGCGTGGACTGCGTTGGGCAAAGAACGCGACATTCCAGAGTTCGTTGCCGGCCAGCACGAGCAGCGCTCGGTTACGCACCCTTCTGTCGCCGTTCAGGTACGCACGATAAAGAACCGTACCCAGCTGTAGGTAGTAGATCCCCCCGACGAGAGGGCTCCATCATTCGTTGCCGATTCTGGCGACACGTCTCCGCAACTCGATTGTCGGCTAGCGACTGCGCGATTACTGCTCTGCTCCCTGGCGCCGCAGGCCTTCGTCTGCGTATTCGATCAGCAGATCACTGACCGAAAGCCCACGGCGCTCGGCTTCTGCTGCGAGTCGCTCCGCCAGCTCGGTGGGGATGACGACAGTGCGACGGACACAGTCGTCGCTCTCCCACACATCGTCAGGCCTCTCAGACAAGCTCTCTCCTCTCGGATGATCTCCGCCGCGACGGCTCCTCGATCGGGACGTAGCGGCGCAGGATGCGGTCGCTCAAAGGCCGAGACAGCTCAGGTTGGGGAAGCCGGGCCCCTGCGCGAGCCCGGCGAGCACCGGCAGATGCAGCGACGGACTGAGATCGGTGATCGACAGGTCGACGCCGATGCGCCGTTCGAGAGGAGCTCCCGCGAGCGCGTTCTCCAGCCGACACCGCGCCTCGTCACCCAGCAGCGCCTCGAACCAACGAGCGTCGAACCCGATCGCGACGACGACTAGGTCGTAGACGACGCGCTCGCGCTCGTCGCCGTACTCGATCGTGACGACGATCTGTCGTTCGCCCGCTTCGATCGCAGCCGCGCGCCCGGCGAGGGTGCGAAAGCCGCGCGACTGGTTGAGTATCGCCTCGGCCTGCAGCGAGAAGACACCGCGGTCGGTGCGCTCGAGGAACTCGCGCCGATGCGACTCGGCCAGCCGCGTCCAGTCGCCGGGGTCAGAGTAGAAGCGGTTCTCGTCGTAGCTCTCTCCGCGCGAATAGAGGACTCCGCGGCTGGTCAAGACATCGACCGTCGAGCGGCGGTGCGATTTCTTCAGCAGGCTGATGACGATCGAGGCCGCCGTTTCGCCGCTGCCGATCACGCACACGCTCTCGGCGAGCTCCTTCTTCACGGCGTGCTCGCGGAGCCAGTAGCTGCGCCGGTCGGGTGCCTTTGTGGTTGCCCCGCGACTGTAATCGGCGGGCCGGAGCCGGTGAGGACGACCCCGTCGACCGAGATCGCCTCGCCCGACTCGACCATTACGCGCCACTCGTCGTCGTCGACCTCAAGGCCGACGACCTCGCCGGTGACGATGTTCGCCTCGGCCCGCTCAGCAACCTCACGCAGGTATGCGCTCCACTCCCGGTGCGTCGGCCGCATGCACCCCCGGTCCACCCAGTCGGAGTAAACGCCGCGTTTGATCAGGTGCCGCTGCCAGCTGAATTCCGCCATTGCGGCGGTGACCTCAGACGATGCGGCGCCCCAACTGTCAGCGTATGGGAAACCGACGTCCTTCTCCGCGGGCGTGCCCAACGGCAAGAGCCCGCTCGTGTAGCCCTGTCGCCCGCTCCAGTTTCCAGCGACGGCGCTTCGGTCGAAGAGCACAACATCTGGCGCGGCAAGGCCGACTGCTGCCAGCGCACGCGCCTTAGCGGCGATCGCGATGCCCTTGGGCCCAGCGCCTATGACGGCCAGCGTCGGCATCAGACGAGGATATTCCGGCGTAGAGCGTTCAGCGCCTATCCGCGTTCGCGCTTGCGACGAGCGACATAGCGGCGGCGGCTTGCCGGTCGCTGCCCCGAGCTGCGTCCACGGCTCTAGAACGGCTCGCGGCACGGCGCGACGACCGCTCAGGCCTCGGCGAGGTGGCCGCACTTGGGGACGCCGGGACAGCGGGCGAACGAAAGTGCGACTGCCTCGCCGTGCTCGTCCTCCGCCTTCCGCCGCCGAGGTGGCAGGAAGACAGGGCCACGAGGCCTATCGCGCAGAGCACCCCGGCGACCTCTCCGGCCTCGGCATAGGCTTCATCTTCGTGCCGGTCGCGGTCGTCGCCCTCACCAGTGTCGAGCGCCAAGAGTCCGGTGCGGCGTCCAGCCTGCTGAATGTGAGGCAGATGGTCGGGGCTCGCTTGGCTTGTCGGTCCTCGTAACGGTTTTCGGCACGGCGAGTCGGGAGGAGCTCGAGAAGCAGCTCCCGCAGTTCGTCGCCGCCGCACACCCGACCGAGCACGACTGTCGCTACGTCAAGTGGGGACGCGGCGACGACTCGTGTGCCGGTAGGGATTCCGCGCGACGACCCCGTGCGGGACAGTTGAGCGACGAGGCCGCACGGGAGGGAGTCCATGATGGCGCGAGGAAGTCACCGCACCCGGATCGCAGCGACGTTGGCGGCGTTCTGCGCCGTGACAGCGCTGCCGCTCACGCAGGGCGGCTCGGCGATGGCGCTGGTCGAACGAGCTCGACCGGTGCACCTGGAGTTCCGTGGCGAGTCGACGCTTCCCGCCGGTCTCCCGTTCAACGGGACCGTCGTTGGCGGGCTGTCCAGCATCACCTACGACGCTGAGCGCGACCTGTACTACGCGATCTCCGATGACCAGGGCTCCTTGGGACCTGTGCGCTTCTACACTCTCGACATTGACGTGGCGGACGGAAGCCTCGGCCCAGGTGATGTGACGGTGGTCGATGTCACCGCGCTGGAGCCGCCCGCGGGTGAGTCCTACGCGCCTGGGACCGTGGATCCGGAGGGGCTGACCCTGACCGCCGACGACACGGTGGTGGTCACCTCCGAGGGCGTCGCCGCTGCCGGAGTGAACCCCTGGATCCGCGAATACGAGCTGGATGGCAGCTACATTCGCGACCTCACCGTGCCCGAGCCATTCCTGGTGGGTCCCGGCTCCGGCGTACGTCAAAACCTCGGCTTCGAGGCGGCCGCCGTCGGCGACGGCCCCTTCCTGTTCACCGGCAACGAGGCCGCCCTTACGCAGGATGGGCCAGCGGCAACGCCGACGAACGGCTCAGTCGCCCGACTCTTGCGGTTCCGCCTCGATTCGGGGCAGATCGACCGCACGTACGTCTATCCGGTCGACCCCGTCGCGGCCACGCCCGTTCCACCCGGTGCCTTCAGCGTCAACGGCCTGGTCGAGCTGCTGCCGCTCAACAACCAGTTCCTGCTCGCGATGGAGCGCTCCTTCTCAGTCGGTGTGGGCAACTCCGTGTCGCTGCATCTGGTCGGCCTGCCTGGTGCCGATGACGTCTCCGGAGTTCACAGCCTGCTCGGTGCCGAAGTCTCGCCCGTGACCAAGACCGAGGTTCTCGACCTGGAGACGCTCGGGCTGACGCTGGACAACCTGGAGGGCATGACCTTCGGCCCGAGGCCACCCAACGGACACCAGGCCCTGCTGCTGGTGAGTGACAACAACTTCACACCCGGCCAGGTCTCACAGTTCCTGCTCTTCGAGGCACGGTGATCCGATAGCACCTGCAGAGGGTGTGAGCTGTACCGCAGGTGGCGGCGCTTCTATCAGGCCGACGGACTGGAGGGGCTGCGTCCACGGTCTCGGCGACCGAAGGCCAGCCCACGCGCCACCCACCTCGAGGTCGTAATTGCTACTCGCTCTTGAGCACCGTTGCCGATCCGACCTAGAGTCAACGCCTAACGCCGCCGCCGGGACGAGTTGGGAGGCCTGGATGAACGGCTTGGGCAGATCGATGCGCGCGCTCCCGGTGCGGGTTGCCCTGATCGTCGCGGCGCTGGTGTTGTTGATGCCCGCAACATTGATGCCCGGGACGGCGGCCGCGAAGCCTGCCGGTCCGGGTGTGACGCCGATCGTGCTGTTCCCCGCGTGGCATTTCACCCGGCTCACCTTCACCGTCAAGCACCAGACCACGGACCCAAACTGCCCGGGTTCTGGCACCTTCGAGGATCTGGTCTTCGAGGACCCGGGCCCGGCCTTCTCGCAGGTCTGCCGCGACGAACTCATGACGCTTCGCTACGATCGCAACTCCGACAAGCCGATGCGCCTCCGGTTCCACGAGCAGCGCGGCGTCACTGTCTCCATCCCTGACTACGGCAAGACCGCCAGTGCATCGTCCTACGAGCCGATGTACGAGGCGCTCGAGGCCGTCGGCTACACGCGTGACAAGGACATCCGAGTCGCGGGCTATGACGCACGACTGACGCCGGACATGGGCGGCTTCTTGCAGCGGAGCAAGCACCTCATCGAGCAGACTTACCGCGAGAACGGTCGGCGTCCCGTCCACCTCGTCGGGCATTCGAACGGGCCGATCTACATCCAGTACCTGCTCACCCACGCGAGCCCGGCCTGGAAGAGCAAGTACATCCACGGCTTTACCCCGCTGGCCGGCAACTTCCCGGGTCAGGGACTCGGCTATGCCTTGATGTTCGTTGGCGTCAACATTCCCGACCTGACCTTTCCGGCGACACCCGAGAACGCCGTCAGCAGCGCGCGGATGTTCCTCTCCCACCCGTCGACGTTCATCACCGCGTCAGATCCCCGGATCTTCCACGACGACGAGATCATCATTCACGACCAGTCGACCAATAGGTTCTATACCCCCGAGGACTATCCGCGGCTGTTCGA
>DATBRJ010000324.1:0-3655 GCA_036560395.1 Actinomycetes bacterium | reverse complement strand
CATCGGCGTGCGGATCTCGTGGCTCATCATCGCCAGGAAGGCACTCTTGGCCTGGGTGGCGGACTCTGCCTGCTCGCGTGCCCGCTGGAGCTCGGAGATGTCGTGATACAGGGCATACAGGCCGACCATCCGATCCCCGACACGGATCGGCACGGACCGCACGTCGACATCGACCAGGGATCCGTCCTTACGGGTCCGGCGGGTGGTGAGTCGCACCTCCCCGGCCTCGGTCTGCCGGCTCAGCCGCACGGCCTCGTCGTGGACCGCCTCGGTGTTGGCGACCAGCGAATCGACGTCTCGCCCGATGGCCTCCTCGCGGCTGTAGCCGAAGAGCTTCTCCGCTGCAGGGTTCCATGAGGTCACCTGGTGATCCGGATCGACCGTGACGATCGCGGTGGGACTGACCTCGAGCAGCGACTGGTAGTACTGCTTCTGCCGCTGCAGCTGGCTGATGTCGTGGTAGATGACGAGGTAGCCGGTGGGCTCGCCCTCCTCGATCACCGGCACGACGGTCAGCTCGACGTCGGCAAGCGTGCCGTCCCTGCGGGCCCGCTTGGTGACCGTATGGAAGCGTCCCGCCCGAAGGACCTCTTCGTAGCTCACCGCCTGGCTGCGCAAGTCTTGTCCGACGACCAGGTCGTCGATGTTGCGCCCGATCGCCTCGTCCCTTGAGTAGCCGAACAGTTCCTCGGCCGCCAGGTTCCAGGAGGTGACGTTGCCGTCCCGGTCGACGGTGACGATGGCGGTCGGGTTGATCTCCACGAGGGACTCAACGTACTGCTTCTGCCGCCGGAGCTTCTCCTCGCTGCGGCGCAGCACCGCTGCCAGCTTCTTCTGCTCGGTGATGTCGCGGATCACGCCGGAGAATGCAGGCCCGTCGCTCGAGTCCCAGACACCGATCGACAGCTCGACGGGGAACTCCCTCCCGTCCTTGTGGAGCGCGACCAGCTCGACGACGCTGCCGGCCAGCTTCGAGTGGCCGGTCTGGCGGACCCGCGCCAGGCCCTGCTCGTGGAGGGCGCGCAGCCGCTCGGGCATGAGCACCGTCAGCGGCCGGCCCACGATCTCGCCCGCCCGCCAGCCGAACATGCGCTCGGCGCCCCTGTTCCACGAGCGTACCCGTCCGTCGCTGCCGGCCGAGACGATCGCGTCCGTGGCGGCATCGGTCACCCCCCGGAACCGCTCCTCAGAGGCCCGCAGCGCCTCCTCGGCCCGCTTCTGCTCGGTGATGTCCAGGAGGAAGCCGTGGAAGTAGGCGGGCCGGCCGGCCTCGTCGCGGATGACCGCCGCCTCGTCATGGAACCAATGCACGCTCCCATCGCGCGCGATCATGCGGTACTCCGCCCGGAAGGGTTCGTCGGTATCGCGCGTGCGGCGGTATTCGGCCAGGATCCGCTCGCGGTCCTCGGGGTGGAGGACCTTCGCGTACAGCTCCGTGTCGGAGACCCATTCCTGCACGGTGTAGCCGAGCTCGGACTCAAGCCGGGGGCTGGTGTAGACGTTTGAGCCGGTCTCGTCCAACCGGTCGATGTAGACGGTGACCGGGACGTGCTCGATGAGCGCCCGGAGCGTTACCTCGTCCAGAATCTCGGATCCGGTCTCGTCGGGCACAGGGGCGCGACCGTCGTCAGGCATCCGGGGTCCCTTGCCAATTCTCCACAAAGGTCAGGAAGGGTAGAAATCGCTAACAAACATCAAGGGACGGCCCGAGCAATCATGGACGATGCCGACGACGGGCCCCTCCGTAGCCTCCCCGGGGCATTCTGAGTGACTAGGACGGAAGTGTCCACGCTCGGGCAGGCCCGTGTGCGGATTCAGCCTGCTGTGTGAACTGGTCCTGGTGAAGCCAGATGCCTACCAGCCCTGGGCCCGTCCACACGGCCGCCGCGGCATGATCAGATAGACAGCCAAGCTGTCCAACTCATCCTGACGGTGTTACGGCTTGGCGCCTTGCGATCGTGCTGTGGCGATCGCGGTCATCCATGGCGGGGTGCGCTGCGCTCGTGTGTTGGATTGGATGGTACGAGTGGAGGGCAATGGGACTACGGAAAGGTGAGGTGTGCGGGGCCGGGTCGGTAGGGAGTGCTGATGAGGGTGCAGGCAGGGTGCTGAGGTAGGATGTTGGAGTGCATTTGTGCTGGTAGTAGTGGTGAAGCAGGATGGCGTGCTGCAGCAGGCAGTGAATGATCGACGCGACATTCAGTGAAGCCTGGAGCGCGTCAGGAGAGCATTTAACTGGACGCTATGAGAGCACATAACTTCGACCTCTACGGTCGAGCGTGACCAGCAGAAACGGCCTTCCGCACAGCGGTTCCCTGCATTTAGCTGATAAGGATGAGGGCGGAGGTTCAAGTCCTCCCAGGCCCACCAAATGGCCTTTCACCAGCGGGAACGCTGGTCCTCGTTGAGGTCCGGGCCCGCTCAGCACGCCCGTACCGATTGGAGGAGACCGGGTCCTGGCAGGTCAGGTATGCCAACCTCTGACCAGCGAAAACGTCGGTCATTCTTCGGGTTAAGGGCCGCTCTGACGAGTCGTGTATCGGAGGAAGAACTCTTCCCTGTTTACCGGATCTGGTCATGCGCCACGCCACCAGGTCCTTCACCCGCCACACGTTCACATGGCACCAGCACGCGCACGACCGGCGGCCGTCCTGCTGCGCCATCTCAGCGCTACTGGGTGGTCGGGGCCTTGGTGCTCGGGATGCTCGTCGTTGTGGCCATGGCGTTGGGCGCCGTGGTGCTGGGGACGGCTCCCGCCGGCGCGGTCGTCGTGACCAGCCCGGCCGGCGCGGTCGTGGTGGGCGCCGATGCCGGCGGCGAGGTGGCGGAGGGGCTTGGAGCCCGGGGTGTCGGTGCAGCCGACTGCCCCACCACCACCCCGACCGAGGTGCTCGCCCCGGATGGTGGCCGGCTGCCGAGCAGGCTGGCAAGCGGACGCCCGGCGGTCGCCTCCACCGTGGTGACCGTGCCCATCGCGAGCGCGAACACCATCGCCGCAGCCAGCGCGACCCGCTGCCAGCGGATCGGCTGGGCAGGCGGCGTGCCAGCCTCGGCCTCGCCAACCGCCCCGTGCAGGAGCCTGCGCCGCAGCCATCGGTGGGCGGCCGTCAGTGAGTGGGCGTAGCTGGTGGTGGCCACGGCCATGAAGATGCTCATCACGCCAGCGCCGGCCAGGGTCCCGAAGATGCCGAAGAAGGAGGCGACGACGGCGCCGCTGATCGCGGCGAGTGCGCCGCCGAGCAGGTTGGTAACGCGGAGCTCCTCCATACCTCACCTGGGTGTTGGGGTGGGGCGGCGGCGGTGCCGCGTTGGCGTCACGAGCCCGGCCGGATGGGGGTCAGCCGCGGCCTCGCGGGATCGCCACCCTAGCGACCAAGCGCCAGCTTGCGCCAGTGTCCCGAGTTCGGGGGCGACCAGACATCCTGGGATCCTGACCGAGTGGTTGCCCCGGGCTGGTCCCTGGGGGTTACGATTTCCTCCTTTGGTCTCCCTACCGGTGCAAGGAGGCACGCGGGTGAGACACCCTTTGTCAACCTCCGGCTCAGGCGGCCCGTCTGAGGGCGCGGTCGCGGTTGGCGAGGTGGGTGGCCTCGTCATAGAGCTCGCCGCGCATGAGGCAGTGCCACAGGACCTCCAGCCAGCGGTTGCCGAGCGC
>DATBRJ010000323.1:0-7520 GCA_036560395.1 Actinomycetes bacterium | reverse complement strand
CCTGTCGAGGTCCCCATCGCCCAGCCATTGACACCCCCCACCCAGTCGGATAAGCCCGGACGTGGGCCTGCAATGTCGTCCGATCTACTTGGAGGTCAGTGGATCATGTTAAACCAGACTCGTATGTCACGGAGGGCACTGCTTCGCATGCTGGCCGCCGGCGGCGCCGCGGTCGGCGGCGGCGCCCTGCTGCGCGCAGCCCCCGCCTACGCCGGAGCGGCCCAACTCAGCACTGGAATAGCCAGCCTGGCGAGCGTCCCAGCCGACGCAGCGGAGGACGTGCGCAACGAGCTGCTGCACAACTGGAACGCGTACAAGAGGCTCGCCTGGGGACACGATGAGCTGCACCCGGTCAGCGGAACCTTCGGGGAGTTCTTCGACAAGAACCACCCGGTCGGGCTCACCATCGTCGAGGCGCTAGACACCCTCTACCTCATGGGCCTCGACGACGAACTCGCCGAGGGGGTTGCCTGGATCAGGGACAATCTCGACTTCCGAGGCGTCAACAAGCCCGTCCAGATCTTCGAGACGAACATTCGAATGGTCGGCGGCCTGCTCTCGGGCTACCTCGCCACCCACGAGCAGGTGCTGCTCGACCAGGCACGGGACATCGCCGACGTCCTGCTACCGGCCTTCACCAAGTCGCCGACGGGCGCGCCGTACCGGTTCGTCAAGCCGTCCAACGGCAAGGTGAGCGGCACCAGCAACTTCCTCGCCGAGATCGGCACGATCATCGCCGAGTTCGGCACCCTGTCCAGGCTGGTCGGCGACGACAGCTACTACCAGGCGGCGAAGAAGGCGATGAAGGCCGTCTATGACCGGCGGTCTTCACTGGACCTGGTGGGCACCACGCTCGACATCGAATCCGGCGAGTGGCTCAACACCACGGCGTCGATCCACCCGCCGGTCGACTCGTACTTCGAGTACCTGTGGGACGGCTGGGATCTGTTCGGCGACCCGGACTTCAAGGCCTGGTACGACGTGCTCACCCCAGCGATCATCGAGCACGAGGCGGTTTACCTGCGCACCTCGGGACAGCCAACAGAGCACCTCTGGTTCGTCCGGGTCAACCAGGACACCGGCGCGCTGGTCAGCACCGGGCAATCCGAGCTGGGCAGCTTCTACGCCGGACTGCTCGGGCAAAGCGGCTACCTGAGCCTCGGCGAGGCGTACCTCGACTCGTGGACGTCGCTGCTCGACCGCTACCCCATCCTCCCGGAGGGAATCGACCCGCTTAGCGGCAACGCCACCAGCGTCGGCAACGCGCTGCGGCCCGAGTACGTCGACTCCGCGTTCAACCTGTGGCTCGTCACCGCCCAAACGGAACGCTTCCGCGAGCTGGCCTACGACTACTACGTTCGCCAGAAGGCCGCCTCCAGGGTGGACAACGGCTGGACCATCGCCTCCAACGTCACCACCGACCCGGTCACTCACGGCGATCTCACCTCGGGCTACTGGTGGTCGGAGCAGATGAAGTACTGGTACCTGATGTTCGGCCAGGTCGATCGCTTCGACTACGCCAACAACTACCTCTCCACCGAAGGAAACGTCTTCCGCGGACTCAGGTGAGACACGCAGCTCCAGCTAGCCGCTAGGGCTCGCCCCTACCAGCGGCAGACTGGGTCCAGTTGGGCGCCTGAGTCGGCCGCTTCTGCCGCCGCGAGTGAACGTCTGGCGACGTGCATAAGTGCGACTGGCGGCGTGCCATGGTTGAGGCTGCAGAGCCTCTCACCGTAGCGAGGGCTGGGGGACGGGATTGGATCAACAGCGGAAGATCGAGTTCACGAAGTTCGCGCCCGTGCTCAACGTCCGGGACCTGGCGAGCGAGCGGCGTGGCGCCCGACGGTGCCTATGCACTCATCTGTGTCCTTCGGGAGGCACGACCAACGTAACGTTCCGGACGATTCGGCCGATGGTAGCGGCTGACTAAAAGGCCAGGAAGCGGGGGCCTTTCCGGCGTCGCTGGCGGGGTTATGCTCACGGGGTGTCGGACGACCGCTCCGCCACCGAAGTCGTGCACGAGGTGAGGGTCAACGCTGGTACGCCGATTTTTTGTCCTGTAACGCTCGTACCGATTTGGGCGATACACACACGCCAATGTCGCGTCGTCGCTCGTCTGGGCCTCGGTGGCGGCGAGGTCCAGAAAGCGGCCCCGGCCCGGGGGGAAACACGGGGCTGGGGCCGCTTCTCGGGATTCACGCCATCAGGCCGGTTCCGGCGTGCTGGTCGCCGCCAGGTAGGCGTTGCGCTTTGCGAGGTAGTCCTCCCACGCCCGCAGCATTTCGTCTTCCAGCTCGATCTGCTCGCCTGTGATCGTCGGCTCGTGTTCGCCGGGGCGAAGCGGCTCGATGAGGACCATCAGTTCCCAGCGATGACCCAGCACGCTGCTGCGCCTGGCAGCAGCTTCGTATTCGGCGAGAACCTCGTCGCGGGTCTTCTCGGTCATGGCGCGCCAGGGTAGTCAGACCAAACCCATACGTGAAGGTCCCCGCGGCCATCACGCCTCCCGCGCGGGCCGCGGGCCCGGCTCAACAAACGGAGTCGGTCACGTCATGGTCGGAGCGTCGGAGTGCGCCTCGACCCGCAGCCACGCCACCGGGCCGTGCACGATCGTCTTGCCATCGTCGCCTGACACCGTGAGCACGCCGTTGCCCGAGCCGATCTCGTAGCGTGACGCCCCGTGGTAAAGCTCCTCGCCGGAGCCCGTGAACACCTTGAATTCCATGAGGTGACGCTAACGTGACAGCCGGCCCGAAGCGGGAGATCACCGCGCAGCCGCGACGAGAACCTTCGGCCGGTCGTCCATGAGCGTCAGCGTACAGAGCCGCCGTGAAGGCCGGCCCGCCGCCGGGCCGATCACACATCGTGACAGCCGGAGGCTGGCATGACGTCATTCCGGCAGCTGGACCGACCATTCACGCAGGATGTCGCCCGCCTTCTGCCGTATGTCCTCGGCACCTGCGCCGCGCTCCTTGGCAAGACTCAGCACCAGCAACTCGCCCAGGTTGAGAAATCCGCTGATCATCGTAGTCGCCCCCGGTCCATCAGGGCTGTGCTGAAGATGGGCGATGTGTTCGGCCGCCTTCTCCTTGTCCGTTTCCAGCCAGATCGTCAGGCACTCGACAGCAACCCGCGTCGCCTCAGTCGGCTCGAACATGCCTGTCAGCTTAGTGAGGCATCGTGAGAGCCAGCCCGAAGCGGGAGATCACCGCACCGCCGCTAGACCTGTCGCCGCTTCCTCACGGCTTGCAGCCGCGGTTACCGCACCACCGGTATCGCCGGCACCGCGGGCCGCTACGTGAGCCGGAAACCGCTCGACGTCGAGGCCGCGGTCGCGGAGCTGCGGGAGATCGCGGATGGGCGCGGCGACCTGCTCGCCGAACGGGCCGGCGTGATCCTGGGATTCCACGACGAGGACGCGAGAGACGGCCGATGGCCGCGCAGAGCGCTCGAGGCGGCCCTATGCATCGCCGCAGGCGCCGACCTAACCCGGCTGATTGAATGGATCGCCGTGGGGCAGGAGCGGGCGCAACGGATCCGCTGAGACGAGCGAGGGGCCACAGGAGACCCCGCGAGCGCCGGCCAACATCTGGCCCCCTGCGCCCGTGAAGAATCCAAGATCCCGACCAATCCGCGGCAATGCAGTACGTAGCCGAGGTGATCGTTCTCAACGACCGCCCGGTTATCCGGATCCGGTCGGTGACCGCGCAGGGGCGCTTCTTGGTCGGTTACTTCGCGAGCGTTGAGTCGATCAACGACGGCGGCAGGACGATCGAGCTGGCAGACCTGTTAATCGAGTAAGGAAGCAAAGGTCACGCGTTTCGGTCTAGGCCAGTAGCCGCCGCGGCGTGATCACGATTGGTACGGAGAAAAGATCGGAAAACTCAGCTGGGCTTCCGAACAGCGTGCCTATCCGCTCGGCATATTTGGCGCGGTACTCGGCGTGTCGTTCAGCCGAGGGCATGCTGGTGTCGATGTGCGCCTGACCCTCGATACGGACCACATCGCGACCAATGTCTGTCACGTCCAGCGCCAGGCTGACTTCAGAGTTAACGGCGATGTTCGCCAGCTTCTGCTTGTCGGGTCGCGTGTAAATCAAGATGCGATCGTCGGGCAACCGCAGGAACCACACAGGCACGCTATGCGGGCGACCTCGGGAGTCGACCGTGGTGAACCACGCCATGAGATTGCTCTTCAGCCGCCGCCGCACGTGAGCCCGTCGCAGCTCGTCAACATCGACACCGCTGTCCAGATCGCTGGTCTGCATGACCAAACGATAGAAGCGGCGTCCGGTATCAAGACCGGCCCACCCCGATTCCGACCGCTGACCCGCCGATACGTCAAGGCGTCGCTAGTCGAGGATGACTGACGCTCGCTTGGTCAGGTTTCTTGACGCGGCCCCTCCTCCGAGTGGACCCGAAACTCGATGAGCGCCTCGCCCGGCACCGGGGAGTAGAGCACGCGGTGGACGGTCACGACGCATCACGATACGTAGGCCAATCTCGACCTGAAAGCGTCACCCACGTTCGGCGTGTCGCGGATCTTTGAGAACGGCGAGAGTCGCCGATGCCGAGGAGCGGCGCTCGCGAGCGTCACTTTCGATCTTGACAAGTCGAACAAATGTCGAACGGACGAGGCCGAACCGTACCCAGACCGACCCGGAGTGATCATCACCCAAATGTGATATCAGCGCACGTCAGAGGCCGTTTTGCCGACGAGCCCGGACCGTACCCGGACTGGAACTAGGGTCTGCCCAGGTAGGTGCGCGGTACGCGAGGGCCGATCCGAGTAACGATCTCGTACGCGATCGTGTCGAGGGCTCGCGCCCAGTCCTCAGCAGTCGGCTCGCCGAGGTCGCCGGGGCCGAACAGCACCACCTCGTCACCCGCTGAGAGCTGGTCGTCGCCGACGTCAAGCACGAACTGGTCCATGCAGACCCGGCCGGCGATTCGCCGCTGGATCCCGCCGGCGAGTACAGGACCGACGTTCGTGGCAGAGCGAGGTATGCCGTCGGCATAGCCAAGAGGCACGAGGGCAAGAGTGGTTGCCTTCGGAGTCGTGTACTGGTGCCCGTAGGAGACACCGTGCCCTGCCGGCACCCGCTTGGTGAGGATCACTCGCGCCCGCAGTGTCATTGCCGGCCGCAGCCCGAAAATCGAGGGTGGGCCCTGCCGTGGGACGGGAGTGATGCCATAGACGGCGATGCCGGGTCTCACCATGTCGAAGTGCGCCTCCGGCAGGGTGAGGGTAGCCGCGGAGTTAGCCAGGTGCCGCACCTCGGGCCGCACGCCGCGGCCCTCGGCGAATTCGACCGCCTCCTGGAAGGCGACGACTTGACGCCCGATCGTCGGATGCCCCGGCTCGTCGGCATAGGCGAGGTGGGACCACAGTCCAACGATCTTGAGATACCCCGCTGCCTCCGCCTTGAGTGCGACATCGATCAGCTCGGGCCAGTCCTGCTGTGCTGCGCCGCCGCGGCCGAGTCCGGTGTCGATCTTCAAGTGGAGCCGGGCGGTAACCCCGGTGTGCTGCGCCGCGGTCACGATCTCGTCGATCGTCCAGATGGCGTTCACGGAGAGATCGATTCCTGCCCGCAGGCCGTCCGCCCACCGGTCGCCGGGCGCGTTCAGCCAGGCGAGCACGCGGTGTTCGATCCCGGCCGCACGCAGATCGATGCCCTCGTCGACAGTGGTCACGCCGAGCCAGCTCGCCCCGCCGGCGACGGCGGCCCGCGCGGCGGGGATCAGGCCGTGCCCATAGCCGTCCGCCTTGACCACAGCCATCACGGCGGCGTTGCGCGCTCGGTCGGCGAGGACCCGCACGTTGTCGCGGATCGCGTCAAGGTCAATGAGCGCGTCTGCCCGCGCGGGTGGGGATGCCGTGTTGTCGGTCGCGTCGTCCATCGCGGGACAGCATGCCATCCGAGCCTTCGACGCCGCTGCGGCACCCAACCGCGTCACGCAGCGGCGGCGCCCACGGCGGACCATGCGTGGCGGAGGTGCGCCGCGACATCGAGCGCGGTGAGCGGGCCGGTGTTCTCCGCTAGCGCGAGGCGGGCTGCGAGGCCGTGGAGGTACGCGGCGACCGCGGCGGCGTCGGCAGCTGCAAGCCCGGCCGCAAGCATCGCGCCACCGAGGCCGGAAAGGACATCGCCACTTCCCGCGGTCGCGAGCCACGGTGTGCCAGTCGGATTGATCGTCACCGCGCCGCCTTCTGCCGCAGCGATCATCGTGGTGGAGCCCTTCAGCAGCACGGTGGCGCCGTAGCGGTCGGCACAGCGCCGGGCCGCGTCGATGCGGCCCGCCTCGACCCTGTCAGCACTCCACCCGTCGCCGAGCAGCCTGGCCGCCTCACCGGCGTGCGGGGTGAGGACGGTCGGTGCGGCGCGGTCGAGCTTGCCTCGCTCGCTGAGCAGCGTGAGCCCGTCGGCGTCGACCAGCGCCGGCTGGCTTGTGCCGAGCACATCGTCGAGCCGCCGCTGGGCGCCGGCATCCGTACCGATTCCCGGGCCGACCACCCACGCCTGCACCCTCCCTGCGTCATCGACCGAGCCGGCGCTCACGATCACCTCAGGCCAGCGGGCACGGACGAGCTCGCCGACCCGCGGGGTCGAGGCGAACCTGACCAGGCCCGCGCCACCGTGCAGCGCGCCGCCGACTGCCAGCACGGCAGCACCGGTGTACGTGTCGGAGCCCGCGAGCACGCCGACCACACCCCTGCGGTACTTGTCCGACTCTCGGGTCGGCGCCGGAAGCAGCTCATGCACATCGGCGGCCTGCAGCGACTGTGCATCGGCAGCGCCGAGGAAGGGTGCGAGTCCGATGTCGACGAGCTCGACGACACCGGCATGCGAGGCGCCTGGGTCGACGAGCAGCCCAGGCTTGTATGTCCCGAAGGTAACCGTCACGTCCGCGCGGATCGCTGTCCCCGCTACCTCACCGGTGGTCGCGTCCACCCCGCTCGGTACGTCGGCGGCGACCACGGGGAGGCCAAGGTCCTGGATCCGGTCGGCAAGCTCTGCCGCAGGCGGGCGTAGACCGCCTCGGCCGCCGATGCCCACGATGCCGTCGACGACGAGGCCCGCCTGGCGGAGCAGCGCCTCCCACCGGTCGGTCGTAGGATCGCGGCTTTGGCCCTTCATGTGAGGGGTCGCCTCGGCTGACAGGGGTAGGGCGCGGCCGCCGGCGGCGCGCAGTGCCGCGAGCCCGCCCAGGTGTGCGCCCTGGCCGGCCAGCAGCAACGCGTGGACGGCCGCGCCCCGACCAGCGAGCCGCGCACCGGCATAGAGCACGTCGCCGCCATTGTCCCCGGAGCCGACGAGGAGGACGACCCGTGATCCGTACACCTGCCCGAGCATCTGCGCGCAGGCGGCCGCCAGCCCTGCCGCTGCCCGCTGCATGAGAGCGCCAGTGGGCAGCCTGGCCATCAGAGCGGCCTCGGCGGTCCGGACGACGTCGACTGCGTGGGCAAGGCGCATCGGTTCAGCTTCGCATCGCGGGGTTCGTCGTGGTCACTGGTCT
>DATBRJ010000322.1:0-3881 GCA_036560395.1 Actinomycetes bacterium | reverse complement strand
GCGCGGCGCCGCATCGCTGTCGCATTCGTACATACCTTCGACCGGGCACCGACCCGGCCGCATCCGTATACCCCTCACTCGCGCAGGCTGGGCCGCGCCATGCACCGGATCTTCTCCGCGGTTGATCGGGCCATGGACGTGATGGACAGCAGGATCACTCCGCAGAGGCCGGTGGCGCCGCAACCCCGCACCAGCCCCGCACGAGGTTCCAGAAACGGGCCTACAGACACCGACAGACGCCGGAAGATCGAATAGGCGAAACGCCTTCTGACCTGCGTGGGAACCGCGCAATAGCTGGTAGGTGCAGTGCCCAATCTCACGGACATGCCATCATGCCGGAATGGCCGTGCGGATCCCACTCGTCTGGTCGGAGGCCTGCCAACGCCACGATCCTTCCCGCGAGGTCTGGATCGGCATGCCTGGCCCTGGCAGCGAAGTGGCAGAGCGCGCGACCGTCATCCGCACTGCACTGCTCAATGCTGGAGCCGAGCTCGTACCTGCCGACGCCCACGACGACAAGATCCTCCTAGCCGTCCATGATCGCGACTTCGTCGATCACCTGGCCAGTGTCTACGCGGAGTGGGTGGCGCGCGGCTATCCCGGTCACGGGCAGGATCGCGTCGTTCCCTACGTCTTCCCGACCGCCGGCATGCTGGACGGCCTGCCAAGCCAGGTTCCGTACGCGACCCACGGCCGAGCGGGGCTTTACGGCTACGACACGATGACACTTGTCGGCCCGGGCACCTGGGAGGCCGCCCGCGGCGCCGTCGACGCGGCGCTCACCGCCGTCGCACTCGTCGCGTCGGGGCGGGCGACAGTCGCCTATGCGCTGTGCCGCCCCCCGGGACATCACGTCACGCGGCGCGCCTACGGCGGATCGTGCTACCTCAACAACGCCGCGGTGGCCGCGGAAGGACTGCGGCAGGCCGGGTTCGACCGCGTCGGGATCGTCGACATCGATGCCCATCACGGCAACGGCACGCAGGCGATCTTCTACGACCGCAGCGACGTGTTTTACGGGTCGGTGCACATCGATCCGGGCGCGGGCTGGTTCCCGCATTACGTGGGCTTCGCGGTGGAGACCGGCCGCCGGGACGGCGAGAGAACGACGCAGAACATCCCGCTCGCTCCGGGCACCGGCGACCGGGCCTGGCTCGAGGGTGTCACGTCGCTCATCTCGGCGATCTCGGATTTCGGCGCTGCCGCGCTCGTCGTCTCGCTCGGCGTAGACGCCGCGGTGGACGACCCGGAGAGTCCACTGCGCGTCACCGCGGGTGGGTACGAAACAGCCGGTCGCCTCGCGGCCTCACTGGACGTACCCATCGTCGCGGTCCAGGAGGGCGGATATCACCTACCGACCTTGGGAAGCCTCGTTCTGTCCACGCTGACGGGGCTAACGGCCGCCTGAGCGGGCGGTCCCTCCTGCCTGCTGGGCCGCCTGCACCAGAGTGGACTGATCCGCGCTCGCCGCCGCAAGCTTCTCGCCGGACTCCGGGCTTGCCCACGCGTGTCGTGGGGCTCGACCGGCCGGTTGCCTGACCGGCCCAAGCTGTGGCGGCGGCGGGATCGGCCGCCTAGTCGGGAGGTCGGTTGTCACGGTGATCGGCTCGCCGTAGTGGGTGGTTTCCAGTGGCTGTCCTGACACCAGTTGGTAGGTCGCTGACTCCTTGCCGACCTCGACTCGCAGGCACCGCTCGCGGTACGACAGTCGGAACCGCAGCCGGTCAAGCGCCAGTGGGAGCCGCGGGGCGAACGATAGCCGCCCGTCATAGTCGCGCATGCCGCCGAATCCGGCGACCGCCGCGAGCCAGGTACCCGCGAGGGAGGCGATGTGGAGGCCGAGATCGATGTTGTGCTGGAGGTCATAGAGGTCGGTGAGCGCCGTCTCGCGCCAGTAGTCGTACGCAAGCTCCAAGTAGCCGATCTCCGCCGCCATAACCGCCTGGGTCGTGGCCGACAGGGACGAGTCCCTGACCGTTCTCGCCTCGTAGTAGACGAAGTTGCGCTCTTTCTCCTGCGGGCTGAACGCATCGCCGCGCAGGTGCATGGCAAGCACCAGGTCCGCCTGCTTGACGACCTGCTTGCGGTAGATCTCGAAGTACGGGTAATTCATCAGCAACGGATACTTCTCCGGCGGAGTCGCCTCGAAGTCCCACTCATCGTGCTCGGTGAAGCCACGTGACTGGCTGTGCACACGGAGGTGATCGTCATAGGGCAGCACGACCATCTCCGCCGCCTTCTGCCACATCGCCAGCTCCTCCGCGTCCACCCCTTTCTCGGCGGCGATGTCCAGCCAGCGCTCGCAGCTCGCAACCGCTTCCCTGAAGTTCCGCTGTGCCATCAGGTTCGTGTAGATGTTGTCGTCGACGATCGCCGTGTACTCGTCTGGCCCGGTCACGCCGTGGATGCGGAAGTTCCCAGCGCTGTCGAAGTGACCCAGTGACGCCCACAGCCGTGCGGTCTCGACGAGCAGCTCGAGTCCGTAACCCTTTTCGAATTCCTGATCGTCGGTCGCGGCGATATAGCGGGCGGTCGCGTCGGCGATGTCTGCGTTGATGTGAAACGCCGCGGTCCCGGCGGGCCAGTAACCGGAACACTCTTCCCCGCGGATCGTCCGCCAGGGGAAGGCCGCGCCGCGCTGATCGAGTGTCTCCGCCCGGTTGCGAGCGAGCGGCAGGATCGAGTGGCGCCAGCGCAGCTCATCGCGGGCAGATTCCGGACGGGTGTATGTCAGGACGGGCAGCACGAAGGTCTCCGCGTCCCAAAAGGCGTGCCCGTTGTAGCCGGGGCCGGTCAAGCCCTTGGCTGGAATCGCCTGCTGCTCGGCGCGAGCCGACGCTTGGAGCACGTGAAAGAGTGCGAACCTGACAGCCTGCTGAAGCCTAGGGTCGCCCTCAAGCTCGACGTCGGCACGCGCCCAGTAGTTGTCGAGGAACTCGCGCTGTTCCCCCGCGAGCAAATCCCAACCGGCGAGCTTCGCGGTCGCGAGCGCACCCTCCACCTGGTCGCGCAGCGCGGCGGCAGAGCGCCGGTGGGACCATCCGTACGCAAGATACTTGATCAGACGCAGCCTCGTGCCTTGCGGCAACCGCGCGGCGATGGTGAGCCGGGCCAGGTCATCGGTTATGTCGACCGACGTGTCGACCTCACCAGGAACCTCAAGTATGTGATCCATGCCCACAGCCACCCGCAGGCCGCTGCGCTTGGTCCGGTGGACGAGCACACCGCTCTTGCTCCGGCCGGCGGCGAGCTCAGACACCAGTGGCGCGGCGAGCGCCTCGGCAGCCCGCGGATCGCCGAGCCGCGCGCCGTTCTGCGGTTCGTTGGCGAGCAGATCGGACTGGACCGCGACGTACAGGTCGCCGGCGTCGAGCGGCTCGACCTGGTACGCGATCGCCGCCACCGAACGCCGCGCGAAGCTGACAAGCCGCTGCGAGGTCACCCGGACCGAGCGGCCGTTGGGGGAGGTCCAGTCGGTCGCGCGGCCGAGAAGTCCAGAGCGGAAATCGAGCACTTGCTCGTGCGACCGGACGATCCCATAGCGCATGTCGAAGGGGGAGTCGCCGACGATCAGCCGGATCAGCTTGCCGTCGGTGACGTTGACCACCGTCTGCCCGGACTCAGGGAAGCCGTAGCCCGCTTCCGCATACGGCAACGGATGTTCTTCGAAAAAGCCGTTGAGGTAGCTGCCGGAAACCGCGCGTGGCTCGCCTTCCTCCAGGGTTCCGCGCAAGCCGACATGGCCGTTTGACAGCGCAAAGATCGACTCGTTCTGCGCGAGGGCCTCTATGTCCAACTCGGTGACCCGTATCGCCCACGGCTCGACCGAGTAACGCGAGTCGGCGCCAGTCATGGGCGCTCCAGCAGCTCGGCCAAGTCCT
>DATBRJ010000321.1:0-2632 GCA_036560395.1 Actinomycetes bacterium | reverse complement strand
CCCTCCTCGCCGAGCCGGTTGGCGGCCGGCACCCGCACGTCGTTGCAGATCACCTCGGTGGTCGGCGACCCGCGGATGCCGAGCTTGTCCTCGTGCTTGCCGATCTCGAACCCCGGCATGGAGTCCTCGAGCACGAACGCCGAGATCCCCTTGCCGCCGGCGTCGGGGTCGGTGACGGCGTAGTAGACGTAGATCTTGCTGACGCCGCCGCCGGTGATGAACCGCTTGGTGCCGTTGAGGATGTAGCCGTCGCCGTCGCGCACCGCGCGGGAGCGCATCGCCGCCGCGTCCGACCCGGACCCCGGCTCGGTGAGGCAGTAGGACGCGAGCGCGGAGCCGTCGGCGATCGGCGGCAGGAAGCGCTGCTTCTGCTCCTCGCTGCCGGCGAACAGGATCGGCAGGGTGGCGAGCTTGTTGACCGCGGGGATCAGCGAGGTCGAGGCGCAGACCCTGGCGACCTCCTCGACCAGGATGCAGTGGGTGACCGAGTCGGCGCTGCCGCCGCCGTAGGCCTCGGGGATGTTGAGGCCGACCAGGCCGGCCTCGGTGAGCACCTTGTGGTTGTCCCAGGGGAACTCCCCGGTCCGGTCGATCTCGGCTGCGCGCTCGGTGAACTTGTCCTCGAACAGCCGCCGCCACTCCCGGCGGAACAGCTCCTGGTCCTCGGTGAGGGCGAACACGTCCGACATGTCGGCACCTTCCCCTGCGTTGCGGCCGGTGGGGCCCATTCTAGGGCTCTCGATACGGTCCCCAGGTCCTGCCCGGCGGTCGGGGACGGGATCAAGCCCGCCGCGAAGGACGTGCAGAGCGTGGTCATCCCCGGCGCCGGCCACTGGGTCGCCGAGCAGGCTCCCGAGAAGCTGCTGGCGGTACTGATCCCCTTCCTGGCCCCGTACCGCGACCGAGGGTGAATCCACAGGAGGTAGGCCACCATGACCCAGGTCGAGGCCTCTATGGCCCATCCCGAAGTCCGTCCCTTCCGGATCGATGTTCCCGAAGAGGAGCTCGCCGAGCTGCGACGCCGGATCAAGGCGACGCGCTGGCCTTCTAAAGAGCTCGTTGCAGACCGCTCCCAGGGCGTGCAGCTGGCGACGCTGCAGGCGCTCGCCCGCTACTGGACGACCGAGTACGACTGGCGCACGTGCGAGGCGAGACTGAACGGGCTGCCGCAGTTCACGACCCAGATCGACGGCGTGGACATCCACTTCCTCCACGTCAAGTCGCCCCACGAGCACGCGTTGCCGCTCATCATGACGCACGGCTGGCCCGGCTCGGTCATCGAGCTGCTGGAGACCGTCAGCCCGCTGACGGACCCGTCCGCGCACGGCGGACGGGCCGAGGACGCGTGCCACCTGGTGCTGCCGTCGCTGCCCGGCTACGGCTTCTCCGGCGAGCCGACCGAGGTCGGCTGGGACCCCGGCCGCGTCGCCCAAGCGTGGGCGGAGCTGATGCGCCGCCTCGGCTATGGCAGCTACGTCGCCCAGGGCGGGGATGTGGGCGCCGAGGTCACCGACGCGATGGGCCGCCAGGCACCCCAGGGGCTGCTCGGCATCCACCTGAACTTGCTCGTGACGGTGCTGGCCGGCCCCCAGCCGACCGAATCCGAGCAGGAACGCGCGGCGGCGGACGCGCTCGCCACGTTCACGACGAGCGGCTTTGGCTACTTCCTGGAGCAGTCCACCCGGCCCCAGACGATCGGCTACGCCCTGCTGGATTCCCCCGTCGCCCTGGCCGCCTGGATGCTGGACCACGATACCGACAGCTACTACAAGATCTCTCGCGCCTTTCTCGACGGCCAGCCCGCGGGCCATCTCACCCGCGACACGATCGTCGACAACGTCACGCTGTACTGGCTGACGGGCACCGGGGCCTCGGCGGCCCGGTCGTACTGGGAGGGCGGACGAGCCCGAGCGCTTGCGGCCGGCCAGGCGCCGCCGGCGGTCTCGCTTCTGGTCGGCTTCACCACCTTCCCCGGCGAGATCTGGCGGTCCCCACGCAGCTGGGTTGAGAGGTCGTACCCCAACCTCATCTACTTCAACGAGGTCGACAAGGGCGGTCACTTCGCCGCGTGGGAAGAGCCCGAGCTCTTCGCCGCCGAGATGCGGGCTGCATTCAGCTCACTGCGCTAATGACACCAGTGTCTTCGGCTCTCTCCAGGAGGAGGTTGCATGCCGGCACAGACCACCAAATCTCTTCCTCCTCGAGGATCTCGAGGACGTCGGAAGGACGAGCGAGCTCGCGGAAAGCGATCTGGCCTCGGCTTTCGTGGGAGGGTTGGGCCCGCTGACGGTCGCCGAGCCCAAGGCGCTGCGCTACCGGCTGCTCCACGTTGCCGCCCGGGTCGTCCGCCACGCTCGCCGGGTCGTTCTGCGGCTGCAGACCTCCTGGCCCTGGGTCGCTGAGCTGGCCGGGGCGTTCGCCCGGCTGCGAGCCCTGCCACTGCGCTGCTGACGGCGCCTGGCTCACCTCGGCGTGCCGGCCCGGGCTTCTCGGGCCTGCCTTGGCACGCCCACGGCACCCGCGACAGCGACCGGGCGACCGCCCATCGCGCCGCGGTAACGCCCAAGCAGCCAACCCAGTCCGCGAACGACGACGAGACGCTACAGGCGATCCTCCGGCACGCCCTTAACCG
>DATBRJ010000320.1:0-7405 GCA_036560395.1 Actinomycetes bacterium | reverse complement strand
CAGGCGAGCATCGGGACCCGCTTTGCTGGTGGCATCGGCACGGCACCGTGGCTGCAGGCCCGCGCCTTCGGCGGCATTGTTGTTGAGCGGTTCGTCGGTGATCGACACCGACCGTCCTCCTGGTGCGCGGCTGGGCCCTTTTGGGCTAGGCGGTGCGGGGACGCCTGTGAGGGCCCTTGCGCTCGCCCGGCGGCGTCAGCGCACCAGGCGAGAGCGGGCCGGTGGACAGCCGCAGGTGACCACGCGCCCATAGTCGAGCGTGCGGTCGCGGACCAGCAGCACGCACACCATCAGCTACCAGGCTGATCCCACATTTCCGGAGAGTCAACCCGCCTGGGGTGTTGCACTTCGACAACGCCGGAGCGGCGCTGCCCCACGGCCAGTGCTCGACGTCGTCGCTAGCACCTTGGGATCAAGCTCGTGGGCGAGCAGCTCGAAGACCAGCTCCAAGCGCAGGTCCTGCTCGCCGTCCGCCCGCGGCTCCAGCGCGACGAAGACCTGGTCGAAGGCGTCGTCGGCGAACGTCAACGGGCCGTCCAGGACCAGCTCGATGAGCCGGCGCGCCAGCAACGCACCGTCGGGCAGGCTGGAGGGCGCCAACCGGGAAATCCCTGCGCCGCACACCACCGTGGCCCCAGCCAGCACGCTCATGATGTGACCAGATCCTCCGGATTAAGGTGAGTTGCTGGTTGGCAGGCTGCCACGGATCTCGACCTACGAGGTTCTTGCGGTAGCGTATCCACGCCATTCCGCGCATCGCTGCCACCCTAGTGGTGCGTCTCTGAGGTGTTTTGACAGGTGGAGGGCGTGGTGGAAGCGTCAGTGGATGCCAGCGTCTGCCGCTGCCCTGCGGGACGGGGGAAGGTGGTCGAGGTGGCCCGGCGGCTCTTGGTGTGCCGCCAGAGCGTCCACAACTAGACCGCCCGCTACCAGCAGGGTGGCCTGACGGCGGAGCCGCGGCGCATCGAGCGCCAGCTCGCCAGGGCAGGGGTGGGTGCCGTTCCGTCGCGCTCGAGCATCTACCGGTGCCTCAAGCGCCACGGGTTGATCGATCTCCGACGTCGGCGCAAGCGCCGGGAGGACTTCGGTCGCTGGGAGCGGGACCGTCTCATGCAGTTGTGGCAGATCGACGTGATGGGCGGCGTCATGCTCGAGGACGGTGCCGAGTTCAAGGTCGTCACCGGCCTCGACCCAGAAACGGAACTACAGGCCGCCTTTCCTACCCGCCCCACGGCCGGGCGGTGAGGAGGACATGGTGGCGCGGCGGCCGTCGAGACGACCTCCAACTGAGCCGTGAGCTCCGGCCGGCGGTGCACGCGCTTTGGGTCTCAGCCAAAGGAGCAGTCGACGATGACCTTGTTCAGGGCGCGCTCGAGGAGGGCGAGCTCCTGATCGTCGAGTTGGGCGACGAACAGCTTGGAGATTCCGCGGGCGTGGACGGGTGCCGTCTCGGCGAGGCGGGTGATGCCCGCCTGGGTGAGCGCCACCACGACACCACGGCCGTCGGTGCCCGCTCGGTCTCGGCGGAGGAGGCCTTCAGCGGCCAGCCGGGCGACGCGACGGCTCATGCCCGACCGAGAGATTAGCGCCCGGTCTGCCAGCTCGGTCATGCGCAACGCGCCGTGGGCCTGCGCCAGTTGAGCGAGCACGTCGAAGTCGGCCAGGGCCAAGCCCGTCGCTTGTTGGAGGTCGGTATCGAGTCGGCGCATGAGCGTGGCGTGGGCCCGCAGCAGCGAGCGCCAGGCTGCCAATCCACGGCGGCCCGGCACCTGCTCCTCGACGAGCCGGTGGACGAGCTCGGCGGCATCGGCCCCGGGAAGTATTTGCATGTGCACCTAAGTGGGGGGTAAGGTATGTGCAAGTGCAAGTATACAGGGCAGCCCCCGGGAAAGGAGCGGTGGGTCAGCGCGGTGTTCCCAGGCCACGAGCAGCTGGTGACCAACCAGACATCTAGGAGGCAGGAGATGGCGCAGACCGCGGCCCAGGGCCGGGAGTATCAGGGGGTCTCGATCCCGCCCGCCGGCACCTACGAGCTGGACCGTGTCCACACGGTCGTCGGGTTCATGGCACGACACATGCTGTCGAAGGTGCGGGGGCAGTTCACCGAGTTCACCGGAACGATCCAGGTGGGCGACTCGCCGGAGGACTCGCGGGTCGACGTCGAGGTGAAGACCCAGAGCATCACGACGCACACCGAGAAGCGAGACCAGCACCTGATGAGCGGCGACTTCCTGGAGATCGAGCAGCACCCGATGCTGAGGTTCACGAGCACGGCCGTGCGGCCGACGGGCGGGTCGTGGTTCGAGCTGGACGGCGACCTCACGATCAAGGACATCACCAGGCCGGTCACCCTCTCGGGGGAGTTCCTGGGGTGGGGGCCGAACATGCAGGGGGAGGCGATGCTCGCCGCGTCGGCCAAGACGACGATCGATCGCGAGGACTGGGGGATGACCTGGAACGTGGCGGTCGAGACGGGCGGCTTCCTGGTGGGCAAGAAGGTCGACCTGGAGATCGAGGTCGAGGCGCATCGGGTGGGCTGAGCCCTGAGGGAGCTCAAGAAAGAGGAAGCAATGACCACCGCAATCATCGGTGTCGGCAACATCGGCAAGTCGGTCGCGCGGCATCTGGTGGACGGCGGGGAACGCGTCGTCCTGGCCGCGCGTGACGAATCGAACGCGACCGCGCTGGCGAACCAACTGGGCGAACTGGCGAGTGCCACCTCGGTCAAGACGGCGATCACCGACGCGGATGTCGTGGTGTTCGCGGTCTGGCTCGACACGCTCAAGGAGCTGAGCGTCCAGCACGCAGACCTGCTCAGGGGCAAGGTCGTCGTCGATCCCTCGAACCCGGTCGCGCAGGACGCCAACGGCGGGTTGGTTCGGACGCTTCTCGACGGCCGGTCCTCGGGCGCTGTCGTGGCCGGGCTGCTGCCCGCCGAGGCGCACTTCGTGAAGGCGTTCGGCACCCTCTGCGCCGAGTCGCTGGCCTCGCAGGCCAACCGGACCCCGCGCGCGGTGCTGTTCTACGCGACCGATGATGACCAGGCTGCCGCCGCGGTTGAGCGGCTCATCTCGGCAGCCGGATTCGACCCGGTGAAGGCGGGCGGCGTGGACGCCGCCTTGCGCATCGAGACGTTCGGCGCCCTGCACCAGTTCGGAGGACTGAACGGGAAGGTGGTCGACGCCAGCCAGGCGCGCACCGCCGTCGCGGCGGCCGCATGACGGTCCGGCCGTGCCCGCAAGATCCGAGGAGCACATGGCACACAAACTGATGGCGGAGCAAGGGGCGGATGACCGCCACCGGACACAATCGCCAAGCACTGGATCGATGGCCGCTGGCGAGACTTCCCCCAGCACCGCGACAGCGTCGACCCCGCGACGGGGAGGTCATCGGTCGGTACGCCGTTGGCGGAGGTGAAGAGGCGAGCAAGGAGCGGACAACGGCTGAGGATCGTCCGCACGAACCTTCGGGCGAGATCGCCGGCGACGCTGATGGCGCCCTAATCGCCGACCAAAATGCCTGAATCGACGCTGGGTGTCGGGATCATCGGGGTCAGCCCGCTCCGGGGCTGGGCCGCCACCGCCCACATCCCGGCACTGCGTGCGCTGCCGAACTACCAGCTCCGGGCACTCAGCGCGCGCAGCGCGGAATCGGCGCGCGTAGCAGGCGAGGTGTTCGGGGTCAGCGCGGTGTTCGCAGACCCCCAGCAGCTGGTGACCCAATCAGGCATCGATGTGGTCGCGGTGACGGTCAAGGTCCCCCACCATCGACAGCTGGTCTCGGCCGCGCTGGCTGCCGGCAAGGCTGTCTACTGCGAGTGGCCACTTGGCCGCGACCTGGATGACGCACAAGCGATGGCCTCCCTCGCCGCCGAGCATGGGGTGCGCACGGTCGTGGGGTTGCAGGCCCGCCAGGCCCCGGCGATCCAGTTCGTCCAAGCGCTGCTCAGCGACGGCTACCTCGGCGAGGTCCTGTCAACGACCATGGTCGGGCTGTCGGTCCCGGGCGACGTGGTGGTCGGGCCCAACGCCTACATGCTCGACAAGACCAACGGGGCCAACCTGCTCACGATCGCCGTCGGCCACAGCCTGGACCTCCTCAACCATGTACTGGGCGAGTTCGCCGAGCTGTCGGCGGTGTCGGAGCTGCGCCGGCCGCTCATCACCATCCAAGAGACCGGGGAGCAGATCGTGAAAACGGCCGCCGACCAGATCGCGGTGATCGGCACCCTCACGTCCGGGGCGACCGCCAGCGTCCACGTCCGTGAGGCCGTGGCCGGCGGGACCGGGTTCCTGTGGGAAATCAACGGAACCGACCGAACGCTCCGGATTACCGCTGACGCCGCCCAGCCCCAAATCTATCCCTTGACCGTCGCCGGAGCACACGGGCGCACCCAGCCCGCCGAGCTTGCTGTCCCGGCGGCATTGACACAGAAATGGCCCGCGCTCACCAGCCTGGTAGGAACGCCCGCCGACAACGTCGGGCGTGCCTACGCCGGGTTCGCGGCCGACATCGATAACGGGACGCACACCGTGCCCGACTTCGCCGACGCCGTCCGGCGCCACCAGGTCATCGCCGCCATCGAGCGGTCCGCGGCATCAGGGGAACGCGTCAAGGCGTAGCCCGCTGCGCCGAGCCTAGCGTCATTGATCTTCTGCTCCTCGGTGGTCGTGGAGATCGCCTTGGTCAGGTCGGTCAGACCGGAGGGCATATGGGTGACCAGGGGCCAGGCGGGTCCCATCCGGCCCGTTCCAGGACGACCCTTAAGGTACGAACTGTCAGAGTTTGCGCATCGGAGCAAACCGATCGCTTCGGTCAGTCGAAGGTTGCTGTGACGGCAGGCGCGGGCGACGGCTCGCCGAGATGGGCTATCGGCAGGGAAGGGTGGCGATGAGGTCTCGCTGTTTGTTCTGCGGCTCCGCCGCCGGACCGTTCGTTCAAACTGACTGGCTGTTCAGGGTGGCCATCTGTGTTGGCTGTCAACGTCGCCCCTCGTGGTGCCATGCCACCGAGAGTCGCCACCAGGGCTGGCTCGGACTGCCGCCGAGGGTGGCGCGGACCGAAGGTCCGCCACAAGGCGCGGACGCGCCGTTGAATCGATCGCGCGAAGCGCTCCTTGCGGCGCGGCCGCTTCACTCCCCGGTCGGGGGCCATATGCCAAGGCCAGCCTAGTGTCAGGCTCGTCTCAGGCTCGTCAGCCCGTGGTCAGTAGGGATTCTGTGGCTGCTTTGCTTGGTCACAGCTCGGGTAGGTCGGGGAACCACTCGTCGGCCGCGTGGTCTCGGCGGACGTCTGGGCGGCGCAGGTCGGGAACGTCGAGGGGGACGCTCCCGGTCAGGCTGGAGCGCATCGCCTGGATCCCGGTGATGGACAGCTCGACGCCGAAGTACACGTCCTGGTCGGGTGGCGCTCCGTGCCGGACCGCGCTGGCGAACTCCCGCAGCATCAGCGTCTCGGCGACACCGTCGCCCAGCGGATCGGCGCCGGTGACGGGAAGCTCCGGGGGCCAGGGCAGGAAGACCTTCTCGACCGGACCATCCTCGAGGCTGCGGACGACGCGGAGGGTGCGGGTGTCGCCGTGGCGCAGGTTCTCCATCAGGCCGCGGTCGCCGTGGAGCCGCACCCAGGCCTGCTGGCTGGCCTCAAGGAAGCCGTGCAGCGACTTGAAGACCGCCCCGTTGTCCAGGCGCACCACCAGCACGGCCGCCCACCCGCGGCCCCGGCGGGCCCGCCCCAGCGCCTCGGGCCCGCTGGTGGTGGGCACCACGAAGGCGGTCACCTCCACTGGCCGGGTCCCGGTGATGGCGGTGACCGGGGCCAGCGAGTGGGTGCAGTAGTAGGTCGCGGGCAAACGGGCCCGCCAGTGCGCCCGGTCGTTGACGAACCAGGCGAGGTCGGCGGGCTCGTCCAGATACTCGGCTTCGGCGTAGCGGACCTCGCCGATCTGGCCGGCCTGGTAGCGGCGCCGCATCTCCCGGGTGAAGGGGATGTAGGGGTAGTTCTCGGCGAACATGTAGATGCCGCTGGAGTGTTCGGCGGCCTCGATCAGCGCGACGCCCTCGCCGACCGTGCGGCAGGCGGCGGTCTCCGACAGCACGCTCACGCCGCGGTCCAGGGCGCGGATCGCGACCGGGGCGTGCTGGTCGAAGTCGTTGACCAGGACGGCGGCGTCCATGGCGTGGTCCAGGAACGGCTCGACGTCGGCGTAGGCCGCGGCGCCAAACGCTTGGGCATGCTGCTCGCGGCGGCGGTCGTCCCGCTCGCACACCGCGACCACCTGCATCCCGGCTTGCTGCGCGAGGCGGGCGAGGGCGGCGCCGCGGCGTAGCTCGAGCACCCCGACGCGAACGGCCCTGCCCATCTGCTGGCTCCTTGGCACCGACGACGCGACCGCCTGAGCCTGGCGGCGGCGTGGCCCTTCGGCAACCGCTTTCCTGCCGACCCTGGGTGCTTTCCGAACCAGCCGATCATCCGTCCAACCAGAGCATCAGGACGGCGCTGCTCCTGCGGCACCGGCACCACCGTAAGGAGCAGCCAGGGCAGGCTCAGATGCCGCCGAGGGCGGCGCGGACCGCAGGTCCGCCAGGATCGCGGCCGCGTCGCATCGATCAATCGCGCGAAGCGCACCGCTCGGCGCGGCCGCGCCACTCCCCCGAGGGGGGCAGTCGGCCGCACAAACCACGGCCGATTGCCCCCTCGGGAGCACTGACCTCGCCGTCTCTAGCTCGGCGAGCTCTGAGCTCCTCAGCCCGGGGCGTTCACCGCGGTCGATCAGGTCTTGGGCTCGCCAGTTGTAGATCGTCTGACCGCTGACCCCGAGGCCGCTGCGACCTCGGCCACAGGTCGTCCGGCGGCGATGAGGTCCAACACCTTGCACGCCTGAACTCCGGTGGATCCCTCCTAGCCATGCCGACCTCCGTTCGGGTCATGGGCATGACGAGGCTGCCAAGCGACTCCACCGAAGTGGGGGAGCATCAAGGCCTCCGAGAAAGCGCGCCTCAGGTGGCTGCACCTGGTCACTCTGGCCGGCCCGGCCGGGCGTGTGCAGCACACCACCGCCCTCACCCAGGCACAACGCGAGCTGCTCACCGCCGTCGGGATCGCCCCGCCGCCCCGCGTGACCAGCTTGGTGTCCAACTGAACCGGCAGAACAGGCCCCGGCTCCGGGCCGCGAACGTGATCGGTTCCCGCACGGCGGCCAGGCCAACACCCGAAGCTCACCGTCTTGGTGTCGCCGTGTCCACCAAGCCGGTCATCGTTGCGGCGCCGCGGGCCGGCTGCGGCCAGGTCAGCGCGGCCGCTTGGACCAGGGGGTCTGCGGCACCGGCTGCAGCTCCCCGTCGACATACAGCGCCTCTACCCGCTCGTTGTAGAAGGCGACCAGCTGCTCGATCTTGGGGCACTC
>DATBRJ010000319.1:0-7574 GCA_036560395.1 Actinomycetes bacterium | reverse complement strand
GGGGTTCGATTCCCCGAGGCGGCTCCATTCTTTACCTGCGGAAACGCGCTAGCGGAAGATCGCGCCGGACGACGAGCGGTGCCATTGCGGTGACCAGTCATCCCCATAGCGCTTCCCCGACCTTGTCCGCCGTGTCCCGGTGCAGTTCGGCGGTGACGTGGGAGTAGGTCTGCAACGTGAGGCTGATCTGGGAGTGGCCGAGGATCTCCATTGCCACCCTGGCCGGCACGCCTCGGCTGAGTAGCAGCGTCGCGGCAGTTTGACGGGCGTCGTGCAGGCGGGCGTCAGGCACACCTGCCGCGGCGAGCAGGTTCTTCCATGCCCGGTGGTCCGCGCGTGGGTCGACCGGTCTGCCGTTCGGCTGTGCGAAGACGAGCCCGTGATCCTCCCAGATGTTGCCGGCAGACAGTCGGTGCGCACACCGTGGGCGAGCGGCGCTGCTGATCGCCGCCGGTGCCGATCTGACGCGGCTTACCGAATGGATCGCCGTGGGGCAGGAGCGAGCCGAGAGGATCCGCTAGACGAGGGGGAGACCCCGCGGGCGCTGGCCATAATCCGCCTCCCCTCCGCCCGCGGGGATCTCTATCGCTAAGTCGCCGCAGTTGCGGCGACGGCGCTGGCCTGCGGTCGGCTGTCAGAGGGTGCCCGCGCGCTATGCGCTCAGCCGCATCCCGGCAGCCTCGAGTTCATGCTCGACGTGAAGCCGCTCGGCATCCCGGTCGGTGCCCGGAGCCAGCGCGGTCAGTGTGTCGGGAACATCGAGCGCTTGGCAGGCGACAACCAACAGGTGGTCGTACGCCCGCGACACACCTAGCCGTCTGGCCATTGGAGTACCCGGGGCAAAGGCGAGCACTTCGGCGCGCAGTCGGCGGGCATCGCGGGCGATACGTTCGATCGGCGGATTTGCCGCGAGCTCGAGGGGCGGCGAAACGCGGTCGGCGAGCCGGCGAAACACAGTTGCGATCTCTTGCAGGTACAGCGTGCCGCCGACGGTCGCCAGCAGCGTCAGCGTGACAAACGCGAAGGCGAGCAACTCGCCGTTCCCCATATTCGGACCGTAACCCCGCGGCGCGGCGGGTGACAAGCCGGCGACGGACACCCGCCGATGCCCGCAATCGTGCGGACTCTGGCCGGCAGGCCCACGTCAGTAGGGGACCGTGTTTCTCGTACGGCGCTCTCGTAGGCGCTGTGCGTCGGGCTGGTTCCCAGAGCGTCCACCAGACACCCGTACCGCTAGAATGCGGGATCCTCCGACATCAGAACGTTCGACACGGTTGGTCCCTTGGGTCTTCGGGTTTGAGGGATCGGCCTAGGGACCGTTCGCTGTTCGCGCAGCGGGCGGTCCCGCCATGTCGGTGAGATCTTCATGCTTGATCGATGGTGCCATGGCGGTGACCAGGAGGCACCATCTCGGGGAGTCCAACGCGTCCGCTGGCTCGGGTGGGCGGTGCTGATCGCGACGCAAGGATCGCGACGCCTTCCGCGAGGTAGCAGAGCAGCACGGCGGAGCGTACGAAGAAGGCAACGGCTTCCTGGTCGAGACATCCCACCCAGTGGGGCTCTAACGGCTACCGCCGCGAGCTACGGCGCTCCATTCCTACCCGCTGCAGAAGACCGAGCTGCTGGATCGTCGGAATCTGACTGGCAGGCGTGTGCTGTCTCAGAAGCAACGCCCGCTGCCATTGACCGACGAGCGTCCGCTGAGGTCCGGGCTGCCGACGGTGGCGCGATCGCCTCAACGCGGACATGACCACCTCCCTGTCCTCGGCTTCCGCACCCGAGGGGGTCACGGCGTCCTGCCCGACACCGATCCCGACGTTCTCGCCCGCCTCGTCGACTTCGTCCACAGCGCGTCAGCCGTGCACTCGGGCGAATGAAGGTGCCCCTCATTCGAGAGGTCAGAATGAGGGGCACCTGATGCGCCGCAAGACGGAGTGAACGCGCCTCACAGGCGGATGCGCCAGCTAGCTGGACAGGGGTGCGTTGTCGGCGTTTGCCGCCTTGGCCGGTCGAGGCTGCCGGAGCCGGCGGATCAGCGGGAACGCGACGGCCGCGACCACCATGCCCGCGACGATGAAGGGCAGCAGGGCGCCGACGACGAGCAGCATGACGCCAACGAAGCCGGTGAAGGCCCGCCAGCCGTTCCGTAGTCCGGCGAGGAAGCCGAGCTCGGTCTCCTCCTCTTCCCCCATCGGCTGGTCGCCCGTCGCGGCGAGGTGCAGCTTGATCGTCCCCAGGTCGGCCTGCTCAGCCAACGCCTTTTGCTGAGCGAGCAGCGACTCGAGGTCAGCCTCGCGACGGGAGAGCTCACTCTCGATCGCGACCACGTCGCCGATCTTCGTCGCGCGGGAGAGCAGCACACGCACCCGGTCCAGGCTTGCCCGCTGGGTCTCGATCCGGCTCTGCACGTCCACGAACTGCTGAGTGACGTCCTTGGTGTCCCGGCCTTGGCTGAGCAGCCTTCCTAGGCTCGCAAGCTTGCGAACCGTCCGCTCGTAGGCGTCTGGCGGCACGCGCAACACGAGGTCTGCCGACGTGACGGGATCGTCGGAACCTGACCCGTCGCCGGTCTCGGACGACGTCTGCTCGGACTGAACACGACCACCGGTCGCGAGCGCTGTGTCCTCCGCCGCCCGCACTGCCCTGGTCACGTCTGTGACCTCGACGCTGAGGCTCGAGGTCTGGATGAGCTTCTGCTCCTGCAGCAATGCACCACTGGCATTGCGGTTCGCGGCGCTGCCTGTGGGCGCGGAGCCCGTCGCCGCCTCCTGTCCGGCATCGCCGCTACCGGGCTGCGCAGCGCCTGGTTCGACCGCAGGCTTTCCACCGGCCGCCCCGGTGTCGCCGCTGCCGCCGCTGCAGCTCGCCAAGGCGGTCGACACAGCCAGCGCGACGCCCAAGAGACCGATGGCATGTAGCCTCCGTCTACTCATATCGATCACCCCACACACGGTGGTTGCTGATTGTCATCCGGGCCTCTTGTCCCGGCTCCCGACGCAGTCGAAGGGATGGACGGAGGAGCAGCCCCCGGCCGGCGTCGTGGTTGCGACCATCGGTGGCGATGGACCGGTTCCCGCTGCGAGATCGCGGTTGCGTCACGATCTGGCATCGTCGCGGTCTGGGCACCGGTGAGTAGGGTCGGCACGTGGGCCGGCCACACCCGAACCTGAGACGGCAACGGTCGCCCGCCGACGGAGAGACACCGATCGGGGTGTGGTGGTCGGCGGCGGCATCGCGGGCTAGCCGCCGCGCTCTTTCTCCGCCAGGCAAGTCCGACCGGCGCGCGGCCTGCCGTGACCGTCTTGGAGGCAAGCCCGGTCATTGGCGGAAAGCTGCGGCTCGGCGAGGTCGGCGGCATCTATCTCGACCTCGGTGCCGAGGCGCTGCTCGCCCGCCGTCCCGAGGCGGTGGAACTCATCCAGGCGGTGGCTCTCGGCGACGAGGTGATATGTCCGCACACGACGGCGGCCGCGAGGGTCATCGGCTGGTGCGTGAGCGCCTGGCCGCCGGGGTGGCTCCGGGTCACTACCAGATCCTCGCGGCGATCAATGCCGTGCACACCTCCGCCCGCGAAGTACGCGACACCGACTGGTCGCAGGTCGCAGGCGATAGGACAGACTGACGGCAACGGTGACAGGGTGAGTGTTCCGCTCCCGGAGCGGCCGTTGACCCGTCTCTGCCCCGCCGACAGGATGAGCCCCGTGGCGGTGGCTGAGCTGGAAGCCGATTACCTCGTGGTCGGTGCTGGTGCGGTGGGGATGGCCTTTACGGACGCGCTGGTCGATCATGCGGACGTCAGCGTGGTTATGGTGGACGCCCGGTACGGAGTCGGTGGGCACTGGCTTGACGCGTACCCGTTCGTCCGGCTCCACCAGGCCTCCTCGTTCTACGGCGTGGCCTCGACGCTGCTCGGCGGCGGGTCGCTGCAGCATGACGGCCCGGAAGCCGGCCTGCACGAGCGGGCGACCGCGCCCGAAGTCTGCGCATATTACGACCGGGTTCTCCGCACCCGCCTGCTCGGCTCGGGAAAGGTGTGCTTTTACTCCAACTGCGACTACCTCGGCGAGGGACGGTTCGTCTCGCGGGTCTCCGGGCGGCATCACAAGGTGCGCGGCCGGCGGCGCATTGTCGATGCTCGCTACCTCTCTCCATCAATCCCGGCGACCACCCCACCGCCGTACGGCATCGCCGACGGGGTAACCGCCGTACCCGTCAACGACCTGGTCACCCTGGGAGGAGCGCCGTCGGAGTACGTGATCGCCGGCTCAGGCAAGACCGCCACCGACGCCTGCATCTGGCTGCTCGACAACGGAGTCGATCCCGGCGCCATCTGCTGGGTACGCCCCCGGGACCCGTGGATGCTCAACCGCGCGGTGGTCCAGCCGGACCCTGTCCTCTTCCTCGGCACGGCGGCTGACATCATGGAGGCAGCCGCCGCCGCCTCGACTGCAGATGACGTGTTCTTCCAGCTGGAGAACGCCGGCGTGATGCTTCGCATCGACCGGTCCGTGACTCCCGCGATGGCAAAGGTGCCAACGCTCGCTCACTGGGAATTGGATCGGCTGCGTACGATCGACCGCGTCGTCCGGCTCGGCCACCTGCGGCACGTGCAGCCGGGCCGGCTAGTCCTCGCCGAGGGCGAGGCCGCCATCGCCCGGGACGCCGTGGTCGTGCACTGCGCCGCCCCGGGACTGCAGTACCCGCCGTTGGTGCCGGTCTGGGGCCGTGAGGCGATCACGCTGCAGCCGATCCGGATCACGTTTGCCTGCTTCGGTGCGGCGCTGGCCGGGTACGTCGAGGCGACGCTCGAGGACGACGCGGTGAAGAACCGGCTTTGCCCGCCTGCGCCGTTCTCCAACACAACGGTCGACTGGGCGCGCCAGCAGGTGCTCGGCAGTCGAGCGTCGTCCTTCACCTCATATCCCGCCATCAGGGACTGGGCCGACGGGATCTCGCTCAACCCGGGACGCATCCCACCAGAGCTGGCCAGCTCCGCCGCTGTCACCGCTGCCCAGGAGCGTCTGGCCCGGTACGTGGGGCCGGGCATGGCCAGGCTGGCCCAGCTCGCCGGGATGGCGTAGACACCATCCAGGCACAAGCCGCGGATTCCAACGATGAGCCGGCTGCCACGGCCCAAACGATCGCCGCCTCCCGGGCCAGCACGCGATCGCTTGGGAACTCGATCCGCTCGGCCGCCCAATTAGCCTGTAGAAGCTCCCAGGGCGAAAGGGACGCCACAGTGGACGAGCATCCGGGGAGGGCCGCACCCGCCATCAGGGGTGAGGTGACCGAGGACACGGCTTCCGACCCCGGGTCGCCGACGGACGCGCAGGTCATCGAACAGTCGCTGCGATCACCCGAGGTGTTCGCCACGCTATTTGATCGGCATGCCGGCGCGATCTACCGCTACGCCGCCATCAGGTTGGGCACGAACGGTGCCGATGACGTGATGTCGGAGACGTTCTACCTCGCGTTCCGTGGACGGCGTCGTTATGACCTCTCGCGCGACAACGCGCGCCCATGGTTGTACGGGATCGCGACGCATGTCGTTAGCCACCGGCGCCGGATCGAGGCTCGGCATTTGCGCGCCCTCTCGCGAACGACCGAGCCGATCGTCCACGAAGCACCCGATGACGCGGTCGCCGAGCGCGTGAGTGCGCAGGCAGCCCGCGCGGAGCTGGCGACGGCGTTGATCCGGCTACCACGTCGCTATAGGGATGTCCTTCTGCTCGTGGTGCTGGCCGATCTCGACTACGCCGAGGCGGCGGCAGCACTGGACATTCCGGTGGGAACAGTCCGGTCTCGCCTGCATAGGGCTCGGCAGACCCTTCGCGCCGAGCTTGCTCGCCGTGATCCGAACTCGCTCGGGAGGCGGTGTCGTGATGGATGAGATCACCATGCTTAAGGTGCTCGGCGATGACGTGCCGGACTTGAACGCTGGCACGAGGCGACTAGCCCGGGAACGCCTGCTCTCGGAGATCACGAATCAACGCCGGCACATCGTCCGGCCTGGCCGTTTCATGGTGCGCCCAGCGGCGGTGGGCGCGTTCGCTCTCGCGCTGGCTGCCGTCCTGATCGTCGCCGGGCAGGAGGCCGTGCGCCATCCACATTCCGGCGGACGCGGCTCGCCGGCTTTTCCGACTGTCCAGCCACGCGTGATTCAGGTGAGCGCCGTTGAAGCGTTGACGCGGGCCGCGGCGCAGGCCCGGATGACCGACCAGCAGGTGCCGATCCCGCGCGATGACCAGTACATCTACACAAAGGAGCTACTCGTCGAGACCAGCAACGACGGCTCCACGGAGACGTTCATCGACGAGAACTGGCGATCCGTGGACGGCTCGAAGCCGTCGCGCATCAGCGAACGCGGCAGGTCATGGACAGCGCCACCTCTCAAGTCGAACGAGGGCCTCTGGCCTCCAGTTCGCTATGCCGACCTTCGCCAGCTGCCACTAGACGCGAAGCGACTACTCATCGTCGTGCGGGACTGGCCAAACGCTCCACGCTTGGACCTACCCATGGGCGGCGGAAATCTGGACTACGACCTTGCGTACGACAGCCTCCTCCGCCTTCTCCACGGCTGGAGTGTCATGCCCCCCGGCCTGCATTCCGCGACGTTCGAAGCCATTGGCGCGATCCCCGGAGTTGTCCTCACCAGGGACGCAGTCGATGCGCGGGGCCGGCATGGGATCGGAATCTCCCGCCCAGGCAGCACTCTTCTTCCGCACTGGATGCTGATCCTGGACCCGGCCACGTACGACTATCTCGGCTACAAGATCTACAACCAGTCGATCAGCCTGGAAGCGTATGGCGTCGTGGATCGCATCGGACAGCGGCCGTAGTCACTCCGGATTCGCAGCAATCGGCCCCAAAGCGGCCGACATGCCGCCGGACCGGCGACGGGAAATGCCGTCGGGGTCGGCAGCGGGCGCCGCGCTGGCGGATCAGCCCGGGCTGCCGTCCACGGGTCACGGCCTCGGTTCGGTTGTCCCCGCCGAGCTCGTCGAGGACGTGCTTCTTGGCGGTGTCGAGGGTGATAACGAGCTCGTCGGCGATGCGCCGCTTGGACCGGCCGGCGGCCTCCCTACCGCCGATTGAAGACCTTGCGGACGACGGACCGGCGCTTGTGGCGGCCGACTACCCGCTCGGGAACGACCTCGCCCAGCATTTGGCGTGTCGGAGGTACTTCAGCTCACCCGCGAAGGGAGGCTCACGGGGACGTACTGGGACCGCCACGGGTGCCGACGCGATGCGCTCGAGCACTGGGCGGAGGCGTCGGGCGTCGAGATCGTGAACGACGGCCGGCTAGCGACGAACTAGCCCAAACGTGTGGACCAGTGACTCCGATGTCGACCCCAGACGTCGGGAAAGCGCGGATCGCCTCCCCGGGGGGTCACGCCTTCCGGCGGTACAGCCACACGGCGGTGGGCGCGAATACGAGCAGGATTCCCGCGCACCATGCGATCGCCTTCCAGACCTCGCCCGCGGTCGGTCCGCCGAGCGTGAGCGCTCGCACCGCTGACGCGGTCGCTGAGACCGGTTGGTGGTTCGCGAATGCCTGCAACCATCCGGGCATG
>DATBRJ010000318.1:0-6058 GCA_036560395.1 Actinomycetes bacterium | reverse complement strand
TCCCTCGCCTGCTCGACCCGGGAAGCGACGACGGCCGTGGGCTCGGCCGACCCGCCATCGATGAGAACCCCACCGCGACCAATTCGGTCGAGCCTTACCCGAAGGTCGACCCGGTCGAGCAGCGGACCGGAAAGCCGCGCGAGATAGCGCCGCCGCGTCGTCGGTGTGCATGTGCATGCGACGTCGGCGGCCCCGGCGAGTCCGCATGGGCATGGATTCGCCGCGAGGACGAGCTGGAATCTGGCGGGGAAGCTGAAGATGCCCTTCGCCCTGGCGATGACGACCTCACCGCACTCGAGCGGCTGCCGCAAGGCGTCGAGAACGGTCGGGCTGAACTCCGGTGCCTCGTCCAGGAAAAGCACGCCGTGGTGGGCCAGGCTGGCGGCGCCTGGACGGACCAGGCCGGAGCCGCCTCCGACCATCGCAGCAACCGTCGCCGTATGATGCGGATGCTGGAAGGGCCGCTGAGAGCAGAGCGGCTGGTCGGGCGGTAGCGCGCCCGCTAGCGAATGGATCGCCGTCACCTCGAGTGCTGCCTGCCGATCCAAGGGCGGCAGTAATCCGGGCAACCGCTCGGCCAGCATCGTCTTGCCCACCCCTGGTGGTCCGTACAGGAACAGGTGGTGACCGCCTGCCGCACAGATCTCGATCGCCTGTCGCGCCTCGTGCTGGCCCACCACGTCGCTCATGTCCACCCGTTGCCGCGCGTCCGACGCGTCCGGTCTGCCGGGATCGCCATTGCTCTGAACGCCGGCCTCCCGGCTGGCACGGTGGGCCTCCTCGACAGCATCGGCCAGCTCGTCCCCCGCCAGCTGACCGCGGAGTGCGGCTATCAAGTGCGGTAGCGAGGGCGCTGCCACGACGTCGACGCCGGGGACGAGCGCCGCCTCGGCACGGTTGAGCGCGGGGACGACCACTCGCCGCATCCCGCTGCGCGCCGCGGCCAGCACCGCAGGCAGCACTCCTCGCACGGCTCTGATCCGGCCGTCGAGACCGAGCTCGCCGAGGAGCACCACATCATGGAGCGCGTCGACGGGAAGCAGCCCGCTCGCGGCGACGAGCGCGCAGGCCATGGCCAAATCGAAGGAGCTGCCTCGCTTGTGCAGAGAGGCCGGCGACAGCGAGACCGTCAGGCGCCCTGGCGGCCATGGCTCGCCACTGTTGACGACGGCGGCCCGCACGCGATCGCGCGACTCAATCAGTGCGGTGTCGGGCAGCCCGATGAGGACGAACGCGGGCAGCCCGGAGGAAACGTCGGCCTCGACCTCAACGAGGGAGCCCTCCAACCCGTGCAGGCTCACTGACCAGCTGCGCGCGAGGCCCATCTAGATCACGGCCTTCACGTACCGCGCCTGGGGGACCCGGCCATCTAGTGTCGCGCGTCCGAGGTCCTTTGACGGTGGCCGGAGGACTGCTGGATGACTGGCAAGGCCGCAGGGAGCCCGGCGTACTGGAGGTACGCGGGCGACCGAGAACGCAGCCAGGAGCCAGCGGGACCCGGCCAACGCAAAGAGACTTTGGACGCGCGACACTAGATCACGCCCTTGACGTGCGTGACCTCGGCGTTGCCGCGCGCCGGCTGGAGGACACCGACGACGTCGAACCGGATCTGTGCCGGATGCACACCGCTGCTGGCGAGCCAATGCAACGCCAATGACCGCAACCGGCGGAGCTTGCTCGCGGTGACCGCCTCGAGCGGGCCGCCGCACGCCGTGCCGCGGCGGGTCTTTACCTCGCAGATGACAAGCGCATCGCCGTCGGCGGCGACGATGTCGATCTCACCGGCGGCACAGCGCCAGTTGCGATCCAGGATGACCAACCCCGCCGCCGCGAGATGCCTCGCCGCCACCTCCTCGCCATGTCGCCCAAGCGCGTCCTTGGCCCGCACCGGCTCCACCTCCTGGCACTGACCGTGCCGCCGAAGCAAGGCCCGGGCTAGCGCCAACCGATCTGCTGTGGATGAAGCGCGTGGTTTTCTTGACCCTGTGTACGAGCCGATGATGGAGCGGTGATGAAGCAGGCCAACCTCGCCGTCCGCTTCCTGGTGGAGCTTTGCGCACTGGCCACGCTCGCCCTACTGGGGGTTCACCCTCGACGCCCCGATCGCGGTGAGGGTTGTCCTCGGTGTCGCCACGCCGCTCATTGCTGCCATCGCGTGGGGCGCCTGCGTAGCGCGAGACTTTCAGCCCCGGCATCGATGAGGCTTGCGGTCGAGCTTGCGGTGCTCGGACGGCAGTCCTCGCGCTCGCCATCACCGGACCGGCCTGCCTGGCCTGGGCATTCGCCGCCCTTGTCGTCGTCAATACGGCGCTGACGACGATCTGGCGGCAACGCTGGTATGCTTAGCTGGTGGGGATCCGGGGTGGACTTCCTGCCGCGGGCTAACGGCCGAAGCCCGGCCGATCGTGCGGAACCTCGAGGTCGCTCTTGGCCAGCTCCTCGACATTCACGTCTTTGAACGTTACGACCTTGACGTTCTTCACGAAGCGCGCCGGGCGGTACATGTCCCAGACCCAGGCGTCGGACATCGTCACCTCGAAGTAGACCTCGCCGCCCTCATTGCGTACATGCAGGTCGACGTGGTTGGTGAGATAGAAGCGGCGGTCGGTCTCGACGACATAAGAGAACAGGCCGACGACGTCGCGATACTCCTTGTAGAGCTGGAGCTCCATCTCGGTCTCGTACTTCTCGAGATCTTCCGCGCTCACGTCTCACCTCGTCGTCTGTCCTGCTCGCGCCGATGACGCGCTGCTCATGCGATCTGGAAGCGGATCTCGTCGGCATCCTCTTCGATCATGTCCAGGTCATCTTCGGCGATCGGCCCCTCGGGCATATTGTCCACCAGACCGACCGCTGATGCCGCCCTCCTGACATTGATGAACCGGCGGCGATGCTCGTCGCATGGCCCATGGCTGTGGAGGGCGGCGTTGTGCTCGGGCGTCACGTATCCCTTGTGGCCCGCGAAGTCATAGTTCGGATATCTCTCAGCCAGCTCACGCATGATGCGGTCTCGGGTGACCTTCGCGATCACCGACGCGGCCGCGATACAGGCGGTCACCCGGTCGCCCTTCCAGACTGCCAGACCAGGCACCCCGATCCCGGCGACGGGGAACCCGTCGGTGAGCACATAGGCGGGCGACACGCTCAGCTGCGCGAATGCCCGCCGCATCCCGGCGACATTGCACACGTGGAGCCCGACGCGATCGATCTCGGCGGCAGGAATGATCACTACTGACCAGGCGAGCGCCCGGTCGATGATGCGGTCGTACACCTTCTCCCGGGTGGCGGGGACGAGGAGCTTCGAGTCGGCCAACCCAGGCACGTGGCCCTTCTTGCCCTCAGGCAGGACACATGCGCCGACGACCAACGGCCCGGCGCAGGCGCCTCGCCCCGCCTCGTCCGCGCCTGCGACCGGCGCCAACCCGGCACGAGCGAGTGCCCGCTCGTATCCGTACAAACCGGCATCTCGCCTGATCGTCGCACCCTTCGGAAGGTCACCCACGGCCTAATCCTTGCGCACATGCCCCAGCCGACGGAGCCAAGCACCACAGACTTGGCCGGTCATTTCTCGCGAGCGGCCGACCGCCCGGCTCGGGTCAGCGCGTGTGTCCTAGCGGATCAGCGGCTGCCAGTTCGGGTCAGCTCACAGGCAGCAACCCACCGATCCGGCCCGGTTGTCGTGCGCGCCTCGGTGTTGGGCACCTCGCCGATGATCTCCCGACACTCCACGATCGAGCTCGCGAGCACCTCGCGCAGCAGCTCGTCGGGGTCAGGGATGCATGCGCGGGCAATGCCTTCGACCGCGTTGCGGACTGTCGTCGGGGCGGCATACCTGCGGAACCCCTTCGGCGATGGCGGTACCTCGCGGGTGTATCGGCGGGCCCACTTGGCAGCCATCGGCGCCTGAGCCAGCGCCCACCTGCTCCGCTCCTCGAGCGCACCCGCGGGGCGCCCGTCGACGGAGGCGAGCAAGCGCTCGGCCACCAGAACGGAGATTGCCAGGATGCGCTGGCGTTCCTCGGCGGCGACCGGCAGCGCTGTCGTCGCGGCGCGCAGCGCGATACGGGCGTCGATTCTCACGTCGTCCCCGGTGAGACCGATCACCGATGGGATGAGCTCCGCGAGCTTCGCACGGCCGGCATCGGAGGTGAGGTCGTTGACGCCGCGGGCGAGTGCGGCGAGCAGGGGGTGCGTGCACCTTGGGTGGTCGGACCACCGCTCGCCGGCAAGATAGGACGCGAGCTCCATGAAGCAGGCGCCCTTACGTGGATTCCTGTGCTTGCCGCGCGACAGCACGGGGACGAGGTCGGGCAGTACGAGGTCGCTGGACACGAGGCGCCCCCAATGGTCGCTCGTCGCGGTCAGTTTTCAGCACCCAGTGGGCGCAGTACTACCCAGTTTGCGCGCGAAGCAGCGCAGGTGCCAGCGGGTTGGCCCACCAACCTGCTCGACAGCGGCCCGAAGGTGCCTCAGTAGGGATGCCAGAACGGCTCTTCGATCTTGTTACCGCGGATGAGGAAACGCGAGGAGCGCCGGCGGAGACGGTAGGCGGACAGCGGGATCGCGATGCTGAGGCCGAGGAGCAGGGGAGATCCCGCGCCGAGGCTTGCCACCAGCTCGAGTGGCGCGCCAACCCCTGACGCGGCGAGTGCCTTCTGATGGTAGGTGTCGGGCACGGGCAAGGTGGCTGCCCGCCCCAACGGCCAAACAATCACGAAAGCGCGTCCGATCACGTTGTCAGCCGGGATAGTCCCGCCGCCTGGGTCGCCCATGTGCAGGCGTGAATCGGCGGAGACCGCGCGATGGTCCCCCATCACCCACAATCGACCGTCGGGGATAGTGATGTCGAAGGTCAAGTCGGACGGGGTGTTGCCGGGGAAGACGTAGCTCTCGTTCAACGCAACCCCGTTGACGGTGATGCGCCCCTTCCCGTCGCAGCACTTGACTCGATCGCCGGGGATCCCGATTACCCTCTTGATCAGGTCCCTTTCGTTGTCCGAGGGGAGCAACCCAACGAAGACGAAGACGCTCTTGATGCCGTGCAAGAACGGGTTCCCATCCGATCCGCCTTCGTCATCGCCGAGCCAACCTCCGGGATCTTTGAAGACGACGACCTGGCCGCGGTCGACGCTGCCAAAGTAGCTGCCCAGCTTGTTGACAAGAACGCGGTCGCCGACCTTGAGCGTGTTCTCCATCGAGTCCGATGGGATGTAGAAAGCCTGAACCAGAAATGTCTTGATCAGCAGGGCAAGGATTAGCGCCACTCCGATGAGGACGGGCAGCTCGCGCACCAGCGCGGCGCCGTCGCCTCGCCTCTTTGCGTGCCGCCGCCTGCGCTTGCCCCGCTTGGGCATCCCTTCAGGAGCGAGGGGCGGGGCTGGCTGATGCAGAGGTGGCGGAAGGGAACCGGACATGCCGTCGGCTTGCCGCGCGCTTTCGCCCACCGTCGGCTGCGCTTGGGCTTGTGCATCGGCCGCAGCTCTGGCGGCCGCCTTGGCCGCCATCCGAGGGCCGAGGACCGGCTGGGAACTCTCGTCGGGGACAGGTGCGGCCGGCGCCGCGTGGAGGGTGCTGAAGTCTGTCGAAGGGTGATCGGTATTGGTATCCGCAGGCTGCTGGTAACCGTTGAGCTCGGAAGCGGCGCGGCCAGCGGCCGGATGGACTTCTCCGGCCGTATCGCCTCGCCCGAACGGTGGGGTGCCCCGCTCCACCGTTAGCCTCGGCCGGCATTGGCGTCGATGGCCGGCTGCTTGAAGGTGTCGGGAATCGGCAGACTCTGCCAGTGAGCGAATGGCCATATGACGACAAACGCCTTGCCGATCACCTTGTCGATGGGCACCGTGCCGCCGCCCGGCTCGCCGAGATGCGAGCGGCTGTCCTGCGAGACCGTCCTGTGATCGCCCATCACCCATAGCCTTCCCTTGGGTACCACGATGTTGAACGTCTCGAGGGAAGGTCTGTCTCCCGGATACAGATAAGCGCCCTCATCGAGCGCGACGCCGTTGACCATTAGCCGGCCCCGGTCGTCGCAGCATCTGACGCGGTCGCCCGGCAGGCC
>DATBRJ010000317.1:0-7407 GCA_036560395.1 Actinomycetes bacterium | reverse complement strand
GTGACGAAGAACGAGATCACGAGCCGCCGCTGGCGGCGGGTCTCCTTGGACTCGGTGAAGATGTCGGTGTGCTTCCACACGACGCCGTAGTCCTCTTCATGGAGGCAGATGGCGTTGGGTACCACGTAGGGCTGCCCGTCGGTGTCGGCAAGGGTGGCGTCGAAATAGCGGATCTCGCCGAGGCAGTCGCAACCGTGCTCGAGCGAGTTGACTTGTATGCCGAGCAGGTATTCGCCGGAATCGAAATAGCTCTGCCAGAACCGCACCGGGCTCGGATCGGCGTACGGGACGACCATCTCGGCAACTGATGCGCGGTAGATCACTGGACGATCGCGCTCGCCGTCTCGAATGGAGATCTGGTGGAGCACCAGGCCCTCGCGCGGGTCGAAGCCCACCCTGAAGGTCCAGTTCTCCCAGGACACCACGTCCCCGTCGACGGTGAAGCTGGGGCCGTCCGGCTGGATGATCTCGATAGGTTTTAGCGTCGTTCGCGTCGGGCCCACGTATGCGGGGTCGTCGATGTTGGCTTCCTCGCGGGGGACCGGCATCACCTCGTGGTCGATCAGTTCGATGACGCGCCGCTCGATGAGGTCGACATAGGCGACGATGCCGTCGATGGGGTGCGCCCAGCAGTGGTCCTCCGACCGATGCGCGAGGAAGGACAGCACATGCACGACCCGCCGCCCCTCCTCGCCCTCGATGCCGAAATTCCCCGCCGAGAGTGGGGCTGGGCGAACGAGGGACAGATCCGTGATTCCACGGCGCGCCATCGCCGCGCACCAGCCGGGATCGGCCTTGACGATCTCGTCGACCGTAATCAGCTCGTCGAGCAAGATCGGCGGTTGACCATCGACGGCCGGGTCAATATCAACGATGGAGTCGAACTCACCTCGGCTCAACGAGGCGACGATCGCCTGCGCCTGCCCGTTAGCGGTGTCGAGTAAGACTGCGCGTACCCGCCGGTCGACCTCGTCGCCCGGAACGAAGCTCAGCACCTCATCTTTGGGCGGCTCCTCCAGCCCGAGCAAGGCGAACCGGGTCGTCGGAGTGAGCATGCCCTTGCCTTCGAAGAGGGCACGGGCAGCGGTGATCTCCTCAACCGACAGCCGCTGCAGCGGATGAGTCTCGGCCGATGTGGTGGTGCCGGCACGGCCGGCTGAGCTGACGGTCATCTACCCTCTCCGATTTGTTCACGGTCGCGCATCTACGCACAGTCAACGAAGGCTACCGCTTCGTGACATCGCATCAGCCCGCCGGCGCTATCGGAGCGATGATCCAGTTACTGGATCATCGGTGGACTACCTAGACGCTGACGGGGCTGTCTAGCTGGCCCGCCGCCTTGGTTGGCCCCCTTCCAGCCAGGTAGTCCGCCGATGATCTCGTTTCTGGATCATCGGTCGACGGTCTAGATCGTTCGAACGTGGCCGGGCTTGCCGGCCAGCCAGCGCCGGGCCAGCACTCGCTAGTGCGTGATCGGGCGCTCGATGCCGTACACCCGGCAGGCGTTCTCCACACCGATCAAGTGAGCGATCCGAGCCGCGTCGGCGTGGTTCCAGCTGTCCTCGTCGACGCCCTCGCGCAAGACCCGAGCCAGACCGCGGCGAAACAGCACGCTGCCCAGGTAATAGAGCTCCGGCAGGCCAAATGCATCGGAGGCGTAGAGGACCTTGCCGAACGGTGCCAACTCCAGCGTCTCGGCTATTAGCGCGCCTGCTCGCCATCCGACGTTGTGAGTCGCCAGCGACACGTCGATGAACACGTTCGGGAACACTTGAGCGAGATAGCCGGCCTGTCGATGGAACGGATAGTTGTGGAGCAGGATCACCGGTACGCCGGTGGGCTGAAGCGCCCGCAGCAGATGGGTGAGCAGTGACGGATCGCTCCGGTGCAACGTGATATCGGCATCGCCGTAGCCGACATGGATCTGGATCGGCATCTGCATATCGATGCCGCACCAGATCAGAAACCGGTGCAGCACCTCATCCGTCAGCCGTACCGGCGAGCCGGCCTCGATGGCCGCCAGCCAGCGGCCTGCTGCTCCCGCAACCTCGGCATCGGTGGGCCGCGAGCCACCGAGTGCGAGACCGACGCGGTAGGCGGCAATGCTCTTCACCGCCACCGCGATTTTGGTCTCCTCGGCCAGCTCCGTGCGCACGGCGTCGGCGAATTCGGCGGCGCTCGTCGCTGACCGCACCACTCGCTCAGCAGCGGTCTCCAGCCTCACAACGTTGTACGCCGCCGCGCCCGCAGCCGTCCCCAGCTCGGCCGGGGAGAGGAGTGGCTCAGGCAGGTATCCAGTGTCGACGCAAAGAGCGCCCAGGCCGGCCGCGCTCAGGAACCGTCGGGCTATCTCGTCCGGGCCGAGCTTCTCCCGGCGGTCGAGATAGCCGCTGGGATCGGCACCGGGGGCGAGGTCGAGCACCGGTGCGCACCATCGCCGGATGGCGAACCCGATCTGCGAGTCGAACAAGCTGCCCCCGAGGTCACCGGTGGCACGCGCCTCGGTGAGCATCTCCTCGAACCCTGTCCGGTCCACGCGACGGCGCAGCACCCCATGGCAGTGATGGTCCACGAGCCGTAGCGTCTCGACGTAGGGCAGCGACGCGACCACGCTGGTCGGAGTCATGCCGCGATTCTCTCCGAGAGGGATGCGATGGACGGGCTGGGAGCCGAGGAGCGGATCCGGAGTGCCGCGCAGGCTCGCCAAGCGGCCGCCGACCTCGCCGCTCGCGGAGTCGCAGCGGTCGCACTGACCTGGGTTGACAACAGCGGTATCACCAGGGTCAAGGCTGTCCCGCTGGCCCGTCTCGAACACGCGGCCGCCTGGGGCGTCGGCGCTTCACCGGTCTTCGACACGTTCCTCGTCGATGACTCGGCGGTGATGGGGCGCTTCGCCGGCGGTCCGGTCGGCGACCTGCGGCTGTACCCGGCCGTTGAACGGCTGACGGCATTGGGGGCACAGCCGCATTGGGCCTGGGCGCCCGCCGACCGCTACGACCAGAACGGCTCCCCCCACCCGCAGGACGCGCGGGGCGTCCTCCGCCGTGAGGTCGTCCGCCTTGCGGCAGAGGGCTTCGCCGTCCGGGCTGCTGTCGAGGTGGAGTGGTGCGTATCGGCCGGCACCGGTGACGAGTTCGTCCCGGCTGGCCGCGGCCCGGCCTACGGGATGACCCGGCTGACCGAGCTGTCGGGCTATCTCGTGGATGTGCTGGACGCGCTGGCAGCCGAGGGGCTGGCCGTCGAGCAGATCCATCCCGAATACGCGGCCGGGCAGTACGAGGTCTCCGTCGCCGCGGAGGATCCGGTTGGAGCTGCCGATACGGCCGTCCTCGTACGAGAGACAATCCGCGCGGTGAGCAGCGGCCACAGCCTGCGGGCCTCGTTCGCGCCGAAGGTGCTCGCGGGCAAGGTCGGCAACGGCGGACACATCCACCTGAGCCTCTGGCGGGACGGTGTCAATGCGATGACCGGCGGGGACTGCCGCTACGGCATGACCACGGCTGCCGAGTCTTTCGTTGCGGGAATCCTGACGCACCTGCCCGGGCTGCTCGCCGTTGGCGCCCCCTCGGTGGCGAGCTATCTGCGCCTGGTGCCGTCGCATTGGGCCGGTGCCTTCATGTGTTGGGGATTGGAGAACCGGGAAGCGGCGCTGCGGTTCATCATGGGCGTGGTAGGAGACCGGCCGCAGGCGGCCAATATCGAGATGAAGTCCTTCGATGCGGCGGCAAATCCGTATCTCGCGCTCGCCGCATTGATTGCGGCCGGTCGGGACGGGCTCGCCACCGGGGCAACCCTGCCTGAGCCGGTCGACGTGGATCCCGCGTCCCTCGACCACGCGGATCGCGCTGCTCGTGGCATCGCGCCCGTGCCGGCATCGCTGGCTGAAGCTGTTGACGCCTTCGAGTCGGACAAGGTGCTGCGCGACGCGTTCGGCGAGGAGCTGGCCGATACCGTCGCCGTTGTCCGCCGCGGAGAGATCGCTCTGTTCGAGGGGGCGGACCCAGACGAGATCGCCGCCCGCACCCGCTGGGTGTACTGACCAGGTGAAGAAGGGCACCTTGTTCCAGGATTCTTGGAACAAGGTGCCCTTCTTCACCGGGCAAACGTGGTCGGCGCTGCGTGCCGACGCGGCTTGCCAGAGCGCTCCCCTACGCGGGTGAAGCCATCTCAATGGGAAGCTCGACGGGTTGGGGCGCCACGTCGATGAGCCTCTCGAGCAACTCGCGGTCTCCGGTGATCGAGACACAATCCAGCCGGCGATCGACGAACAGGTAGTAGACGTCCTCAGGATCGCCCTCAATGAGGACGTCGGGAGCATCGATCGATCCTGCCTGCACTACCCCGTCCACGAGCGAGGCCACCTCGTCACCGACCCGAAACTCGAAGCGGCCGGGTGGAGCGATGGGGACGAGAAGTTGGTCCATCGCGTTCGGCAGCCAACCTGGGAAGAGAGAGTCCTCGGCGGCGGGAGGTCCTAGCGAGCGTGCGCCCCACAGACCGAGCTCCCTGATGACCGGCCGCAACTCCTGCCCGTAATCGGTGAGCTCGTACACGCGGGAGGCCGCCGGGGGCGGCAACGTCCGCCTTATCACGATGCCTGCCGCCTCGAGATCACGAAGGCGCGTGGCCAGGATGTTCGTACCGATCCCCGGAAGGTGCTCGGTGAGGTCGGTATAGCGCTTGGGGCCCGGCATCAGCTCGCGTACGACGAGCAGGGCCCACCGATCGCCCACCAGATCAAGGGCATGGGCGACCGGGCAGTACTGGTCATAGCCCCTGTGCATGCAGACGAGTGTAGCGCATCCGCTTGCTGATTTGCACTAACTACTTGCTTTTTTAAAGTTAGCACTGCTAGGTTGCAAGGACTCTGTCCTAGAGTGCAAGTCATCCAGCATCGAAGAACAGAAGGGGACCTGTGATGCTGACCTCAGACCGACGAAAGTGGCTCGCGCTGGGTCTGCTCAGCGTGGTCCAGTTCATGATCGTTCTGGACATCGCGATCGTGAACGTCGCACTGCCCTCGATCCAAGCCGACCTCGGGTTCTCCCAGGAGAACTTGCAGTGGGTGATCAGCGCTTATGCGCTCGTCTTCGGCGGTTTCCTGCTGCTCGGCGGTCGCGCCGCGGATCTGCTCGGGCGCCGTCGCATCTTCATCGCAGGGCTTGTCATCTTCTCGCTCGCCTCCCTCCTCGCCGGCCTGGCATGGTCCGAGGGGTCGCTGATCGGCGCGCGCGCCTTGCAAGGATTCGGGGCGGCGATCATCGCGCCCGCAGCGCTTTCGATCCTCTCGACGACGTTCACCGAGGGCCGTGAGCGGAACATCGCGCTCGGCGTCTGGGGAGCCGTCGGCGGCTTCGGTGGCGCGGCCGGCGTGCTGCTCGGCGGCATCCTCACCGACAGCCTGAGCTGGGAATGGATCTTCTTCGTCAACGTGCCGGTCGGCGTGGCCGCGCTCATCCTGACGCCGCTCCTGCTCACGGAAAGCCGTGATGCGACCGTCAAGAGCTTTGATGTCCCTGGAGCCGTGCTGGTGACCGGCGGCCTGTCCCTATTCGTGTACGCGATCACCCAGGCCGGTCAGGACGGATGGCTAGCCGGCAAGACGGTGGCCTCCTTCGCCGGAGCGCTTGTGCTGCTCGTCGGCTTCGTCGCGTGGGAGCGCAGGCATCCCGAGCCACTGATGAGGTTCGGAATCCTGCAGACCCGGACCGTCAGCGGCGCGAACGTCGCCGGCTTCATCCTGGGGACGGCCCTGTTCTCCATGTTCCTGATGCTGACCCTCTACATGCAGCAGGTGCTCGGTTACTCGGCGATGAAGGCCGGCGTTGCCTACCTCGCGGTGGCGTTGTCGGCGATCGTCTGGTCGGCGGTCGCTGCGCAGCTCGTGACGCGGGTCGGCGTCAAGCCGGTCCTCGTGACCGGGATGGCCTTCCTGACGGGGGGTCTCGTGTACTTCACCCAGGTGTCCGTCGGGGGGTCATACCTCGGCGACCTGCTGCCCGGGTTCCTGCTGATCGGTATCGGCATCGGCTTCTCCTTCGTCCCGATATCGATCGCCGCGCTTGCGGGTGTGCGGGCCTCCGAGGCTGGTCTCGCCTCTGGCTTGATCAACACATCGCAGCAGATCGGCGGCGCATTGGGTATCGCGGCGCTGTCGACGATCGCGACCACGCGGACCGAGGATGCCCTGGCTAGCGGGACACTGATGCCCTCCGCATTGGTCGACGGCTTCTCGGCGGCGTTCCTCGCCGGCGCCCTCATCGCCGGCGCAGGGATCATCGCCGCCTTGACGCTGATCCGCAGGGACGAACTCGAGCAGGCACCAGCGGCCGAGGAGGCAGAGCTCGAGCTCGTGGGGTCAAGGGCCCTGGAGCTCGCGCCCGAGAGTTGACCGGTTATCTGAAGGCGGCCCCGAGGTCCTCCTCGGGGCCGCCTTTGCGACGGGCGCCACCGTCGCATTGCGGCGCCAAGCCGGGAATCCGCTGGCTGATTGAGGGATTGCACAGTTGTAGCGTGCAACTTTGGATCGACGTCTGTCGTTCGGTGCTATGGAGACCCACGCGGGGCCGCCGCGATCAAAGGACGGTGGATGGGCAAGCAAAGTCGGGCACGCACCGCAACGCGAACCCGCCTAGCCGAGGTGCGGGCTGCTCAGGCACAGCAAGAGCGTCGACGGCGGCTCGTTATCGCTGTCGGGGCGATTTGCGCGGTTCTTGTCATCGCCGGCGGGCTGGTCGTGCTCAGGGCGGCGGGGGTCGGCGGTCAGTCGTCTAGCGGTTCACCCGCGACGGCAGCCAGCCCGCAGGTGGTCAGTGCCGTATCTAACGTGCCGCCGTCGGTCCTCGATTCCATCGGAGCCAGCGATGCCAAGACCCTCCCGAGGTCCATCCAGGCACCCGCGCTGACCGCGGACGGTAAGCCACGCGTGCTCTACGTGGGAGCCGAGTATTGCCCTTACTGCGCAGCCCAACGCTGGGCAATGGCCGTGGCGCTATCCCGGTTCGGCAGCTGGTCAGGTCTTGGGCAGACGCACTCCTCGAGCAGTGACGTCTTCCCCAACACGCCGACACTGAGCTTCCACGGCGCCCATTACACCAGCCGCTACCTCTCGTTCACCGGCTACGAGACGACCACGAACAAGCTGGAGGGCAACCACTACCAGGCGCTCGACACCCTCTCGCCCGCCGACCAGAAGATCTTCGAGACCTACGACCAGCCGCCGTACACGGACGGAAGTGGCGGCATCCCCTTCCTGGACATCGGCGGGTCCTATGTGCTGTCCGGGGCGTCCTTCTCTCCGCAGGTCCTGTCAGGGATGACTCAGGAGCAGGTCGCCGCGGCGCTCAGCGATCCAGCGAGCCCGGTCGCCAAGGCGGTCGACGGCGCGGCGAACGCCCTCACCGCGGC
>DATBRJ010000316.1:0-7584 GCA_036560395.1 Actinomycetes bacterium | reverse complement strand
CCCGACGCTGAACGCCACCTCCGGGAGGGCGCCGTCCTGGCCCGCAGGATCGGCCGCCCCTACCTCGAAGTCGCCTGCCTGGCGCAGCTCGGTTTCGCGTCGAAGATCCGCCCGTTCGCCACTACCCGGCGGCGCTGCCACGAGGCGATAGCGCTCGCTGCCCGGTACGGCTGGGGCGCGGAGCCCATCGTCGCGCCCGCGCTGGTAACGCTGGCCGCCAACCTGGTCTGGACTGGTGAGTTTGACGAAGGCGAGCGATCGCTGCAGCGCACCGAACGGGCCCTGCAAACAGACACCGGGCCCGGTATCAGGCTGCTTGTACACCTCGCGAGCGGCATGCTGCGGGCTGGCCGTGGCCGCCGCCGCGAGGCGCTCGAGGAGTTCAGGGCGGCCGAACATCTGCGATCGCAGCTCGAGGGGTCGCACGCGCTGGCGAGCCAGGTGACCGGCTGGATGCTGGCCACCCAGGCCCGCATCGGGCAGCCCGGCGAAGCCCGCGCCTGCCTCGCGGCGCTCGATGACGAGCGGGCCGGCTCAGGCGAGGTCGGTAACGCCCGCGCGGTGATCAGCCTCGCGGAAGGCAACCCGGCCGCGGCTCTCGCCGCCGTGGCCGATGTTTTGGACGGCACGGCACCGGTCATTGGTTACGTCACGGTCGTTGAAACTCACCTGCTGGCCGGGCTCGCCCACCGTGAGCTTGGTGACGCGCGGTCGGCGAACGAGGCCGCCGAGAGCGCGCTCGGCCTCGCCGAGCCGGACCGGCTGGTCCTGCCGTTCGTGATGACGGGCTCAGCCGAGCTGCTGGAGGCGCTGCCGCGGCATGATACGGCTCACGCAGCGCTTCTCGCCGACATCCTTGACGTCGTGCACGGCTCATCCCTGGCGGCCAAAGACGAGTCCTCATCGCCGCCAGCGCAAGAGCTCAGCCCAACCGAGCTGAGGGTGCTGCGATATCTGCCGACCAACCTGTCCAGGCCGGAGATCGCCAGCGAACTATCCGTCTCGGTGAACACGGTCAACACCCACGTCCGCAACATCTACGCCAAGCTCCAGGCCCGTGATCGCTCCTCGGCGGGTGCAGCGCGCGCGAGAGCTACGGCTCCTGTCGGCGGGCCTGACCCGTTAGCCCTGCGGTCACCAGATCCTGGTGATGAGGGTTCACCTGCCAGCGCTCGACCATGGCCTCATGGACCCAGCACCCGTCCTGTATGCGATCCGGATCCACGGCCACCTCGGCGCCACTGTGCTCTCCGCGTTCCCAGCGCTGGTGCCGCACCACCACGGCGCCGACACCGTGCTCACCGGCCTGCTGGACCGGTCGGCACTCCACGGCGTACTGGCTGAAGTCGAGGCGCTCGGCCTCGACCTGCTCGAGGTCCGCCAGCTCACCCCACAACGCAGATCACCAGAATCAGATGACAGCCGCTCACCCTGATCCTCACTAACTTCGGCCGCACCCAATCCGGCGGGGACGGAGTAACACTCAGCCGGCGGCTACCGGGCCTGGCCTGCTGCCACCGAGGCGCGATCGCTGGCGGTCTTCAACCGCGTCTCACGGACGAAGCACGCGAGGATGAAGCCGATCAACAGGACAGGCACAGCGGTGAGAAACACGTCGCCGAGCGCTCTGACGAAGGAGTTGACAAGCGGATCGTGTACCGCCGGAGGAAGCTTGTTGATCTGCGACGGGCTGGACAGGAGCGAATTGGTACTGCCGCCGGATGGTGCCAGCCCGCCCGGGAGGCTCTGGGTAAGATAGTGACTGAGCCGGCTGGACAAGACCGCACCGAAGGTCGCGGTTCCGAATGTGCCGCCGAGGGACCGAAAGAATTGGCTGGTCGACGTCGCCACGCCCATGTCCGACATCGCGACGTTGTTCTGCGTGATGATCACAAGTACCTGCATACAAAGGCCGACGCCGATTCCGACGACGGCCATGTAGATGCCCGCCTGCCACAGCGGCGTATCGGAACCGAGCAACGTCAACAGCAGCATGCCGAGGGCGGCGACCAGCGTCCCGACGATCGGGAAGATCTTGTACCGCCCGGTCCTGCTCACCATCCCCCCGGCGAATACCGACGCAGCGATCAGGCCGGCCATCATCGGGATCATCAGCAGCCCGGACTTTGTCGGCGACGCATGCTGGACGATCTGCAAGTAGACGGGCAGGAAGACGATCGCGCCGAACAACGCGAAGCCGATCATGAAGCCGATCGCCGTGACCAGCGAGAAGGTCGTGTTGCGGAAGAGTCGCAGCGGCAGGATCGGCTCCGGTGCCCGGCCCTCCCACCACACGAACGCGACCGTGAGCACCACCGCCGCTGTCGCTAGGCCCAGGATCTCGCCGCTGGTCCAGCCGATCTCGTTGCCGCGAACGAGGGCGAGCAACCCGCTGACCACGGCTGCCACCAGCAGTGCCGCACCCAGGTAATCGATGGCGTGCTCGAGCCGTCGGTGGCGCAGGTGGAGAACGCCACTGATGACGAAGAGCGCGACTGCGCCAATCGGCAAGTTGATGTAGAAGATCCACCGCCATGACAAGCGGTCTACGAAGAAGCCGCCGAGCAGCGGCCCGGCCACACTGGACAGGCCGAAGACGGCGCCAAAGTAGCCCTGGTACTTGCCACGATCACGGGGTGGGATCAGATCCCCGACGATGGCAAAGGTCAGGGCCAACACCCCGCCACCGCCGATTCCCTGCAGGCCGCGGGTCGCGATCAGCTGCCACATGCTCTGCGACAACCCGGCCAGTGCCGACGCGACGAGGAAGACCACGATCGCGATGAGATAGATGGGCTTGCGGCCGTACAGGTCGGAGATCTTGCCCCACAACGGCGTCGACGCGGTCGCGGTTACCAGGTAGGCGGTGACCACCCAGGACAGGTGATTGAGGCCGCCAAGCTCTCCGACGATGGTCGGCAGCGCGGCTGACACGATCGTCTGGTCGAGCGCGGCCAGGAGGAGGCCGAGCATCAGGCCTGACAGGACCGCCCTGATCTGCGCGTCCCCCATGCCGACCGGGGCATCGCCCCCCGGTGGCTGGCCAGTCCTGACCGGCGTCGTCGCCATGCACACTCCTCATGTCGATCGAGCTGCCCCGTCCTCGCCTCGCTGCACGAGATGCGGATGAGCCGCGTGTACGCTCATCTCCCGGTCTAGCATTTGCGGCCGTCCTGATGACAGGCACGGTGGTTTCTGCTGGGGCACACTGGGGTCATGTCAACGGCGACACGGGCGGTGACGCTCGCCGACATCCTGGCAGCGCAGGAACTGTTGCGCGGAGTGAGCCGAGTAACGCCGCTCGAAGGCTCGCGATTGCTGTCGGACCGCGTCGGCGGGCCCGTACACCTCAAGTGCGAGAACCTCCAGCGGGCGGGCTCGTTCAAGATTCGCGGGGCATATGTCCGGCTTTCGAAGCTCACACAGGAGGAGCGGGCGCGCGGGGTCGTCGCCGCGAGTGCTGGAAACCACGCCCAGGGCGTCGCGCTGGCTGCCAGCCTTGTCGGCACCAAGTCGACAGTGTTTATGCCGGTCGGGGCGCCGTTGCCGAAGGTGGCAGCGACCCAGGCGTACGGCGCGGACGTACGCTTCCACGGTCACTACGTCGACGAGGCATTGGAGGCGGCCCAGGAGTTCGCCGAGTCGACCGGTGCAGTGTTCATTCATCCCTTCGACCATCCGGACATCGTGGCCGGCCAAGGGACGGTGGGCCTGGAGATCCTGGACCAGTGTCCGCAGCCGCGGACGATCGTCGTCCCATCCGGTGGTGGCGGTCTGCTGGCCGGCGTCGCGGTGGCGGTCAAGTCCCAGCTGCCGGATACCCGCGTCATCGGTGTTCAGGCGGAGAAGGCTGCCTGCTACCCGGGATCCCTCGCGGCCGGCCACCCGGTCGCGCTGACCTCGCTGACCACGATGGCGGACGGTATCGCCGTCGCCAAGCCTGGGATGGTCCCGTTTGCGCTCATCCAGGATTACGTCGACGACGTCCTGACGGTGTCAGAGGAGTCTCTGTCGCGGGCGTTGTTGCTCTGCATGGAGCGGGCGAAGCTCGTCGTCGAGCCTGCCGGTGCGGCGGCGATGGCGGCCGTGCTCGACGAACCTCATGCCTTCGAGCCCCCCGTGGTAGTGGTGCTGTCGGGCGGGAATGTGGATCCACTGCTGCTGTTGAGGGTCTTGCGCCACGGGATGGCGGCGGCCGGACGCTATTTGTCGTTCCGGCTGCGCATTCCCGACCGCCCCGGAGCGCTCGCGCGACTGCTCTCCGAGCTCGCGGCCGCGGATGCCAACGTCCTGGAGATCGAGCACCTCAGGACCAATCCGAAACTGCACCTCGACGAGGTCGACGTGGCCATCCAGATCGAGACCCGCGGTCCGCGCCACTGTGATGAGGTGCTCGGCCGCCTCCGCGCCGCCGGTTACACGCTGCTCTTCTCCTAGCCGGGGCTTGCCGGCGAGCGACGGCAGGTCGTGCTGGCTGGTGACGACCTCCTTGGCGCCCGCTCAGCCGGTGTAGGGCTTCGCTTCGACGATCTCGACCTGCATCTCTCGACCATTGGGCAGCGTGTAGGACGCAGCTTCACCGATCTTGCGGCCGTTGATGGCGGCGCCGAGCGGTGACTGTTCGGAGTAGACCTCGATCTCACTTGCCGCGACCTCACGCGAGCCGAGGAGGAAGCTCATCTGGTCGCCGTCGTCGAAGCGAACCGTAACGACCATGCCAGGGGCGGCGACGCCGGCAGGGGCGGCCAACTCCCCAACGCGAGCCTTTTCCAGCAGCAGCAGCAGCTGGCGGATCCGAGCCTCCTGCTTGCCCTGCTCCTCTTTGGCGGCGTGATAGCCCCCGTTTTCCCGCAGATCACCCTCGTCCCGAGCAGACTCGATCCGCCGGGCCATCTCGACCCGGCCGGGACCGGATAGATACTCGAGCTCGTTCTTGAGCCGGTCGTAGGCCTCCTGCGTAAGCCAGGTGACGTTGTCACTGGTCGTGGCCACAGACGCTCCTTGTTGGTCTACGGGGATAGATGGATCTGTTCCTCGCCACATTGGGCTTCGACGAAACACCGAGGCCGAATCTCACTGGTCAGGCGGCGATTCGGTCCGGTCTTGGGATCAGCCCGAGGCTGCCTGCCGGCAATCCTTCAGCTCGCCGCTGACCGCCCGTGAACGGGTCTCGAGCACCTCGGTTCTTATGACCCGGCGCTCGCCCGCTGGGATGATGATCAGTCGGCTACCCACTTCGACACCTTCGGCGTTTCGGGCGCGAACAACACACTGAGCGGTAACGCCCGGTCTGCGCCAGACCTCGAATCGTACCTCAACAGCCCGGTCGCTTGTCACTTCGTATCCAAGCAACGTACCCCGTACTGGAGGGTTCGCCTGGTAGAGCGCGATCCACAGCAGGCCGGTGAGGGCGGCAGCCGCAATGATCGTGACAGAGATGATCATGGTGATCTTGCCGCGGCGCGTCATGCGCACGCCGTAGCGTGCGATCGCGAGCGTTTGCGCCTGCTTTTCAGGCGTGAGGGCCGGATCACGCTTGCGGTCTGTGATGTCGCTCACTCCCAGTTGGGACCCTTGTCTGCGAATTGTCTGTGGTGTCGGCGATTATTGTCGGCCAGGGGGAGAAACGGCAGACGAGCAGGCGTGCTCGCTGCGTTCGCGGCGGTGTCGGTCGGCGCTTCAACGCCGGTCCGGGGTCAGGCACCCGGGGTGTGAGGGAGATCACGTGAGGGAGACGCTGCGGTTGATGGCCGTGCACGCTCATCCCGATGACGAGTCGAGCAAGGGGGCTGCGACGATGGCTCGTTACGCGAGCGAGGGTGTCGAGGTCCTGGTCGCGACCTGCACTGGTGGGGAGCGCGGCTCGATCCTCAATCCAAAGCTCGAGCACGACGAGTGGGTGCGCGACAACATGGCCGAGGTCAGGCGGCGTGAGATGGCGGCCGCGCGGGAGATCCTCGGCGTCGACCAGGCCTGGCTCGGGTTCGTCGACTCCGGCCTGCCTGAGGGCGATCCCCTGCCACCGCTTCCCGACGGTTGTTTCGCCTCGTTGCCGGTGGAGCGCGCTGCTGAGCCGCTGGTCAGGCTGGTCCGCGAGTTCCGGCCGCACGTCATGACGACCTACGACGAGGATGGCGGCTACCCGCACCCTGATCATGTCATGTGCCACAAGGTCGCGGTTGCGGCGTTCGAGGCGGCAGGCGATCCGGACCGCTACCGCGAGACCGGCCAGCCGTGGCAACCGCTGAAGCTCTACTACAACCAGACCTTCTCCCGAGTACGGATGGTGGCCCTGCACGAGGCGATGCTCGCCCGTGGCCTCGAGTCGCCCTATGCAGTATGGCTAGACGAGTGGGAGGAGGGCGACGGACAACGGATCACGACCCGCGTCCCCTGCGGCGACTATTTCGAGGTACGTGACAAGGCGCTGCTCGCCCATGCCACCCAGGTGGATCCGGACGGGTTCTGGTTTCATGTGCCACTCGATCTGCAAACCGAGGTGTGGCCGACTGAAGACTTCGAGCTCGCTCGATCGCTCGTGGACACCGAACTACCGGAAGACGACCTCTTCGCCGGCGTCAGGGAGCGCGTGGTCTGCTGAGATGACAGACCCGGCGGCCCGTCTGTGACGGCGAGGGTGGACGATGTCGCCATGATGTCGCAGACGGCGCTGTCGGTCCTGGCGCTGGACGAGGACCGGGTCGCTCCCGGTCTCCTCGGCTTCCTGGTCGTGGCCGCGCTTGGCGTCGCCACCTGGTTCTTGATCAAGTCGATGAACAAGCAGCTCAAGAAGATCGACTTTGACGAGTCAGATACGCAGGTCTCCGCCGAGCAAGACGGCGCTCGTAACACGCCAGACGACGAACGCTAGCGCTGGAGCAGAAGCAGGGGTCAGTACCGGCTTGCGGCCCGCAGGGTACGGTCCCCGGCTGCGCTAGCGGGCTCGGCACTCCGCGCGGGACGCCGGGGTTGGATACTTCGCGTGGTTGCCGCACTCGAGGGCCTTCGCGATGCCGTTAAGGAAGATCAAACTGAGTCCCACGGCGAGCACCGATGTGATCAGCCCGGCGATGGCGACGCCCCGATTGGACGCGATTCCCCTGCGTGCGCGGCGCAGCCCGATCACCGCGAGCGCGGCTCCGATCAAGCCAAGCAGCGCACCGGGTCCGAAGAAGAGCACCAGCCCGACGATTCCGAGGACCAGTGACGCCGTCCCCGGCCCGTTCTTTGGCCACGGATGCAAGCCGTACTCGACCCTCCTGGCCGGCGCTTCCCGCCGCCGCAGCCGTGCCGCCGCGCCCGCCTCATCCACTGGCCCCAGCCCGATCGGAGTGCGCCGCTGAGTCTTATCCGCGCTGCCCGCGGCTCGTCCCTCGATCCGGCCTTGTGTCTGGCCTGGCCGCGCCGACTCCAGCGCCGCAGGCTCTTGTCCCACCGACGCCATGTCCTCGCCAGCCGCAGCGGTGGGCTGCGCTGCGATCGTCAGCAGCGCCGTAGCCTCCCGCTCGGCGAGCGTGGTTACGGGCTCAGGCAGCCAGCCAGCCGGGCCGTACCCGCTCTCCTGAGCAATCGGCGAAAGCTCCG
>DATBRJ010000315.1:0-16676 GCA_036560395.1 Actinomycetes bacterium | reverse complement strand
AGAGCGCCGCACGATGGCGGAGCAACCCGCACAGCGCAAGGGCCGCAACGGCACCGACCGCACTGGTCACAGCGATGGCGACGGCATCGTCCGGCCGCAGCCGGCTCGCCGCGAGCCCAAAGAAGAACAGCACAGCCGCTTCGGCTGCGAGAACGGTGGCACCGAGCCGCCGAGTGATCGCTCCAGGACTCGCACCCGCGCTGGTCACCTCGCCTCCCGGTCCGCCCGGCGCAGCAGGCGGCGCGCGTCACCGACGGTGACGACGGATCCGGTCACGAGGACACCTGCACCCGACAGCTCGCCGGAAGACTCGGCTAGCGCAACGGCCGTCTCGAGGGCATCAGGTAGGGACGGTACGACATGGACGCGGTCCAGACCGTACACGTCCTCGGCTATCTCGCCGAGCTCGGTCGCCGGCATGCAGCGGTGGGACGAGTTCTGGGTGACAACGATCTCGCTGAGAAGTGGCTCGAACGCCTCGAGAATCCCGACGACGTCCTTGTCCGCCATCACCGCCACCACGCCGACCAGGCGGCTGAACGAGAAGCCCTCGCTGATGGCGCTGGCCGTCGCCTCGGCGCCTGCCGGGTTGTGGGCGGCGTCGAGCACGACGGTCGGCGAGGTACGGACGATCTCGAGCCGGCCGGGCGAGGTCACCCGCGCGAAGCCCTCCCGTACGACGTCACGGTCGAGGTCGCGGCCACCGAGGAAGGCCTCGACGGCCGCGAGAGCACAGGCAGCGTTCTGCGCCTGGTGGGCGCCGAACAGCGGCAGATAGACCTCGTCGTAATCGCCGCCGAGCCCGCGTAGTGCCAGTTGCTGGCCACCGAGGGCCACCTCGCGGTGCACCACCCCGAACTCGAGGCCCTCCCTCGCGACGGTAGCACCGACCTCGGCGGCCCTGCGGATCAGCACTTCCGCGGGCTCGACCTCCTGCTGGGCAAGGACCGCCACGGCCCCGGGCTTGATGATTCCGGCCTTCTCGGCCGCGATCGTTCCGGCATCGTTCCCGAGGTAGGCCGCATGGTCGACAGCGATCGGCGTGACGACGGCAACCTGACCGTCCGCGACGTTCGTTGCGTCCCACTCGCCGCCGAGGCCGACCTCGACGACAGCCGCACCCACCGGTGCGTCCGCGAAGGTGGTGTACGCCATCGCAACGAGCACTTCGAAGAAGGAAAGCGGGACGTCGGACTGCGCGTCGACCACGTCGAGGTACGGCGCCACCTCGTCGAACGCAGCCGCGAACCGCTCCGGCGAAAGCGGACGGCCGTCGAGGACGATGCGCTCGGTCACAGATTCAACGTGGGGACTGGTGAAGCGTCCGGTACGCAGGCCGAACGCGATCAGCAGCCACTCGATCAGCCTCGCCGTGCTCGTCTTGCCATTGGTACCGGTGACATGGATGACTGGGTACCGGGTCTGCGGTTGGTCGAGCAGCTCGACCAACGCCTTCATCCGGTCGAGAGTCGGATCGATTCTCGACTCCGGCCACCGCTTCGCCAGCTCCGCCTCGACCCTGGCCAGTGCCGCCGCGCCTTCCTCTCCCATCGGTCCCGTCACAGTGCCTAGCCAATCACGCCGCCGCATCCAGCATCGACCGCCTTGTAGCCGACCGCTTGTGCGCCGACTCCCCGACAGAGTCCTATCCGTGATCATTAGCCGAAGCAGTCGGATTTCAGGCCCAACTGCCAGTGATCACGGGGACAGAAGTCATGGACCTCCCGCTGCCGGGCGCCGGCCGACGGTTACGTGGCAAGCGCGGCGAGGTGCGCTTCGAGGCGGCCGATGTCGGCCTCCGCCGCGGCTGCCCGGACGCGAACCTTGCTGACCACCTGCTCGGGTGCCTTCGCCGTGAAGTCGCGGTTAGCGAGTTTGGCCAAGGCCGTGTCGCGGTCTTTCCGCGCGGCTGCCAGGTCCTTCTCGAGGCGGGCGCGCTCGGCCGCCACGTCGATCACGCCGTGCAGGTCCACCCCGACGTTCACGCCTTTGACGGTGAGCGATGCCGTTGGGACGAACCCCTCACCGGCCGCATCCAACCTGGCCAGCGCGCAGATGTGCGCCTCGTGCTCCACGACGCCGTCGGTGGCCTCAGCCACATACTCGATCTTCGCCGGCACCCGGCGACCCGGCGGAAGTCCTTGCTCGGCACGGAAACGGCGGATCTCGGTCACCACCTCCTGTACTGCCGCGATCCTGGCCTCAGCTTCCGGATCCCAGTCGGTGGGCTCGGCGTTGGGCCAGGGCGCCACCACGAGCGAGGCAGTCGCGTCGACGGGTGCCTGACCTGCGCCGGCCACCGAACCGCCCGTCGACTCGACGACCAGCGCGGTCCACAACTGCGCGGTCACGAACGGCATGAGCGGATGGAGCAAACGGAGCAGATGGTCGAGCACACGGCCGAGCACCAGTTGCGTTGCTCGCGCGGTTGAGCCTCCGGAAGCGAGCGTGGTCTTGGCCAGCTCGACGTACCAGTCGCACACCTCGTCCCAGGCGAAGTGGTAGAGCGCCTCTGCGGCCTTGCCAAGCTCGAAGTCCTCGTACATCGTGTCGACGCCGTCGACCACCGCCGAGAGCCGGGAGAGGATCCAGCGGTCCGGGATCGACAGCTCGGATAGCGGCGGCAACTCCCCCACCCGGGCGCCGTTCAACAGCGCGAACCGGGTCACGTTCCACAGCTTGTTGCAGAAGTTGCGACTGCCCTGGACCCACTCCTCGCTGGTCGGCACGTCGGCACCGGGATTGGCGCCGCGGGCCAGGGTGAAACGGGTCGCGTCCGCACCGAACCGATCCATCCAATCCAGCGGGTCGACAACATTCCCGAGAGACTTGGACATCTTGCGACCGAACTGGTCGCGGACCATGCCGTGCAGAGCGACCGTACGGAACGGGACCGAACCGTCAGGCCCACGATCGTTCATTGCGTACAACCCGAACATCATCATCCGGGCGACCCAGAAGAAGAGGATGTCGTAGCCCGTCACCAGCACCGAGGTCGGATAGAAGCGCTCGAGCTCGGCGCTGTCGTCCGGCCAGCCGAGCGTCGAGAATGGCCAAAGCGCGGACGAGAACCAGGTGTCGAGGACATCCGGGTCCTGCGTCCAGCCGTCCCCAGCCGGCACCTCCTCATCCGGGCCGACGCAGACAATCTCGCCGTCCGGGCCGTACCAGACCGGGATGCGATGCCCCCACCACAGCTGCCGGCTGATGCACCAGTCGTGCATGTTGTCGACCCAGGCGAAGTAGCGTGCCTCCATGTCCTTGGGGTGGACGGTCACCCGGCCATCCCGCACGGCGTCGCCCGCTGCCTTGGCCAGCGGCTCGACCCGCACGAACCACTGCATCGACAGGCGCGGCTCGACGGTGGTGTTGCAGCGCTGGCAGTGTCCGACGGCGTGCAGATAGGGCCGCTTCTCCGCGATGATCCGGCCTTCCTCGCGCAGCGCGGCGACGACGGCCGGGCGTGCCTCGAACCGGTCCAACCCCTGGAACGGCCCGTGCACTGTGACGATCCCCCGCTCGTCGAGCACGGTGAGACTCGGCAGCCCGTGTCGTCGGCCGATCTCGAAGTCGTTGGGGTCGTGAGCCGGCGTGACCTTCACCGCCCCGCTGCCGAAGGTCGGATCGACGTGCTCGTCCGCGACGATCGGGATGCGGCGACCGGTCAACGGCAATTCGATCTGCCGCCCCACGAGATGCCTGTAGCGGGTGTCCTCGGGATGGACAGCGACCGCAGTGTCGCCGAGCATCGTCTCGGCGCGGGTGGTCGCGGCCACGATCGCGTCATCGCCGTCGCCGTATCGGATCGAGATCAGCTCACCGTCGTCGTCTGAGTGCTCCACCTCGATGTCGGACAACGCGGTGAGGCATCGCGGGCACCAGTTGATGATGCGCTCGGCTCGATAGATCAAGCCGTCGTCGTAGAGCCGCTTGAAAATGGTGAGTACGGCGCGTGACAGGCCCTCATCCATCGTGAACCGCTCGCGGCTCCAAGCGACGGAGTCTCCGAGTCGGCGCATCTGACCGAGGATGGCGCCGCCGTACTCGGCCTTCCATTGCCAGACGCGCTCGACGAACGCCTCGCGGCCCAGGTCGTGACGCGACAGGCCCTCCCTGGCGAGCTCCCGCTCGACGACGTTCTGGGTGGCGATCCCCGCATGGTCCATTCCTGGCAGCCACAGGGTCTCGTAGCCCTGCATGCGACGGCGTCGGACCAGCGCGTCCTGGATCGTGTGGTCGAGGGCGTGGCCGACGTGCAGGCTGCCGGTCACGTTCGGTGGTGGGATGACGATCGAGTACGGCTGGCGTTCACTCTTCGGATCCGCTTCGAAGTAACCGGCCGCTATCCAGCGGTCATAGACGCGCGCCTCTACCTCGGCCGGTGCGTACTGGGTCGGGAGGCTACGCGGCTGCTCGGAGGTATTGGCGTCGGTCACGGGCTGAAGTCTACGAACACGCAGCGTCCGCAAACGACCGACTTCGCTGGACCCATGGCTTGCGCTGCTTCAGCCCGCGAGAAACCCCGTTGCGACAGCCAAGGCCGCCCGCAAGGCTGGAGCATGCGGTTTGTCATCGAGCCTGACGCGACGGCCTTCGCACCTCGCGGGCTCGCCTGGATGGAACGCGACGCAGTTCTGAACACGTTGCCGGCGACCATCGTGCGGACCCGGATGGCCGGCCTGCCCGCGGGCGACACGGGTCCGCCGCTGTGGATCACGGTCGAATCGGACCACGGCGAGGTGATCGGCGCAGCGGTACGAACGCCGCCGCGCGCCGTCGTCCTCCCGGCGATCCCGCCAGACATAGCGGCTGGGCTCGCCGACTTCGTCCATGAGCTGCCGACGGCCCAGGAGCTGCCCGGAATCACCGGGCCGGTCGCGCAGGCATCAGCCTTCGCCGACCAATGGGCCGCCCTTACCGACTGTGGTGTCCACACCCATACCAGGATGCGGCTCTATCGGATGGCCGAGCTGGTGCCGCCACCCGCCGAACGCGGCTCATGGCGGCTGGCGGACGAGAGCGACTTCGACCTGTGCTTCGACTGGTTCGTCGACTTCCCCGCCGCTGCCGGCCACAAGACTGGGCCGCCGGCGGAGGCGGCTGACGTCCGGGAACGGCTAGCAGGGCGCCGCATCGGCCTGTGGGAGATCGACGGTGAGCCGGTGTCGCTGGCCGGCTGGACGCTGTCCGCGTCGGGCGTCGTCCGCGTCGGCCCGGTGTACACCCCCCGACGGCATCAGCGGCACGGCTACGGGACCGCGGCGACGGCCGCAGCGACCGCGGGCATTCTCGCGACCGGGGCCGAGGCCTGCCTGTTTACCGACTTGAACAACCCGACGTCGAACTCCATCTATCAGAAGATCGGCTACCGTCCGGTCGCAGACTTCGTGGAGTTCGTCTTCGGCTGACGGCTCATCGAGGCGCTGCGGTCGCGATCACTCTGCGGCCCTGGCCACTCGTGTCCACAACGGGGGCGGTTGCGACCCGCGCGGGGAAACTCCGAGTCACTCGCCCAACAGTGATGGGCGCAGCTCCGGCGGACGTTATGCGGACTTTTCGCGCCGCTCGCGTTTGCGCTCGCGTTCGGCGGCGACATCGCGCGGCACCAGCGTGGGGTTGACGTTCTCGAGGACGACCTCGCGGTTGATGACGACCCGGGCGACATCGTTTCGGCTGGGGACCTCGTACATGACCGAGAGGAGGACTTCCTCCATGATCGCCCGTAGCCCGCGAGCCCCGGTCTGCCGCAGGATCGCCTGGTCGGCGACCGCCTCCAAGGCGTCGTCGGTGAACTCGAGCTCGACGCTGTCGAGCTCGAAGAGCCGGCGATATTGCTTCACGAGCGCATTGCGGGGCTCGGTCAGGATCCTGATCAGCGCATCGCGGTCGAGGGCGCGGACGTTGGTGATCACCGGGACCCGGCCGACGAACTCCGGGATCATGCCGAACTTGAGCAGGTCCTCCGGCATGACGTCGCTGAAGACGTCAGCGGCGTCGAGGTCGTGCTTGGAGTGCAGCGTCGCGTTGAAGCCGATCCCCTTCCGCCCGATCCGCTGCTCGATGATCCGTTCGAGCCCGGCGAACGCGCCGCCGACGATGAAGAGCACGTTGGTGGTGTCGATCTGGATGAACTCTTGGTGGGGATGCTTGCGGCCGCCCTGGGGCGGGACCGAGGCCGTCGTACCCTCGAGGATCTTCAACAGCGCCTGCTGGACGCCCTCACCGGAAACGTCGCGAGTGATCGACGGATTCTCGCTCTTGCGGGCGATCTTGTCGACCTCGTCGATGTAGATGATGCCGGTCTCGGCCTTCTTGACGTCGTAGTCGGCGGCCTGGATGAGCTTGAGCAGGATGTTCTCGACATCCTCGCCGACATAGCCCGCCTCGGTCAGCGCCGTGGCATCAGCGATAGCAAATGGGACGTTGAGCATTCGGGCGAGCGTCTGGGCGAGATGGGTCTTGCCGCAGCCAGTGGGGCCAATCAGCAGGATGTTGGACTTTGCGAGCTCGACCTGGTCACCGTTGGCATTGGTCCGGCCGGTGTCCCCTGCCTGGACGCGTTTGTAATGGTTGTAGACCGCGACGGCGAGTGCCTTCTTGGCGTCGTCCTGGCCGACGACGTACTGGTCGAGGAATTCGCAGATCTCGCGTGGCTTGGCCAGCTCGTCCCAGTGCACCTCGGACGACTCGGACAGCTCCTCCTCGATGATCTCGTTGCAGAGATCGATGCATTCATCGCAGATGTAGACACCCGGTCCCGCAATGAGCTTCTTGACCTGCTTCTGGCTCTTGCCGCAGAACGAGCACTTGAGCAGGTCGCCGCCGTCGCCGATGCGTGCCACGCGGTGCTCTCCTTCTGCGCTGCGGACCCGCCGGCATCCCCTGTCGGCGGCGGAACGAACTCGTTCCCCTTGACGTTACCCCGAGAACGGGCTAGCGGGCCGTTCTTTGCGGCCCGCGTCGCACTCCGCCCGGTTTTGGACAACTCTCGCCAAAGCCTCGCGGACTACCCCGCCCCCGGTAGATGACACCCCGGTCACCTGGACTAGCCCATTACCGTATGCGATCGCCGACGGGGATGGCAGGGGGTTAAGCGGACACCAACGATGCCTTGCGCGACGTGATCACCTGGTCGACCAGGCCATATTCGAGGGCCTGCTCGGCGGTGAAGATCTTGTCACGCTCGATGTCGTCCCGGACCTGCTCCTCGGTGCGGTTGCTGTGCTTCGCCAGTACCTCCTCGAGCCAGGTCCGCATGCGCAGGATTTCGTTCGCCTGGATCTCGACGTCACTCGCCTGGGCGTAGCCGCCGTCCACCATCGCCGGCTGGTGGATGATGATCCGGGCGTTTGGCAGCGCCAGCCGCTTGCCAGCCGTACCGGCGGCAAGGATGACTGCCGCGGCCGAGGCGGCCTGGCCCATCGCGATTGTCTGAATGTCCGGCTTGACGAACCGCATCGTGTCGTAGATGGCCGTGAGCGCAGTGAACGACCCGCCGGGCGAGTTGATGTAGATCTGGATGTCCCGGTCGGGATCCATCGACTCGAGGGTGAGCAGCTGGGCCATCACGTCATTGGCGGAAGCGTCGTCGACCTGGACACCGAGGAAGATGATCCGCTCTTCGAAGAGCTTCGTGTACGGGTTGTGCCGCTTGAAGCCGTAGCTCGTCCGCTCGTCGAACTCGGGGATGATGTATCGGTTCTCTGGCATATGCAGCTCACTCATTGCTCGTCCCTGGATCCCGCTCATCACGCCATACCCCCGCTGCCGTCGACCTCGCGCGCGGTCTTGACGACGTTGTCGACGAAGCCGTACTCCTTCGCGTCCTCGGCGGTGAACCACCGGTCACGGTCGGAGTCTCGCTCGATCGTCTCGATCGTCTGGCCGGTGTGCAGGGCGATGAGCTCGGCCATCTTCTTCTTGGTGTAGATCATCTGCTCCGCCTGGATCTTGATGTCGGAGGCTGTGCCACCGAGGCCGCCTGCCGGCTGGTGCATCATGATCCGTGCGTGGGGCAGCGCGTAACGCTTGCCGGCCGTCCCGGCGCAGAGCAGGAACTGACCCATCGATGCGGCGAGGCCCATGGCGAACGTCGCCACGTCGTTCTTGACGTATTGCATCGTGTCGTAGATCGCCATGCCGGCCGATACGGAGCCGCCGGGCGAGTTGATGTAGAGGTAAATGTCCCGGTCCGGGTCCTCGGCGGCGAGCAGCAGCATCTGCGCGCAGATCATATTTGCCATCTCATCGCGAACCTCGGTGCCGAGGAAGATGATCCGCTCCCTGAGCAGGCGCTCGTACACCCGATCATCGAGCTGAGAGGTCGTCGACAGCTGGGCGCGCTCCGACGGGAGGACGAGACCAGGGGTCTCGATGCCCGACGGGGTCACGAGTCGCCCGGTGTGCCCCGATTCCACTGATGTCATGTTGCCTCTCCTCGCCTACCGTGTCGGCGGCATTGGGTCCTGTCGTGGAGCTTGCGAATGACGGGTCGCGTTGCCGACCTTAACGCGCAGATCGGCGGTCGCCATCCCTGGTTAGACCGTGTTCGCTGACGGCGCAGGGGGGCCGATGGTTGACGCGCGCGCATGGCCGTCACCCACATGGCAGCTTCGCGCATGCACCGTCAGGGAACGCTGAGAATGGTGATCTTCCAGGCATTCGGCCTGTGTTCTGCGCGAATCACAGGTGTTAGCAGCCGCGATTCGCCCGGTCTCGCGCGTCGCGGTGAACACCGCCGTGAAGATCTCCAGTTTTGGTGGGAAGGTGAAGTCCGCTGCATCTTCCCACCAAAACTGGAGATCTTGGTCGGCGGAATGACTGCAGGGGCCAGGCGAGACCCCAGGTGCCGGCGGTGGGTTCGCCGCGATACTGCTGGCGGAAGGGCACGTGGGATGCGGCGCTGCTGGCAGAACGGCTGGCGCCGGACGTGGTGCTGCAGGGGCCTTCATCAAACCGAAAAGCGAGTGGCGCTGGTCGCCCAGCAACAGGCTGTTCTTGCCCAAGCCGGACTAGCCGTCGACCCTCCGGGCCGGGGTCCCAGGCAGGCGCTTCCCGCTGGGGTTCGGGCGAGATCTCCTAGGAGCGGATGGCTTCCTCGGGCTGGTCGGTAGCCGAGTTCGCAGTCTCTGCCTCCGCGCCGTCATTGCTCGTCGCGTTCTCGTCCGTGTCTTGATCAACAGCTTCGGAGCTCGCGGACTCGGTAGCGTTGAGGGCCTTGATGTCAACCGCGCGGCCGGAGGCGTCGACGACCTTCGCGGCCTCGACAACGGTGGCGAGCGCCTTGCCGCGCCGTACCTCGCCGACAAGGACGCCTTGCTGTCCGGCGTCGATGACCTGCTTCGCGAAATCGTCAGGGGTCACGCCGTAGCGCATGGCACTGCGGACGATGTGCTCACCCAGCTCACCCTCGCTGACGCTGACCTGCGCCTTGTCCGCGATGGCATCGAGCACGAACTCAGCCTTGATGGACTGCTCGGCGTCCTTGCGGAAGTCGGCGAGAAGCTCGTCCTCGGTCCGGCCGTCGTGCTCGAGGAACGTCTCGAGGGTCAGGCCCGCCGGCTCGAGCCGGTGGTGCTCGAGGTCGTGCTTCTGGGCTTCGACGCGGTTCTCGATCGCACGCTCAGGCATCGGCATGTCCACCTTGGCGAGCAGCGCCTCCAGTACGCGGTCCCGCGCCTGGCCGACTTGGGTGATCCGGCCTACTCGCTCCAGCCGTTCGCGTAGCCCCCGCCGTAGCTCATCGAGCGTGTCGTACTCGCTGGCAAGAAGTGCGAACTCGTCGTCCAGCTCAGGCAGCTGACGCTCCTTGACCGTTCCGACGGTGACTTCGATGTCGACCTCCTCGTCGGCGTGCTCGCCCGCGACGAGGGTCGTCTTGAAGGTGGCGCTATCCCCGGCGGACAGCCCGATCAAGGCATCATCAAGGCCGTCGAGCATGCTGCCGCTGCCGATCTCGTATGACATGCCGGTCGCCTGGGCTTCCTCGATCGGCTCGCCATCCTTGCTTGTCGACAGGTCGATGGTGACGAAGTCGCCCATTGCAGCAGGCCGCTCCACGGTCAGGAGGGTGGCGAACCGCTCGCGCAGGCTGGTCAGCTCCTCGTCGACCCGCTCGTCGGTCACGTCGGCATCGTCGACCGTGACCTCGATTCCCTCATAGTCGGGCAGTTCGACCTCAGGCCTGATCTCCACCTCGGCGGTGAACTTGAGCTCGGTTCCGTCGGCGAACTCGGTGACATCGACTTCTGGCTGGCCGAGCACCCGGACGTTGTTGTCGACCACCGCCTGCGTGTACAGCCCGGGGAGGGCGTCATTGACCGCCTCCTCCAGGACGACGGCGCGGCCAAAGCGCTGGTCGATGATCCGGGGTGGCACCTTCCCGCGGCGAAATCCGGGAACGTTCACCTGCCGGGCGATCTTCTTGTATGCCGCGTCGAGGCTCGGCCGTAGCTCGTCGAAGGGGACCTCAACGGTCAGCCTGACCCGGGTTGGGTTCAGGGTCTCGACAGCACTCTTCACGACGGTTCGATCTCCTTGGTCGACGTACGAAAGCAGCGCGGAACGATCAGACAACCTCAGCAGGTGCGAGGTATGCGGGCAGCCATCGACGATGCCCCGCGGCACTGCCGCAGAAGTCTACGCGACCCCTGGGCGTCGCTCCGACCCGTGTTGACTGGCCCGTTCGCACTCCCCGAATCGACTCGTGCGTGGGTTGTGCGACTACCTGGAGCGGGGATCACAGGAGGTGGCAGGGACCTGGGACGACCGCTGGGCGCCCTGGCAACGGACGCCTCCTGGTAGCAACGCGGTGACCGCGTTGCGGAAAAGGTGCCCGTTATCCCAACCGCGGCCGGCTGTCGGCCTTTCGCTAACACTTTCTCGATACCATCAGGGCCGAGATGCCGCTTTGATCCGATATGACCAGCCAGCGGACGCGGCCGTGCCGCGAACGTGTTGGCCGATCTAGTGATGCCCAATGTGTAAAGATCAGCTGAACCTAGGCAAGGCGGCTCTGGCTAAGTGCGCTCTCCGCCCCCATCGGTGACGAGATCGACCGCCGAGTCCAAGAGCTAGTCGCTGAGCTGACCACTCGCTCCGGTTAGGTGCGCCCGGCCCACGCCTGCCAACCCGGGTTAGGGTCGGATCGAGCCATCGCCGCCCGTCGTCGCACGCGACCACCGATCCGCGGCAGGCATGTGCCGGCTTGATGAGTCTCCTACGCGGACCGAAGCCGGTCGCGCAGTGCGCGGGTAGAGCGGATTGCTGTGGTGGCTGCTGAGATGCGCATGATGCTCGCGGTTGCGGCGATAGCGATGAGCGGGGCGGGGTGCTGCCGGCCGGTGACCAGATGTGTAGTGAGGATCCCGAGGACGGTGAGGTCTGCGGCAACGCACAGTGCTGCGATGGCGGTGGCGGCGGTCAGCGCGCGGGTGGCGGTGGTTTCGGGTAGCCAGCGCATCAGGCGGCCGGTGGTGGCAAACGTTCCGGCAGCGGTTGCGATGGCCACGGGGATCAGTGGTAGGGCGGGAATGGCTAGCAGCGCGGCGAGGACTCCGCCGCGCCACGGTGCGGGGTGGAGCAGGAGCAGCCACCAGATGCCGATGAGGGGGCCGGTGAGGATGAAGGCGGCGATTGCGCGCCGGGCGGAGGCGGTGGCGAGTTCTTCGGCGAAGGAGCCGGCGACGGTTGCCGGGTCGCCGAACTCGCTGATCGCGGTGCTGGCGGCGACGTCCGGTGGCATGGCGTCGGCGAGGTGAGAGTCGATCGTCTCGGTGAGGCCGTCGCGGATTTCGGTCAGCACGCGGATGCGGGCCGTGCGTGGCCCGGGCAGCAACTGGGCGGCGAGTTCGGTGAGGTAGCGCTCGACAGCTGAGGTGGAGCCGGCGTGCCCGGCCGTCAGGTGGTAGCTGGCCATGGTGGGCTCGTCAGCAGTGCGGTGACGGCGGTGGAGAACTGGTGCCAGACGGCACGCTGGTCGGTTAGGGCTTGTCTGCCGGAGCTGGTCAGTTGGTAGGCGCGGCGTCGGCGGCCGGACACGGTTTCCCAGTCGCTGCGGATCAGGCCGGCGCGCTCCAGACGATGCAGCGCTGGATACACGGTGCCGGTGGGAAGGTCGAGGGCTCCTTGGCTGCCATAACGCAGCGCTTCGATGACCGCGTACCCGTGCCGTGGTCGGTCTTCGAGGACGGCCAGCAGTAGCGCGTCGAGGTGACCTTTGAGTAGCTCCGGTCGCATCGGCAGCACGGATACCCTCCTACGGAATGGTTCGCGGGTTGCCTGGCGGACTTCCTCAGTGTAGCAATACCATAGTTGGTGATGCTACATATGCGAGGTGGTTGGGCATGCCGAGGCGGCTGATCGGCCTGGCCGACGCGGGACACGCCCGCGAGCGGGTGGGCGGCAAGGCCGCCGTGCTCGGCGAGCTGGCCGCACAGGGGTGGCCGGTGCCGCCGGGGTTTGTGGTCACGGCGGACGCGGTGTCCGACCCCGACCTCGGTCAGGTGTTGGCCGAGGCCGCCGAGCGCTGTGGGGGTGACCGGTTCGCGGTGCGCTCGTCGGGGATTGCGGAGGACCTGCCGGATGCCTCGTACGCCGGGCTGTACGAGACGTTCCTCGATGTCGGCGCCGACGGCCTGGCTGACGCGGTGCACCGGTGCTTCGCGGCCGCCCGGGCCGAGCGAGTCCGCTCGTATCACGACCGGCGCCCGCCCGGCGGCGGGCCGTCCGGGATGGCGGTACTGGTGCAGGTGATGGTCGACGCCCGGGCTGCCGGGGTTGCGTTCACCGCGCATCCTGTGACCGGCGCTCGCGATCAGATCCTCGTAACAGCAGTGGCCGGTGTTGGGGAGTCTCTCGTTGCGGGCGAGCAGACCGGCGAGGAGTGGACGATCACCGGCGACCACCGGCCGCAACGCACGCGGCGGGCACCCGGCGGCGATGTGCTCGGCGAGGCGCAGGCCGGGCAGGTCGTCGCGATGGCCGCCCGGGTCGCCGCCCACTACGGCCAACCGCAGGACCTCGAGTGGGCCATCGACACCGGCGGCGAGCTGTGGCTGCTGCAAGCGCGGCCGATGACCGCCCTGCCCGAACCGGCGACGTTCACCGCGCCGGGACCGGGACTGTGGATGCGCAACTTCCGCCTCGGCGAATGGCTCCCCGAGGCGGTCACCCCGCTGTTCGGCAGCTGGCTGCTGCCCGAGCTGGAGGCGGGATATCTGGACGGGATGTACGCGTGCATCGGGCTGCGGGTGCCGTTTCGGTGGGCGCTGGTGCACGACTGGTACTACACCGCTACGCCGATCCCGTCACCGCGGCTGCTCGCCCGCGTGGTGGCACAGGGGCGTGGCCGGGCGGTCAAAACACTGTGGCACGCGCTGGTGCGCGTCGGCCGCAACCCGGTGGCCGCCGACCGGGCCGTCCTGGCGGATCTGTACCGACGCTGGCGCGAGGAGCTGTGGCCGCGCTATCGCGACCTGGTCGCTCGGGCCGAGGCCGAGTTGCCCGGCGCATCCCCGGCCCGGGTCATGCAGCTGGTCACCGCGGTTGCTCATGAAGCCGGGCAGTACATGTGGTTCCTGGCCATCGTCGGCGGCTCCGCCTGGAAGATCGAAGCTGGCCTCGCCCGGTTCTGCCGCGAACACCTGCCTGACACGATCCACCAGGTTGGCGGGGTGCAGGTGCTGTTGCGCGGCCTGCCCGCCACCCAACCCGTCCCGGCCGCGCCGCATGCGGTGCAGAGCCTGGACTGGTACCACCAGGTCGCCGCCGAGCTGCCCACCATCCCTACGGATCACAGCGCCGTCACTGCCCGGCATCGGCAGCTCGCCGCCGACCGCGAGGCCGCGCAGGCCGCCTGCCGTGCGGCACTCGCGCTGGGCCGCCGGGCCGAGTTCGACGCGCTGCTGGAGGTCGCGCAACGGTATGCCGCGATCCGGGAAGAGCAGTCCCGCGACCTCACGATCGGCTGGCCGGTGCTGCGTGCCTGCGCCGCCCGCCTCGGCCAGCACCTGACCGAGCAGCATGTGCTCGCCACCCCCGACGATGTGCACTTCTGCACCCGGGCCGAGGTTGATGTCGCCGTGGCCGGGCAAGCCAGGCCGCTCGATAATGCAGCCGCCGACCGGCGCGTGACCTGGGAGCAGCACCGAAGGCTGGCCGCGCCAATCACGATCGGCCGGCCGCCGCGACTGGTCGGCGACGTCATCGACAACGCGGTCAGGGCGGCCCGCAGCGGGCAGCCCGCCGAGGGGGCGATCGTGGGCCATCCCGCCTCCGCCGGGCGCGCCACCGGCCCGGCACGGCTCATCCACGGACCCCAGGACTTCGAGCACTTCGCCGATGGCGAGGTGCTGGTCGCCAAGGCCACCTCTCCGGCGTGGACACCGCTGTTCGCCCACGCTGCCGCTGTGGTCACTGACGGCGGCACCCTCGCCGCACACGCCTCCCTGGTAGCCCGCGAGTACGGCATTCCTGCCGTCGTCGGCACTGGAAGCGCGACCAGCATCCTGTACACCGGGCAGATCGTCACCGTCGACGGCAATGTGGGCACCGTCACCCCGGCGATGGCCGTGGAGCATTCAGATGCTCAGCCGTGACGTCTTCGGCCTGCCGATCCCAGACGCTGGACCGGTCTTCGCGATCGCACTGACCGTGCACATCGCCGCCGGGCTGACCGCCGTGATCGCTGGTGGCCTCGCCGCCACCGCGACCAAGCGCCCCGGCCGTCACCCGAAGGCTGGCCGAGCCTACCTAGTCGCCCTCGGTTTCATCTTCGCCACCGCGGCCATCATGTCCACGATCCGCTGGCGGGAGGACGCACACCTGTTCGCGATCGCCTGCGTCGCTGCCGGGCTCGGCCTGTTCGGCTGGCGTGCCCGGCGGCGGCAGCGGCCCGGCTGGCCTACCCGGCACGCGATCGGCATGGGCGGCTCCTACATCGCCTTGTTGACCGGCTTCTACGTCGACAACGGCCCGTTCCTGCCACTGTGGAACCGGCTGCCGCACCCGTCCTACTGGCTGCTACCCAGCCTGATCGGGGTGCCGTTGATCTGGTGGGCACTGCGCCGCTTCCACGCCCGCGAAAGTGCGGCAGAACCGCGCCGCCGAGCGCATGCGTGACCTGTCGCTCGCACGCCGGCAAGATCACCGTGCGATGAACGTGCGATTAGCTGCGGTAACCGCCGGTCAATCGGGGTCCCTGACAGTCCATTGACGATGTGACATCCGAAAGCGCTCACAAGACTGCGAAGCACTCTGCCGAAGACCCAAGGTCGAGCATGGTCGGGATGGCCGGATTTGAACCGACGACCTTCCGCTCCCAAAGCGGACGCGCTACCAACCTGCGCCACATCCCGTCGTCCCAGACACTCGCTGCGAAGCTTATCGGCGATCAGGACAGATCACTCACTGCTTACTCGGCGTGAGCGACCGGGTGCCAGTCTCTGTGGCACGATGGTCTCCGCGCGGGTGTAGCTCAATGGTAGAGCTCCAGCCTTCCAAGCTGGTGGTGCCGGTTCGATCCCGGTCACCCGCTCCACCGGGCCCCGCGTGACCTTCACATGGAACGCGTGATCGCCAAGCTCGCCGCTGGCCATCGGCGTGGATAATGCTGCCAGCCGCGCCGGCGCGCTGTGGGCCGCCCACCGTGGTCCCAGCTGAAGGCGGCACCGGGGCGGGACTTCGTGCTGAACCCAAGGGCACTTAGTTCGGCATGCTTGCGGGTGAGCGATGAGTTTGCCGGTGCCGCGGCGTCTTACCGGCAACGAGGACCCGCCGTAGATTCCCGGGAGGAGTATCACGCATGCGAGCCGACCTAGACCCTGAGCACCGCGACCTACCGTCCGGGCTGCCGAAACCGGCGCAACGGGCCCTGGCCGCCGCCGGGTACACCAGCCTGGACCAACTCGCCCAGGTCAGCGAGGCAGACCTCGGCCGACTGCACGGGGTTGGCCCAAACGCGATCGGGAAACTGCGGCGAGCTCTCGCCGAGAGCGGCCTTTCCTTCGCCACGAACAGTTGAACCCCAACAATGTGCCGACCGTCCCCCGCCTTACGATGAGCCCACGCCCTTCGATCTTGGCCATCCCATCGCCGTGCCCGTCGTTGTCGCTGTGTGGCCAGGTGGTGGGGGACGTCACCCGGGACTGAGTCGTTGGTTCCCGGGGTGACAGCCTGGCTACGCGAGGTGTGACTGGTGCAGGTCTCCGGCTATCGGGACGGTCCGGCGATCCGTGTCGCGGGCTTGGGCAAGCGGTTCGGTGACCGGGTTGCGTTCGAGGGCGTGTCGTTCGAGGTCGGCTACGGAGAGGTGTTCGGCTTCCTCGGTCCGAACGGCGCGGGGAAGACCACGACTGTGCGAACGCTGGGAACGCTCCTCGCGCCAAGTTCAGGCTCCGCGACCGTAGCCGGAATGCCGCTGACGCCAGCCAACGGGGTGGAGATCCGCCGACGGATCGCGATCATGCCTGAGTCGCCCGGCCTTTATCTGCGTTTGAGCGTGGCCGAAAACCTGCAATGCTTCGCCGATCTATACGAAGTGCCTCACGGGCCCGATCGGATCGATCGGGCCCTACGGGCTGTTGACCTGGTCGGAAGAGCTCAGGATGTATGCGGCGCGTTGTCCAAGGGTTTGCGTCAGCGCGTTGCCCTCGCGAGGGCGCTGCTGAGTGACCCGG
>DATBRJ010000314.1:0-5048 GCA_036560395.1 Actinomycetes bacterium | reverse complement strand
CCGGTGAGCCAGCGAAGTTGGGCAAGGTAGTCCTTGGGATCCGCGTCGAGGTGGCCGCCGTACTTGAGTTCTTCGACCGCACCGGGCACGTGCGTCGCCAGCCACCGGCCGTGCGCGGGTGGTACGAGCGTGTCCTCTGGTCCGTAGCGGACCTTGACCGGGATCGCGATGTCCGTGATCTCAAAGCCCCACGGCTTGACGAACGCGAGATCATCATCGAGCCAGCCGTCCACACCCTGACGCATTGCTTCGGTGAAGTCATCGCGCAGCGCCTGCCCGAACGCCGGGTTGCCGAGTACCTCCCGATCCTCCTCGGACAGCGGATAGTCCGGGCCGAGTATGTCGCGCATGTCTCCCGACATCCGCTCCAGCGTCGCCGCGGCCTCCGGCTCGAGAAGTGCACGCAGAGCGGTCCCACCGCGCGTCGCCTCCGTGAACTCGGCGATGTTCCCCTCGACCATTCCGTCGAAATAGTCCAGGCCCTCGGCACCCCAGGGCGCGATGCCGACGTCGCAGATGACTCTGGTCACCCGGTCCGGCAGAAGCGCCGCGCAGGCGAACACGTGTGGTCCACCGCCAGAACCACCCAGAGCTGCGAACGTGTCCCATCCCATGGCTTCGGCCACGGCGACGACGTCGCCAACACAGTCAACGACAGAACGGCCGGGCAACCGGCTCGACTGTCCATAGCCTGCCCGGTCATAGGTGACGAAGCAGACGCCGGCCTCGGTGTAGGGATCGCCGATCGGGAAGTGCCCCCTTCTGGAGCCTGGCGTGCCATGGATCCCGAAGACTGGTGTGCCATCGGGTACACCCCAGACCTGGTAGGCGATGGTTCTGCCGTCCGGCGCCGACGTGGTGGCCATCCGCTCCTCCCTTCTCGATCCCGTCCCTCGATCATCGCCGACCCGCCAACCGCGAGAAAGGGTGCATGTGACCGTCTTCATGGTGATCGCGGTGCGGCTCGCGGCATACTCCGGACTAACCGCCGCAACGGGCAGTGCCTAGCCGGTGCCACGCGCGGCCTCGCCGGTGGGACGCTTCGATGGGCAGGTGCGGTCGGACGACGCCCGTACACCTCGATTTCCTGAAGGGACGCCACCGCGATGGGCAAGCTGGCGCGGACCGACGGGCTAACCGATGTCCAGCAGGACATCCTGGCGACCGTGCGCGACTTTGTGGACAAGGAGATCCTGCCGGTCGCAACTAAGCTCGAGCACGCCGACGAATACCCGACCGCGATCGTCGAGGGCATGAAGGAGTTGGGGCTGTTCGGCCTCACGATTCCTGAGGAGTACGGCGGCCTCGGCGAGTCGCTGCTGACCTATGCGCTGGTGGTCGAGGAGCTTGCTCGCGGCTGGATGAGCGTGTCAGGAATCGTGAACACTCACTTCATCGTGGCGTACATGCTCCGACAACACGGCACTGACGATCAACGCGTCCAGTTGTTGCCGCGGATGGCGACGGGCGAGGTGCGCGGGGCCTTCTCCATGTCGGAGCCCGGCTGTGGCTCTGACGTATCAGGCATTACGACGCGCGCCGTCCGCGACGGCGATGACTATGTCGTGACCGGCCAGAAGATGTGGCTCACCAACGGCGGAACGGCGAATCTCGTCGCCGTGCTCGTCAAGACCGACCCTGCGGCGGAACCGCCCCATCGCGGCATGACGACGCTGCTGGTCGAAAAGGAGGTCGGCTTCGGGGAGGTCGCGCCAGGTCTCACCGTTCCCGGCAAGATCGACAAGATGGGCTACAAAGGAGTCGACACGACAGAGCTCATTTTTGACGAGTTCCGGCTGCCGGTCAGTGCCGTGCTTGGCGGCGAACCGGGACAAGGCTTTTACCAGATGATGGATGGCGTTGAGGTTGGGCGGGTCAATGTCGCGGCGCGTGGTTGCGGAGTCGCACGACGGGCGTTCGAGCTCGCAATTGATTACGCCCAGCAGCGCCGCGCCTTCGGCAAGGCGATAGCCGAGCATCAGGCCGTCATGTTCCGGCTGGCCGAGATGGGGACGAAGATAGAGGCCGCACATCAGATGATGGTGATGGCGGCCAGGACGAAGGACAGCGGCGCCCGCAACGACCTCGAAGCCGGGATGGCCAAGTACCTCGCCGCCGAGTACTGCAAGGAAGTCGTGGAGGACGCATTCCGCATCCACGGCGGCTACGGCTTCTCCAAGGAATACGAGATCGAGCGGCTCTATCGCGAGGCGCCGATGCTGTTGATCGGCGAGGGCACCGCCGACATCCAGAAGATGATCATCGGGCGCCGCCTCATCGAGGAGTACCGGCGCCAGTAACCCTGCCAACGTCGCATGAGGGGCACCTTCACCCGAACTTATGGGGTGAAGGTGCCCCTCATTTTCCGCCGGATGGACAGGTGCGGACCCTCACTGAGGGTCATCGGGGGGCCACTTCGCACTCACCTTCTGGGCCATGGAGGCTTCGGCCCCCGATCCCACGGAGAGGGGACGGGCCCCCGATTCTTGGATCGCGAGCAGGCCGAGCGCACTCGACGATAGGGATACTGGCCCGCTATCGGCGTACTTCGATGAAGGGAACCTTCCCCCATAAATGCGGATGGTGAGCGACGTACCTTCACCCGAAGACGGGAGGTGAGAGGCACACCTTCACCCCCCAAAGCGGAAGGTGAGAGGGCACCTTCACCCGGATCGACGGGGTGAGTCTCCCTCGTGCCGAGGGTTCTCAGAGCCAGCCGTTACGGCGGAAGCCGTGGTGAAGGGCCATGCAGGCGCCTGCGATCAGGCTGAGGACAAGCGGATAGCCATAGGTCCAGTGCAACTCAGGCATGTGATCGAAATTCATGCCGTAAATCCCGGCCACCGCGGTCGGTACGGCCGCGATGGCCACCCATGCCGAGATCTTGCGCATGTCCTCGTTCTGCTCGGTTGTCACTTGAGCAAGATTGGCCTGCACGATCGACGTGAGCAGCGAGTCGAAATCGGTAACCTGCTCGCTCACCCGGACGACATGGTCGCCGACATCGCGGAAGTATTCCCTGATATCGGGGTCGACCAGCCGCATCGGCCGTTCGGCGAGCATGTGCAGCGGTCCAGCCAGCGGAGCGACGGCCCGCTTCAGCTCGAGCACCTCGCGCTTCAGCTGGTAGACACGGCCGGCGTCGCGGCGCTTGGTGGCGCTGAACACCATGGTCTCCACCTCGTCGATATCGTCCTGGAGGGCTTGGGTCACCGCGAGATAGTTGTCGACGATGTGGTCGGCGATCGCATGGAGCACTGCTGACGGGCCGTGGACCAGCAGCTCGGGATCGTTCTCGAGCCGGCGGCGCAGGGTGCGGAGATCGCCGTGATGACCGTGCCGCACAGTGATCACGTAGTCGCGGCCGAGGAAAACCATCACCTCGCCGGTCTCGACGACCTCGCTGGTCGCCGTGAGTTCGTCGTGCTCGACGTACCGCACGGTCTTGAGAACGGCGAAGAGCATGTCGTCGTAGCGTTCGAGCTTGGGCCGCTGGTGCGCCTGGATCGCGTCCTCGACGGCGAGCGGGTGCAGATCAAACCGTTTTGCGATGCCGGACAGCTCAACCTCGTTCGGCTCGTGCAGGCCGATCCAGACGAATCCCCCGTTGGCCTGTACGTCGGTCATGGCTTCGTCGTAGCTGCATCGGCCAGCTACCCGGCTGCCGTCGCGGTAGACGGCACAGTCGACGACAGCGTCGTGGCTAACGTCGAGGGCGGGATTCACGGGCACCGGCGGGCGACGTACCGCGGTGCGCAGGTCACGGATCATGGACACGGGATGCTCCTTACGTCCTGCGGCGAGGTCATCCGTGTACCTTGTGGGACGACGGACGGCCGATAGCCGGCAAGCATGCGAACGGGTTTGGAGCTCGCCCGCCCTCGTGGCGGACCCGTGCAAAGAAGATCAGCAGTACGCGCGGGCCGGGAGCGGGGAGCCGCTGGTACTGCATGGGTGCGAAGTCACCGCGGTCCACCTCCTCGACTCGGGCCCATCCCTGGGCAGGCGTCACGACCGGCCAGTGCGGTCGTGACAGCGTCGACTGATTCGGCTGTCCCTGAGGCGCCGCCGGCCAGAATAGCAGGCCAGAGGTGCAGCTCAGCCTCGTCGAGCCAGTGATCGATCAACCCCCGGGCGCTGAGTCCCTGGAATGAGCACCGAGGCAAGCAGCAGGCGGAAGCCCTGGCGGGTGTCGATCAGCACCGTAGCGCCATCCGTTACTCCCGTGCTGACGGCTATTCCGGGAGCCCCTCGAGGCTAGCGATCAGCTCAGTACCCTCGCGTTGCGCTGGGCAACCCGGCCGACGGCTACTACGGGAGCCGCTTCCATCGGCCTGCCCAACGCCGTCGGTTCGGCTGAGGCTCTCCGAGCTGACTGCTGCTCCCGCTACCAGCGGCTGACGATCATTCCAGCGCCGTCGCATCTCCGCTGAGGGTGGCCAAGCTCGGGTAGTCGGTCACGATGCCCTCGAGGTCGATGGCGAGATCAGCGGTGAATGAGCCCTGCGTATAACGCACCGCCCCGGGCCCGAGTGGCGTGTAGTCCTGGGTTGGGGCACGGACCCCGAGATCCGGGACGGAGATCCAAGCGGCCACGATCGACACCGGAACCCCGACGGGTCGGGACATGATCGAGAGCCGTCGCAGCGGCAGGGTGTTCGTCAGCGGGGACAGTCCGAGGTCGATATCTGCGGCGCCGTGGAGGGTGTCAGGGTCGCAGCCGGGTGAGCCCGGCCCGGCGCCGTACTCCGACGCCTCGACCGTCCACACGCCGTCGGGGAACCGGCGCAGGGTCAGCAGGTGCTGCCAGCCGGCGCCGCTGCTGCGCAGCCTGATCTCCGTCGTGGCGAACCCCGGCGCCGTCTCCAATCGGTAGTCCACCCGGTAGGGCGTGGGCGCGCTGCCGAGCTGCACGCCCGTCGCAGCAAGCCGGTCTGCGTCCAGTCGAAGGTCGCACCACTCGGCGCCGTCATCGCGCTGCCACATCAGCGTCCGACTGATCGTCATGCATCTGGATGATTCCAGGCATCGCCCGCGAATGGACCGGC
>DATBRJ010000313.1:0-3179 GCA_036560395.1 Actinomycetes bacterium | reverse complement strand
ATCTCGGGCTACGCCGGGCGGGGGGTCATGCCCGAGGATGTCTATCGCGACCTCGTGCTGCCCCACGACCTCGCGGTGTTGACAGCGCTGCCGAAGAACGCCTGGTTCAACGTCGTCCACCTGTGTGGCTCGAACCTCAACTTTGGGCTGGCCCAAGACCTGCCGGCCCAGGCGGTGAGCTGGTCGATCCACAACCATGGCAACCCGTCGCTGGCCGAGGGTCGCGAGATCGCGCGCCGCGCGGTGATGGGCGGGCTGAGCCAGCGGGCAACGCTCGTCTATGGGCCGCCTCCGAAGATTGAGGCCGAGGCTCGGGCAGCGGTCGAGGAGACCGGGGGCCGCGGGCTGATCCTGGCGCCTGGATGCTCGGTCTCGCCCCGGGTGCGAGAGGTCAACCTGGACGCAATGGCGGCGGCGGTGGCGGCGTGAGTCGGGTCGAAGGTCTGGCCGAGATCGTGCTGTGGGTGGCCGACATGGAGGCGGCGCTCGAGTTCTACCGCGACCGGTTCGGTCTGCAGGTCATGTCGCCCCCAGAGCTGCCGAACAAGTTCTTGATGGTGGCCAAGCCAGGCGGAATCCCCGAGATGATCGTGCTGATCCCACATCCGCACCCGGACTCCTACTTTCCGACCCACCGCGAGAAGGAGAAGCGATCCCTGCATCACCTCGCGTTTCGGGTCGACCGTAGCTCCTACGACGAGCTGGAGAACGGGTTCATCGAGGCTGGCATCGAGGTGCGGCACGGGGTGCACCCTGTGCTGAAGGGTGTTCGGACGTTCTACGTCGACGACCCGGACGGAAATGAAGTCGAGGTGATCGGCCCGGCCTGAACGGGATCATCGAGTGGCGGCCCGGCGCACGGTCGGCGTTGCTGTGGACGCCAGTCAGTCTTGTGCTCGGCTTGATCGGGTTCCTTGTCTTCGGGCTGCCGTTGGGCCTTCGAACCGGACAGGTTGCGATCCCTGCCCGAGCGGGCGATGTGGCCATCGTCGTGGCCCTGGTCGCGGGGCTCGTGCTGGTGCACGAAGGCATCCACGCGCTGGCCATGGCCGCGTTTGGGGCCAGGCCAGAGTTCGGTGCCGTCGCGATCGGCAAGGTATTGCCCGCCGTGTACACGACCGCCCCGGGCCATCGATTCACCCGGACGCAGTACCTGGTGGTGGCGCTCGCACCGGCGGTGATCGTGTCGGTGATCGGGCTGGCCGGCTGCTTTACGGCGGTGGGTGGCTATCTGGTCATCCCTCTGGCCACGCACCTTGCCGGATGCACTGGTGACGGAGCGGCGAGCCTACGGATCCTCCGCGAACCGCCAGGGACGATGTGCGAGGACCTGCGTGACGGTATTCGTTTCCACCGACTTTCTACGTAGCCGAGCGGAATCGTCTGCGCTCCGGTTTCACGCTGCGCCGAGCTGGAACGAGATCAGCCATTCGGCAATCAGCGCGACGGGCCACCCGATGCCTGTCGCGAAGGCCGCCCACTTGATCGCCTTCTCAGGTGATCGAATCATCCACCCGACCACGGCCGCCGCGAGGCCGAGCGCGATCACACACAACGCACCGGCGTTGACGACGGTGACCATCCGGTACTGACCGCCTGAGAAGGCAAAGAGAAACGTGGTCACGAGGTAGCCGATCCCGGCGGCAAGCAGCACGATGCCCGCGATCGCGATGGCTGCAATCAAGGCAGATGTCGAGGTGGGCCCTGGTTGTCCCATTTCGGCGAGCGCATTCTCGCCGACGGACCCGATCTAGGTGACCTGAGGCTTCGTCTCTGCCGCCGGCACCGGCGCGCGGGTGCCCAACGCGACTCCGACCCCGACCAGCACCAGCACGGTACCCACGACCAGGGTCAGCGGTTCGGGGAGGTGGATGCCCAGCGCCGAGTCGAGCGAGTAGGCGCCTGGACCGATCAAGGCGATCGCCGCAATGGCGGCCAAGATCGAGAGGTTGAACTCATAGCCGCCTTTCGTCGTCCAGAAGCCCTTCGGCCAGTGGACAAGGGCGATGGCGACGAGCATCGAGCCGGCGATGGCGAGGCTGGGCAGCGGCGTCAGCAGACCGACCGCGAGCCCAAGGCCGCCGACCACCTCCGCGAGCGTCGAAATCCACGCCCACGCAACTGGTGGCCGGATACGCATTCGGTTCATGGCGCCGATCCAGCCGTTGATGCCCGGGCCGCCCCACCAACCGAACAGCTTCTGCAACCCGTGCGCGGCGACGATGAGACCGATGACCACACGAAGAATCAAGAGACCTAGCGCAACCATCTGTTACTTACCCCCGGTTGGCACTACCGCGTCGGGCGTGCCGATATTCCCCACGATAATCGGCTCGTGAGGGTCGCGGTCGTCACCGGAGGTGGGAGCGGGATCGGGCGCGCGGCCGCGATCGCGCTGGCACGCGAGGGCTATGACGTGGTCGTGGTAGGCCGCCGGCTGGAGAGGCTTCACGAGACAGTCGCGCTCGGCTCGCGCGACGGCCTTCGCCTGACTGCGCTGCCGGCTGACATTACTGATCCATCCGCCGTGCAATCGCTGTTTGCGGAAGTCAAGACCCGATTCGGTCGGCTCGATGTCCTCTTCAACAACGCCGGCACGTCCGCTCCTCCGATACCAATGGAAGAGTTGAGCGCTGAGCAGTGGAATCGGGTTGTCCAGACCAACCTCACGGGAGCATTCCTGTGCACGCAGCAGGCGATCAAATTGATGAAAAGCCAGGATCCTCGCGGCGGCCGCATCATCAACAATGGTTCGATCTCGGCCCACTCGCCGCGGCCGAATTCGGCGCCGTACACGGCGACCAAACACGGGATGACGGGGCTCACAAAGTCAACGTCACTCGACGGACGCCCGTACGACATCGCGTGCGGTCAGATCGACATCGGCAATGCGGCGACCGACATGACCGAGCCAATGAAGGCCGGCGTCATGCAGGCGAGCGGGGAGGTCGAGCCCGAACCGAGGATCGATGTCGAGCACGTCGCGCAGGCGGTCGTCTTCATGGCGGGTCTGCCACTGGACGCCAACGTTCAGTTCATGACCGTGATGGCGACCAAGATGCCCTTCATTGGAAGGGGATGAGAGGCCGATAGACTCAGCGCGAGGGCCCGTAGCTCAGTTGGTCAGAGCGGCCGACTCATAATCGGCTGGTCGGTGGATCGAGGCCACCCGGGCCCAC
>DATBRJ010000312.1:0-3927 GCA_036560395.1 Actinomycetes bacterium | reverse complement strand
TGCGCGTATCGGTGTGGTCGCCACGGCGGTGGCGCACAGCTCGATGGTGGCGGTCATGGCCATGACGCCGCTGCACCTCCTGCATGGAGGCGCGACGCTGTCCGTGGTCGGGCTGGCGGTCAGCATGCACATCGCGGGAATGTATGCGCTGTCGCCGCTCTTCGGCTGGCTCGCCGACTCGATCGGCCGGGGATCCGTCATAGCCGCGGGCCAGCTCCTGATCATTGCCGCGACCGTGGTGACAGGCACGGCACCCGCCGATGGAGCCGGCCAGGTCTGCCTCGGGCTCACATTGCTCGGCGTGGGCTGGTCGTGCTGCCTCGTCGGCGGCTCCACCCTGCTCTCCGAGTCCGTGGAGATCGGCGTACGCCCGGCCGTGCAGGGCGTGGCTGATCTCATCATGGGGCTGAGCGCGGCGGGTGCGTCAGCCCTGGCCGGGCTGGTGATCGGCGCCTGGGGCTACGGGGTCCTCAACGGTCTCGCTGGCGCCATGATGGCCATCCCACTCCTGATCGTGCTGCTTCGCGGCCGGGTAACCCGAGCCGCCGAGGCAGCCACCTGAGCGGCGGTCAGCCCATCAGATGGCGCGGGCGGCATTCGCACGCTCGCGCGGGAGTCGCCGAGGCTACCGGCAGGCGCACGCTGGTCCGATCCTGGACAAAGAAGGTCACCAAGTGGCGAGACGAGCGACGGCCGCAGCGACTCGTTCATCGGTGGCGGTGATCGCGATCCTCACCCATTCGGCCCCCGCGGCACCGTAGAAGTCGCCGGGTGCGACGAGAATCCCGAGCTCGGCGAGGTCGGCAACCGTCTGCCAGCACGGTTGGCCGCGGGTCGCCCAAAGGTAAAGGCCGGCCTCACTGTAGGCGACGGTGAAGCCTGCCGCCTCGATGGTCGTGCGGAGTGCGGCCCGGCGTGCCGAGTAGACGGCGCGTTGCTCGAGAACGTGCTCGTCATCGGCGAGCGCAGCCGTCATCGCCGCTTGGACCGGTGCGGGCACCATGAACCCGGTGTGCTTGCGCACCTCGAGGAACTCGCCGATCAGCTGCGGATCACCGGCCACGAAGCCGGCACGATATCCCGCCAGATTCGACCGCTTCGATAGTGAATGCACGGCGAGTAGGCCCTCGGTCGAGCCGTCGCTGACATCAGGATGCAGAACCGACACCGGTTCGGCATCCCAGCCGAGCTCGATGTAGCACTCGTCGCTTGCGACGACTGCGTGGTGCTCCCGCGCCCACTCGACGACCTTGCGCATGTGCTCGACCGGGAGCACCCGTCCGGTCGGGTTGGATGGCGAGTTGAGCCACACCAGCCGAACTCGTGTCCCGTCAGCGGAGCCGTCGGGATTCCGAGCCGGGTCTACGTCGCCCGGCAGGTCGTCAGCCGGCACCGGAACGGCACCGGCCAGGCGAGCGCCGACGTCATAAGTCGGATAAGCGAGCTCGGGGAGGAGGACCTCGTCGCCTGCACCTAGTCCAAGCAGCGAAGGAAGGGCGGCCACGAACTCCTTCGTCCCGATGAGCGGAAGCACATCTGCGGCGGTCACCGTGACCGAGAGCCGGCGAGTCAGCCATTCACTGGCTGCGTTGCGGAGCGCCGCCGTTCCTTGTGTACGCGGATAGCCGGGTGCGTCGGCTGCGGCGACCAACGCGGACTGGACGACCGCCGGAGTCGGGTCCACCGGGGTACCGACCGACAGGTCCACGATGCCGTCCGGATGGGCGGCGGCGGCCGCGGCGTAGGGCTCGAGGACGTCCCACGGAAAATCGGGCAGCACCACGCCAGGACGTGGCCGCCGGTCGACATTTGTCCCCGTGCTCACGTCGATCTGGACACCTCAGTTCCGCGGGTCGGGTTCAGGACGCGCCGGCAGGCCGAGCGTTCCGGATAACGAACGGGCTTGTCCGGCGAAGACTGCTCAGAACGGCGTCACACGATCGACGCCGGCGAGTCGAGCTCACGAGGCCTCGGTCTCCTGCGGCGGAAGCGCTGCGATGAGCGGGTGATCCTTTTCGATCAGACCGAGCTTGGACGCACCACCCGGCGAGCCTAGGTCGTCGAAGAACTCGACGTTGGCCTTGTAGTAATCCTTCCACTGCTCCGGGGTGTCGTCCTCGTAGAAGATCGCTTCGACCGGACAGACAGGTTCACAGGCACCGCAGTCGACACACTCGTCTGGGTGGATGTAGAGCATGCGTTCGCCCTCATAGATGCAGTCGACTGGGCATTCCTCGATGCATGCCTTGTCCTTCAGGTCGACGCAGGGCTGCGCGATGACGTACGTCACGTCGGTTCCTCTCTTGCGCGGCGTCCCACGGCGGCCCCCCGGGCCACCCGGCTTGCCCTCCCGGCGACACTCGCCGCTGACGGCACACCGGCAGGATGGCAGGAGCGTCCCGGTAGGTCTGACCCTAGTATCGCGGGCATCCTGGTGGTCCGTGCAACTCGGGGTCTCGCAGAAACGCCAAAGTTGTCACCGACTTCTCATGCCCGCTGTCTGGGGGTTCGTGCAGTGAGTTTCGTACCCGCGTACATCGTCTCGATCACGCCGGCCGACGCCGGGCGGCGAGTGTCCGTACGCTCACGCACTGATGACGCAATGCTCACCGATGTTGTCGGTGACCTGCTCGAATGGAGCGACGGTGTGCTGCGCATCCGGCGCCGGGACGGCTCCATCGCAGAAGTTGCTGAAGATCGGCTGGTAGCCGGGAAGATAGTGCCGGCGTCACCCGCCCGGTCGGCGCCGCTCTCCGCCCACACGGCGATCGACCAGCTCGAGCTTGAGGAGATCGCGTCGCGGGGGTGGCTCGGGCTCGAATCCCGCTGGCTCGGCCGGTGGCTGCTGCGGGCAAGCGAGGGCTTCACCGGCCGCGGCAACTCGGTCCTCCCGCTGGGAGACCCCGGGCGGCCGCTGGATGACGCCCTGGCCGAGGTCACGCAATGGTACGGAGAACGCGGACTGCCCGGGCGCTTCCAGATGCCACTCCCGGTGATGTACCTGGTGGACGAGGGATTGGCCGCGCGGGGCTGGCGGGCGTACGACCTCACCCATGTCATGACCGGATCGGTCTCGGCCCTGCGCGAGCTGGTTCCGGCCAGGAACGACCTCCCCCCGGTCGAGTACTCCGACTCGGTCAGCGATGAATGGATGACCCTCTACCACTACCGGGGGCGAGAGCTGCCCCCGATCGCCCGCAGGGTGCTCGGCGCCGCCGAGCGTCCCGTCTTCGCCTCCGTCCGCGACGGTGGTCGAGTGATCGCGATTGTCCGCGGCGCCTTGGCCGGCGGCTGGCTGGGCGTGACCGCGCTTGAGGTTCTCCCTTCGGCACGAAGGCGCGGTCTGGGATCACACGTCATGCATGGCCTCGCCGAATGGGCCGCCGACCACGGCGTCCGTTCGATCTATCTCCAAGTGGACACGGCGAATGAGGTCGGGGTCCGCTTCTACGACCGGCTTGGCTTCTATCGCCACCATCAGTACCAGTACCGCCTGGCACCGGATCACTGACCGTTGCCTCGGCTTTTGACCAGGCAAGGGCCCGGCCGGCGGACACCGGTGTCCCGTGTCTAGAGTCTCTTTGGGTTGGCCCGGTCCCGCTGGTGCGCACCCCACAGAAACGCTCCTCGCTGCTCACCGTTTCCGCGGGCGCAGTACACACTGGCTGCGTTCTCCGTCGCCCGCGTTCCTCCGGTTTGCGGGGGCTCCCTGCGGCCTTGCCAGTCATCCAGCGGTGCTCACGCCACCGTCAAAGACCTCGAACACGGGACACTAGGGTGGGTGCCGTGCTGCGGCTGTACGACACCCGATCCAGGCAGATCGAGGAGATCGTCCCGGGGACGGCGGGCTCGCTGACGATGTATTGCTGCGGCCCGACTGTGTACCGCGATGCTCACGTCGGCAATCTGCGGACCTTCCTGCTCGGC
>DATBRJ010000311.1:0-5661 GCA_036560395.1 Actinomycetes bacterium | reverse complement strand
ACTCGGTGGGTACGCAGACCGAAAGAGAGCCACACCCATCACCGGGTGGGCAGCCGCGAGGAGAGCGTCCCCACCGAGCACCTGGACCGAGTCTGGCCGGACACCGGCCCTAGGGGAATCGTCTAGTAGCCGCCATTGACGCAATGGCCTGCACCTAGGGCGGCACGGCGCAAAATACATTCTCCGTGCTCGGCCCGTCCTGTCAGGTCCTCGGCCAGTCTGCAAGCAGCCTGTCCCGCCTCCGCAACAGCATCGGCGGGATTCTGTGTTTCGAGGACATTGTGGGACTTGATCTACGAAGAGCTGGCCGGACCAGACGATGTATCTGTCCGGCCTGCTTGCGACACCCGGGCAGGCTGGCGCGACCGCGCCCTCACCCCAGTACCACACGGGCGACATACTCAAGCGCAACAGATGGTGGCTCAGGAAGGGATAGAAGCGCCGCAACGAGGTGTTGGCGGCGGAGCGACGCTGAGACCGTTGCTGCTTCAAGTGCTGCACGCTGGAGTCGTCAGCCCCGAGTGCCAGGAAGCCTCGAGGTGTCTTTGTCCTGAGCGATCGCGGCACACATGTGGTACACGCCCGTGGAACCGTGGCCAGTTAACAGCTTGAGTCGCTTGCACCTTGACAACTCCATGGCCAGGGCGCGCTCGAGGTCACGGGATAGGTGCTTGCAGGCAACCCGTATGAGCCCTTGAGGCTGGCGCGCGATTGGATCGCTTCACGACGAATGCGTCGACCGGCCTGTGCTGTGATACACCATCCCGAGCGCGACACGGGAGCTGGACAGAGTGCGGGATCTCCCGCGACGCTCCGGTTTGGAGCTCGAGGAGGGAGGGCGCATGCCTCCGGTTCCTGTCCGTTCGCCACTCGCGGACCAGGCGGCTGCGCTTGAGCCAGAGGAGAGGTCGCTTCGGACCGCACTGGCCAATCTCTCTGGGTTCGCCGCCCGGGCCGCGCTGGTCCGGCTCGGCCGCGTCCAGGACCATCATGACAACACGCTTCGACCCGCGCTGAGGAGCTGTCTAGAGCTGGGCCCGCTAGCGGATCGCCTGTTTCCAGGCGAGCTGCTGGTCATGGATGGGACCTGCTAGACCTTCCTGCCACCTGCGGCAGCGCAGCGGGACGCGGACGAAGGGGCGGAGAACCTGGCGAACCCCGGCCTCCGTCCAGCGACGTCACTGCGGCTTGAAGACCTCGTTTGCGTTGGAAGAGGCTCCGAAGGCGGGAAGCGCACCGCCCACCGTGTAGATCCTCCCGCCCCCGGACGCCACGCCCATCTCGGCACGCGCAGTCAGCATCGGCGCCGCCGTTCCCCACGCGTCGGCGGCGACCCTGTAGAACTCGTTCGTGCCGAGTGGCCCACCCCCAGACCAGCCGCCGATCACGTAGATCCGGCCGCCCATTCGCCCCACCCCGTACATCGCCGCCCGAGCCGTCGGCAGGTCCGCCGGGGCGGTGCTCCATCTGTTGGTTCGCGGGTTGTACACATCGACGTCGTCCAGGAAGGTGATGCTGAAGTCGCGCTTGACGCGGCATCCGCCGAAGACGTAGATCTTCCCGCCATGAGCGATGGCTCCAAGGTCCGAGCGCGTCCTGGGCAGGCGGGCGACCGTCGTCCACGTGCGGGTCGGAATGTCGAAGCGCTCCACCGTCGCCAGCTGCCCGCCAGGCGCCTGGCTGCACGGTCCACCTCCGCTGTCACGGCCGCCAATCACATAGATCGCCCGCCCAACCACCGCCGCCGCCAGGCCAGCACGTGGAGTGGGCATGTCCGGTAGAGAGACCCACGTGTTGGTCGCGGGCCGGTACCGGTCGATGTCCGCGAGCACCCCGTCCGGACCGCGTCCCCCGATCGCATACACTGCGCCTGCCTTGGTCACCGCCGTCCCCTCCGACCGCTCGGGCAGTGGCGCTGACCGGCCTTTGGACCAGGCATCCGCATCGATGTCGTAGATACGGGTCGCGTTGGTGTCTCCGATCGCGTTGTCGAAACCGTAGGCCGCAACGATGACGTTTCCGACCCGCGCCACCTGCATTCCCTCGACGCCGTCGCCCACCGACGGGACCGGTGCCAGCGCTGTCCACGCGCCCTGCGCAGAGGCGGCCGGGACACCTAGCAGCAGCGTCATCGCTGCGGCGGCAGCGGGGCACATCAAGCGTCGCATGAGCGGTGTTGCATCCATCGCATGTCCCGAAAGCGCACCTATGCTCATCGATCTCCCCCTCCACGGCTCCCCTCACCTTGAGTCTGGCACTGGGAGTGACCTCTTGCTAGCAATCGGTGACATCAATCACGAGCGGTCTCCACCCCGAGCCGACAGCAGCACTCTTATCTGGAGCTATCGGGCCGGCGGGATAGTGACCTGAAAACCTCAACGAGCGGGTCCCGGCCTGCGAAGGCTGCTCGACGTGCGCACCGGGCGAAGTGGCCGACGGCAACACCCTCTTCGCGGGCCGCGACACGGGAGCGATCGCGGGAAGCTTCACCGGGACGTGGGAGACGGACTATACGATCATCGCGCATTCCTCGGGACTGGTGCATGTCGTGAGCGGCACGTTCACTCGCACCTGTTCGGTTGCGGGCCGGTCCGGCTCGTTCACATCAGGTTCGAGGGTCCAGTCTCGCGCTCCGGCGTTTTCTACTCCATGGTGCGACGGTCGGCGCGACCCGCGGACTTGCGGGCCTGCATTCGAACGTGACGGTCGAGGCCGTCTTGGGGGGTGGGCTTTACGTATTCGGAGACCGTCGACTTCGCTCCGTAGCGGACGTCAAGACTCGGAAGAGGTGAGCCGGTCGGGGATCTCCGGTGGTTCGCCAACCGGCTGGGCGTCCGACAGGCTTGGATGCTCGGGCGGTTCGGGGATCACCACCTCGGGCAGGTCCGGCATGGGCGACAGATCGACCGGCGCTAGGCGCACCGCTTCGAGGTCTGCCCGCCTGCCGACGACGCGGTAGCTGAATAGAAGGCTGCTTGCTCCGCGACGCAATTCCTGAACCTCGAAGCCGCGGGCGGTTCTCGAGCTGACGTACAGCCCGTCGCAGTCTCCTTCGGGGGTGAGGAAGACGTGGGCAGTTTGTGTGTCGATGATCGCGGCGAAGTCGGGGTCGAACTCCACGGCGGCGCGCCCCTCGGTGAGCTTCGCGCGGCCGAAGTCTTCGAGCCAGCTTTCCGGGCTTTCCAACGCATATGTCAGTCGCCGGGTGCCGTCAGGATGGGCGACAGCGGCCGATTTCGTTCCGGTTACGGTGAGGTTGCCGACGATGCTAACCGGTCCGCTGAATAGGGCGGCCGTGCCATTGGGGTGGGTTGCGATACCAAAGATGCCGATTCCTAGCCTGGCTTGGCCCATCACGCCGACGTTGGTCACGCTACTGATTCCACTGGCGGGGAACGGTGCGACCCCGTGCACGCCCGAGCTCGTGTGCGACAGCGTCATCCCGATCACTCCGCGACCCTTGACAGACCTGGCAAATAGGCCGTCGATGTCATTCGAGAATGCGCGGACTCCATTGCCCAACTGGGAGTCCCCGACCACACCAGTGCCTTCGCGTTCAGCGATGCCCACCACCGCGCCGGTGTCGGGATTGCGGGCCTTCGAGTGTCCGAAGACCCCGCACAGGCTCTCTGAGTGCCCAACCACGCCACAGCCGGTTTGCGTGCGGCCCTCCACACCGCTCGCCTCGGTCGAGTCCCCGCGCACACCGACGCCCGATGATGATGTACCGGCCACGCCGGTGCCAAGGTTGGCCTGGCCGGTAACGCCGACGCCACTGGCTGAGTTGCCACGCACGCCTTCACCGGTCGGCGAACTGCCGAAAACCCCGATGCCACTAGCGGAATAGCCGCCCGTCCCCCAGGCGGTGCCAGAGTACCCCCACACGCCGATACCGCCGGCCACGCCGACACCTCGTACGCCCAGCGCACCGCCGATCCCGAGGACCCCGTCGCTTGTTCCCGAGCGCCCTTCCACCCCGACGCCGGTGTTGGCCGCACCGCGAACCCCTGGGCCCGTAGTTGAAGCACCCTCCACCCCTGCGCCGTCGGCCGACGAGCTTCCCACGATCCCACCGCCGTTGTTGTTCGCGACAGCGAGCGCAGTGAACGGCACGGTGCCGCTTCTTGCGAGGAAGGTTTGAGCGTCGGAGTTGTTGGGGGTGCCGAGCACAAAGCTATCTCCGTCAGGCATGGTCGCCCCTCCCGCGGTAAGTGAGGCTCGCTCGGTTGGCGAGCGAGTGGATCTTAAGGAAAGGTACCCCGCAGCGAGCAAGGACAAGATCCGGCTTCACAGGATCGCCAATACCGTCCGCTTTAAGAGCGAAGTCTTGGGAGTCGTTCGGTGTGCTCATCTGGAAGCTGGCCCGCGTAGGGAGCTGGCCCGTGTTCGCGTTTCGCGTCCCATGTATGAATGGTCCGCGGAGCGCGGGTTGCCCACGGCGGCGACCCTCTGGCGAGGCACTTCGTCACTGCGCCGGCACCTCAAACTCCCGACGCCGTGATGGAATGCCGATCTGGCGGATTCACCGCCGACGACACGGACCCTGGCGCGGGGCGTCTTCAGTCGTCGCGCCCGGTACCGCGATCGGGTGCGCTCATGTCCCCCGTCCCGGGCGTGCCATCGGCGAGCCCGTAGCGCAGATACACGGTGCCCTTCGGACCGGCGACCGGCGGTTCGAGGAGGGTGACGTTGGTGGGCACCGCGCCACCGTCGAACACCTTCTTCCCGACGCCGAGCACGATCGGGTGCACCCAGAGGTCGAGACGGTCGAAGAGCTTCTCCCGCAGCAGGGTCTGCACCAGGTTCAGGCTCCCGACGACCTTCACGTGCTCGTGCCGGTCACGGATCTCGCGCACGGCGCCGGCCAGATCCGGGCCGAGCTGCGTGGACCCGGCCCACGAGAGGTCGGGCCTGCCGCGGGAGGCCACGTACTTCGGGACGCTGTTGAACAGCGTGGCGATCTCGTTGTCCTCGCCGCCCTGCTGGTGCGGCCAGTAGGCGGCGAAGATGTCATAGGTCCGCCGCCCGAGCAGGAGGGCATCGGTGCCCTCGTACGCGGCACCGACCTGCGCCCCGGCGACCTCGTCGAGCAGGGGCGCCTGCCAGCCGCCGAACGGGAACCCCACCGGGTCCTCGTCGGGGCCGCCGGGCGACTGCCCGACGAGGTCGAGGGTTGCGAACAGCTCGATGTGGATGAGGCCCATGCCTTCCTCCCGATGAGTTGGTTGTCTCGGTCAGGAGGTAGACCTGTGGGCGCCGCCAGACTCATCGCTGCGACGGCACCCAGCTTCGAACTCGTCGACCGCCTCGCCCGGTGCAACGATCACCACCCCCGTCCCCGCGGTCAGCGTGCTTACGGCGCCCGGCAGGCAGGCTTGTGCGGCTGCTGCTGGACCCAGGCGGGTTTCAGCCGGCCGACGGTCTGGCCCGGCCAGTGTGCTGCGACGGTCCCATGTAGCTGCTCAACTGCTGCCCAGCGAGCCGATAGCGCTCTAACCAAGATCGCAATAGGCCTCTGACGCGATGAAGGAGCGGGGCCTCCGCTCCTCGTGGACTTCCCGCAGCGGTTGACACTGGGGTTGCTCACGTCCGTTTCGACGAGGGAGGCCCCTGTGAGCGAATCGTATGCGGCCAAACAGTTTGTCGGCATCGATCTGCATC
>DATBRJ010000310.1:0-2157 GCA_036560395.1 Actinomycetes bacterium | reverse complement strand
CAACGATGCCGCCGTGAGGAACGGCTGGATCATGACCACGCCGATGCCGATCAAGCCGCTGTAGATCAGGTTGAGCTGCCGCAGCCATTCTTGTTCCTGCTGCGGGTCCTGCCGGAACCGGGCTCGGTCTTCGTTCACGGTCACCATCCTCTCAGCCGGGTGGCGAGGAGTTTGCACCGTCGCTCTGCCGCGCCGCTTCGCGGCTTGCCAACGAGGCAAGTGGTCGCCCAGGACGGGCCGCACCCTGCACGCGAGCTAGCTCGCATAGCGGGTGACTCATCAAGCAGAGTGCCTCACTGAGATAACACGGATTTGTGTTATCTCAGGACGTTGTGTATGGTAATGGCATGCCAAGTGACGGTGAGATCACGTTCGCCGACCACGCCGGGCGTTACTTCGCCCGGCGCTTCGGGATGGCCCCGATGGTGGGCCGGCTGATCGGGTACCTGGCGGTATGCGACCCGCGCGAGCAGACCATCAGCGAGCTGGCCGAGGCGCTGCTGGCGAGCCGGAGCGCGATCGCCGGGGCGGTGAACTACTTGGAGAACCTCGGGCTCATCCGGCGCTCCCGGGCGGCGGGCGAGCGGATGGACCGGGTACGCATCGACATGTCGTCGTCCCATGCGATGGGCTTCGACGTCTCCGAGTACCGGGAGGCGGCCGACCTCGCCCGAGAGGGCCTGCGCCTGCTGGCCGATGCGCCCCCTGAGCGGCGAGCGATCTTGCTGGAGTGGGCCGCGTTCGCCGATTTCCTGGTCGAGCGGCTCCCGGTCTTGGAGCAGGAGTGGAAAGCACACCGCGAGGCGCTGCGTGCCGCGGGCGAGCTTCCCGACGACTCCACCACACGGCAAGGAAGGAGAAAGCCATGACAAGCACTATCGAGCAATCCGCCTGGACCGGCATGGTGTCGGTCGATGACACCGCGCTGTACGTGCGCGACACCGGTGGCCGCGGCCGTCCCGTGGTCTACCTCAACGGCGCGTATGCGGACCAGTCGCACTGGCGGCGCGTGATCACCGACCTCGGCAGCGACTACCGGCACATCACCTACGACGAGCGCGCCCGCGGCAAGTCGAAGCGCTCGGCGGACTATTCGTTCGAGGCGTGCCTCCGGGATGTGGATGCCGTCCTCAAGGCCAGGGGTGTGGACCGGCCGCTGCTGGTGGGCTGGTCCTACGGAGGCGTCCTGGCATGGCACTGGGCCGACCGGAATCCGGACCGTGTCCTGGGGGTGGTGTGTGTGGACGCCTTTCCGGTCGGTGTGACCGGTGAGGCCGGCCATGAGCGGATCCGGAAGCTGTTCCGTCGGTGGCGGTTGTTGTTTCCGATCGCCGCCCGGCTGGGCCTGGCCGCGCGGATGAGCGCTGACCAGCACGCCGAGGTCAACATCGAACTCAACGAGATCGCTGCGGCCAGCGTGCCGGTCCTTGACCGCCTGACCTGTCCGGTGCGGTTCGTCCTGGCCACGGGTGACAGCCTCGGGAGCCAGGACGGGGAGATGGAACAGGGGCGGGCCACGCTCGATCCGGTGCTTGCCCGCAACCCGAACCTGAAGGTGAGCGCAAAGGTCGCAAGCAACCACAGCAAGATCCTGCGCAACGACTCTCCTGCCGTCGCCCAGACCGTACGCGAACTCGCCGCTAGCTTCGGTCACGCAGTCGGCTGAGCCGCGACGGACGACGTCACAATCGACCAGGCAGGCACGCGGGCCCGCTTGGCGGCAATGCGCAGGCGGCCTGCTCATGAATCGGCGTGACGGCCGCGAGGGCCTGGTTGATGGTGCTTCTCACGATTGCCTGCGCCATCGTGATGTTCCTCGCGGAGCATCCCGCGATGGGACTCCCCAGCGGTGATCTCCGACGCCTTGATCCGCGGTTACAGCAGCCACAGCCGGACGTCCGCCGTCGGGCCCGTGTCCCGGCGGCGGACGTCCGCTCATGCCGCTGACCGGTACTTCCTTGAGGCGCTACTCGGCAGACCAGCCCCGGCAACGCCGCGCGGATTATTCAGCAGGGTCCTAGTGTCCTGAGTTGTTAATGAGATGAAGATATCTGGCGAGGTTGTCGAGGATCTCGTCGGCGGTCTTGGTCCACACAAACGGCTTGGGGTCCTCGTTCCATGCATCGATCCAGGCCCGAAGGTCGGCCTCCAACTCAG
>DATBRJ010000309.1:0-11591 GCA_036560395.1 Actinomycetes bacterium | reverse complement strand
TATGTCCCGGTCGGCAAGAGCCAGCGCCGCACCTGCCGCGTGCGCGGCGGCGGCGTACTCATGGCCGTCCGCATGTTCTCCCTTGATGGCCACGAAGAGGGAGCCCGCAGTGGCCTGCCGCGAGTCGACGACGACCGGTCCCGCGACGTCGATCTCTCCCTCAGGTCGAGACCCAGCCGGGACGGAAAGGCGGCCGCCGACGGCGGCCGCTATCTCCCCTCCGGTCCAGCCGATCATGGAGCCTCCTCGCGGAGCGAGCCCTCTTGCCTGCTCTCCTGAGCAGAGCTCCCCGGTCCCATCCCGCGCGCGGCCATGCTGCCGGGACGTGCGTGGGTCGGAGAGTCGCCGGACATCATCTCCGTGAGCGTGGCCCGCAGCACAGCGCGGTCATCGAAGGGTATGACCACACCCCCGATCTCCTGCCCCTGCTCGTGCCCCTTGCCGAGGATGACGACCGTGTCGTGCGGGCCTGCGAGCCGCGCCGCGAAGGCGATCGCGGCACGGCGATCGCCGATCTCGGCCAGCTCGGCTCGCTCGAGCTCAGGGATGCGGTTGGCGCCTGTGAGCGCTGCAGCCCTGATGGCCGCGGGGTCCTCGGAGCGCGGGTTGTCGTCGGTGATGACAAGAACATCCGCGCCGCGGGCTCCCGCCTCGCCCATCAGCGGCCGCTTCGCCCGATCCCGGTCGCCGCCACAGCCGACGACGGCAATCAGCCTGCCCTTGGTGACCTCGCGAAGGGTGGCCAACGCCGTCGCAATGGCATCAGGGCTGTGCGCGTAATCGACCACGGCAAGAAACGGTTGGCCGGTGTCGATCCGTTCCATCCGGCCGGGTACGCCACGGCAGGCGCCGACTCCGGCGGCCGCCTGCTCGGCCGGGATGCCCACAGTTGCTAGCGTGACCACCGCGAGCAGCGCATTCTCGAGGTTGTAGCGGCCGGGCATGCCCACCTGAATCGGCACGCTCACCCCACCCGGGCCGACTGCGGTAAGGGCGCCCTCGCCCGCCCGCAAGGCGACGTCCGTCCCACTCCAGTCAGCCTTCAGGCGGCCAGACACAGAGACGGTCACGACCGGGATCTCGGACTCATCCACCAGCCGGCGGCCGTACTCGTCGTCGATGTTGACCACGCCCCGTCGAGCCCGCTGCGGGGTGAAGAGCGACCGCTTGGCGGCAAAGTAGCCCTCCATGTCATGGTGGAAGTCCAGATGGTCTTGGCTGAGGTTGGTGAAGACGGCAACGTCGTACACCACGCCGTCGACGCGGCCGAAGGCCAGTGCGTGGCTCGAAACCTCCATCACGGCGGCGGTCACTCCGCGCTCGCGCATCACCGCGAAGAGTGCGTGCAGATCTGTTGATTCCGGTGTGGTCCTGACACTCGCCGTCGCAGCATCGCCGATTCGCGTCTCGACCGTGCCCACCAGGCCGGTCAGGTGTCCGGCGGTCCGCAGCCCGGCCTCGGCCAGGTGCGCGGTCGTGGTCTTGCCGTTGGTGCCGGTGACGCCGATAAGCAGCAGGTCGCCCGCGGGCTCCCCGTACACCCATGCCGCGAGCTTGCCGAGCACGGCTCGAGGTCGCGGCACGACCAGGACCGGTAGGCCTGACCGTTGGGCAGGCACCTCGCCATCGGCGTCGGTCAGGATCGCCGCCGCGCCAGCGTGAGCAGCCGCATCCGCGAAGCGGGCCCCGTGATCGCTCGCGCCGGGGAGCGCGGCGTACAGATCGCCTGGACGAACCTCTCGCGAATCATGCGTAATGCCGGACAGTTGTACACGGGCCCAGCCCGCGGGCGGTGTACGGAGACCGATGACGGCCGCCGCTGCATCGAGCGGGCGGGGCGCAACGGCGTGCGGGCGGAGCGTCAGCACGGCGTGAGGCTACCCGTTCTCACCATGTGAGACGAACCGGTGACGCCTTGCTCCCGGTCGGCGGGACCTTGAGCGTCTTGAGCGCGAAGGAGGTGACCTGAGTGAAAACGGGCCCGCAACCACGGCCGCCGGTGTGCGGGCTCACCGGGTTCTGCAGCGTGCAGGCGACGACCACGGCTGGCTTGTCCGCCGGCGCGAAGCCGATGAACGACGCGGTATATCCGCAGTAACCCCGGCAGCGTGCGTCGTATCTTTCGGCTGTGCCGGTCTTGCCGGCGATCCGGTATCCGGGGATGCTCGCCATAGGCGCGGTGCCCTCCTCTGACACCACCGACTCGACCATACGGGTGAGTTTGTCGGCCGTCTTGCTGCTGACCACCCGAGTTGCCTTCGCGGTAGGCCGCGTGGCAACGCGGCCATCCCTGTCGAGGTATCCCCTGACCAGCGACGGGCTGACCCGGGCACCGCCGTTGGCGATCGTCGCGTAGACGGATGCGGCCTGGACGGCATTGACGGACAGCCCCTGGCCGAACGCAACGGTATATCGCTGCGATGCCGACCAGTCCCGCGCCGGCGCGAGGATCCCCCGGCTCTCACCGGGAAAGCCAAGGCCGGTTGGCTGGCCGACGCCGAAAGCGCTGAAGTAATCGTGCAGCGACTGCGCGGACATCTTCTCCGAGATGAGCACCGCACCGATGTTGCTCGACTTCGCAATGACACCGGCCGGTGTGAGCCGCCAGACGCCGTGCGCGATGTGGTCGTGGAAGATGGCGCCGCCCCGAACGATGGCGCCGGGCACCATCAGCCTTGTCGAGGTTTTGACCGCTCGATCCTCGAGCGCCGCCGCGACAGTCATCACCTTCGCCGTGGACCCCGGCTCGTAGATGTCGGTGAGCGCCCGGTTGCCCACATCCTCCCTGTCCGCCGCGGCGATGTGGTTCGGGTCGAAGGTCGGCGCCTCTGCCAGCGCGAGGATTTCGCCGGTGCTCGGGACCATCACGACGACGGTGCCGCTCTCCGCGCCGGTTTCCTTCACCCTGGCCGCGATCGTCTGTTGCGCCATCCACTGAAGGTCGCGGTCGATGGTGAGCTGGACGCCTTCGCCCGGCTTGGCGGCCTGCTCCCTGTAACCGGCTGTGACGATCGCGCGCCCGTCGTGAGCCTGCTGGTAGGTGCGCTTGCCGGCCACCCCGGCCAGGGTGTCCTGCAGCGCAAGTTCGATGCCGCCCTTTCCGGCGCCTTGCGCATCGACGAAGCCGAGGATGTTGGCGGCGACTGGACCGCCCGGGTAGTACCGCTGCGGCTCAGGTTCGGTGAACAAACCGGTGAGCTTGTAGGACGTGATCCTGCGCCAGATCTCCGGCGGGACGTGATCGGCCAGAGGAACGTACCGCCGCGGTTTCGCCGCGAGCTTGGCAGCCAGCTCATCCTCATCCTTGCCGAGCAGCGGACCCAACAGTGCCGCGGTACCGACAGGGTCGAGGACCGTCGTTGGATCGGCGATCACCTTCAGCGTGTCCAGCGTGGTAGCGAGAGCCATGCCGTTCCTGTCGGTGATCGTGCCGCGAACGGCGGGCAGCGCAACGGTCTGCAGTCGGTTCTGAGTTGCGGCGTTGGCGTACTCGCGGCCCTGCACCGCCTGGAGCTGGACGAGCCTGCCGACGAAGCACACGAGCAGAACCGCGGACACGACTGCGGCGAACCGCAACCGGCGACTCGGGCGGCCGATCCGCGCCTGCTGCCGCCGCCGCACCGCGGAGAGCCGCCCGCGGACCTCTCGCAGCCGCTGCGCTCTCGTCGAGCGGGTAGCTGCCTTCCCCCGCGTCCCGCCGCTACGGCCGCCTTGCCTGACGAGAAGCTCAGGAGTTCGCCTGCGACCCCCGCGCGGAACCCGGGCCGGATCGCCGTGCGGACTGCGGTCGGCGCCCGGGGTTTTGCTCCGCATGACCGGCGCGGGCCTTCCGGTGGCCGTCCGTGGCGGAACCTGCGACCGAGCCGGCGTACGCCGCCTCCGCGGCCGGTCCATAGTGGCGGGCGTCGCGGCCCGCTGGCGGCTGCCCGCCCGCGCCGCGTTCCTCCGACGCGGCGTGGCGCCCACCGCTCGATCGACGCGGTCGGTCCTCGCACCGCTCTGGCCGCCCCGCCCCTCGACGCTGCGGGTCCTGACGCTTCTCCGACCGGCGCGATTGGTCTTGTCTCGTTCACCGGAGGGCGCGGCCCGCGGACCGCTCCGGGCCCCGCTGCGAGCCCCGCCTTGCTCCCCGGGTCGACCGCTCGTCACACCCGGCACCCGCCTAGCTCGAGCAGCCCGTGCCGCCTCGATGGAGGTGACGGTGGCGGTCCGATCAGGTGTTCCCCGGTTCACTGCCCGGTGTCTCCGATCACCCGGCCGTCGGGTGTACGGAGGAAGATGGGGTTGCCACTCGGCCTCAAGCCGAGCTCCCTCGCCGTCTTCGCCAGCCGCTGCGGTGCCTCCAGATCGGCGATCTGCCGCTCGAGCCCTTGTTCATCATCGGTCAACTGAGCAGAGTGCCGACGCAGGTCAGAGAGCCTGAACGAGTCCTGCGACAGAGCTGTGTTGAGCAGCAACAGAGTGATCAATCCAACGCTGAGCAGCACCACCAACAACAGCACGAACGGTGTGCGAGACGGCCGGTGCCGATAGGCGGGGACGATCGCCAACCTCGGCCTTGGCGCCGGCTGCTGGACCCTCTGGAGTTGGGCATGGACCGCACTCATCCGGCCTCACCGTCCTCTGCTCGAATAGGGACGCGGAAGGGAGACCCGCCGACCTCAGGAAAGTGCCGTTGCGCCTGGATTGTTGGAGTAAAGCGCCCTCTTCCAGACCCGCCGATGGTCGAAGCCGCGCAGATCCGGCTTCCGACAATCGGTCCCCGCCTCATGCCGCGCTCCCCTCGGCTGGCGCCGCGTCGGTGCGTTCAGCGGCCCGTAGGCGTACCGAAGCGGCTCGCGGGTTGGCCGTTACCTCGCTCTCGCTCGCATGCTCAGCGCCCCTGGTAAGCAACCGCAGCCGAGGTTCGTAGCCGGCGGGCACCACTGGAAGGTCGGGAGGCGCAGTGCTCGCCGCCCCCGCGGCGAACAGCCGCTTGACCAACCGGTCCTCGAGAGAGTGGTAGGAGAGCACGACGATCCTGCCGCCCGCTGCCAGTGCGTCGATGGCCGCCGGCAACGCCCGTTCGAGAGCGGACAGCTCGCCGTTCACCTCGATGCGCAACGCTTGGAAGGTCCGCTTCGCCGGATTTCCCCCGGTACGGCGACTGGCGGCCGGGATGGCGGCACGGACCAGCTCGACCAAACGGGCACTGCCAGCGAACGGCTCGTGCTGCCGCTCCGTGACGACGCGGTCGGCGATTCGCCGGGCGAAACGCTCCTCGCCGTACTCGCGAAGGATCCGGGCGAGTTCGTCTGCCGGATAGGTATTGAGGACATCGGCCGCGGTCCGGCCGATCGATTGGTCCATCCGCATGTCCAAGGGGGCGTCCTTGGAGTACGCGAACCCGCGTTCGCTGGCGTCAAGCTGGAGCGAGGACACGCCGAGGTCGAAGAGGACGCCTTGCACGACCTCTAGTCCGAGGCGGTTCAGAACCTGCGGGAGGGCGTCGTACACGGCGTGGACGAGAGTCAGGCGTTCGGCCTGCGGCTCGAGGCGACCGGCAGACTGCGCGAGTGCCTGTGGGTCGCGATCGAGTCCGACCACCCGTACGTGCGGAAACGTGGCCAGCACGGCCTCGGCATGGCCGCCGAGGCCGACTGTCGCATCGACCATGACCGCGCGGGGCTGATCGAGGGCAGGGGCCAACAGCGCGAGCACCCGGTCCCGCAGGACCGGGATATGCCCATACGCCTCCATCGGATACCCCCTCGACTCGCTCCCGCGCCGCGGTCCTCGGACCTTCGCGGGCGCCCCGTTTACCTTCGGCCGCGATCCGCATCGCTGTGCTCGACGGTGGCCTGGGCTGCCAGGCCCCGGCTGCGTGTCGCCAGGTCCCCGCCCGCTTTCTGGTACACCCGGCAAGGCCCGGGGAGACGGCTCCCGGAACCCGAGGCGCTGCCATCTGGCGCCGGGGAAGGTGCGCCAGAGAGCGGTACGAGCGGGTGGAGACCTGGCGACACGTCCACCAGGTGCGGTCGCGTTGCCTTAGAGCACTCCCGGCAGCACCTCCTCGGAAAGGTCGGCAAAGGCCTGCTCCTGCTCGACCAGGTAGCTGTCCCACGCAGACGAGTCCCAGATCTCGACTCGGGTGTTTGCGCCGATCACCACGCAGTCCTTGGTGAGGCCGGCGTATTCACGCAGCTGTGGCGGGATCGTCACGCGCCCCTGTTTGTCAGGCACCTCGTCCGAGGCACCGGCGAACAGCACCCGCTGATAGTCGCGGGCGGCCTTGCTGGTGACTGGTGCCGTACGGAGCTGGTCGGTCATCCGCTCGAACTCTGCGACCGGCCACACGTAGAGGCAGCGTTCCTGCCCCTTGGTGATCACTAGCCCTCCCGCGAGCTCGTCCCTGAACTTCGCCGGGAGGAAGAGCCGGCCCTTGTCGTCCAGACGAGGCTGATGGGTGCCCAGGAACACCAGGCACCACCTCCATCAGCCCCGGCGGCACCCCGCCGCTCCACTGCCCGCCACTGTACCCCACTCTTCACCACCGTCAACTGTTCCGACGGGCGGTTCCTCCACTGCGGCCTGATCGCGGACGGGGCACGCCGGATGGCCCACGGATGCCAGCAGACCCTCACCGACGAGGCGGAACCGCCAAGAAATGGCAAAGACCTGCCTAGACGTCTTGGCTACGGACAGTTCGACTAGGTATGAAGGGTGAAACCGCGGCAACCCTGGCCGCGTACTGTTGTTAGAGGCTTGCCACCGCGCAGCGGCCCGGCTGGCAGGGGTGTTTAGCGACACTCCGGTCCGAGGGCGCCAGCCGGCGGCCGCTTTTCTCCCTTGAACGGCCAAGGAGGGCCGGTGACAACAGCACAGACGGGCCACATGAGCCTGCAAGACGTCGCACTAGCAGCGACCCGGATCAGAGCTGCGGTCGAGCAGGTGATCGAAGGCAAGCCCGAGGCGGTGCGGCTAGCTCTCACCGTGCTCCTCGCCGAAGGTCACCTCTTGATCGAGGATGTGCCCGGGGTCGGCAAGACGATGCTGGCCAAGACCCTGGCGCGGTCGATCGATTGCTCCGTACGGCGTATCCAGTTCACCCCCGACCTGCTGCCGAGCGACATCACCGGGGTCAGCGTCTTCGACCAGCAGCGGCGCGACTTCGAGTTCAAGCCCGGCGCGATCTTTGCGAACATCGTTGTCGGTGACGAGATCAATCGCGCGTCACCCAAGACCCAATCCGCCCTGCTCGAGTCGATGGAGGAGCGGCAGGTCACCGTCGACGGGACCACCTATCAGCTCGAACGGCCGTTCATGATCATCGCAACCCAGAACCCGATCGAGATGGAGGGCACCTACCCGCTGCCTGAGGCGCAGCGCGACCGCTTCATGGCCCGAGTGTCGATGGGTTATCCGAGCCCCGAGGCGGAGCTCGAGATGCTCGAGACGCACGGCTCAACCAGCCCGCTCGACGATCTCGAGGCGGTGTCCGACGCGCTCCAGGTCGCCAAGCTGATCGAGGTGGTCCGGACCGTCCACGTCGCCGAGGAGGTCAAGCGCTACGCGATCGACATCGTGACGGCGACCCGCGAGGCACCCGAGCTGCGCCTCGGCGCGTCTCCACGGGCGACGCTGCATATGCTTCGTTCGGCGCGAGCGTCGGCCGCCCTCGACGATCGGGAGTTCGTGCTTCCGGACGACATTCAGGATCTTGCCGTGCCCGTCCTAGCTCACCGAATCCTGCCGACCGCCGAGTCTCAGATTGCCCGCCGGACAACAGAGCAGGTGGTCGCCGACATCGTTGCCCGGGTGCCGCTGCCCAGGGCTGACCGGAGCCGGCGGTGATCGCCGGCCACGTTCGATGGTCCGCCGGAAGGGTTCTGATCTGTGCGTGAAGCTCTAGCCGGGCTGACCACCCGCGGCCGCGCCTTCGCCGCTGCCGGCGCCACCGCCGCGCTGTGCGCGCTCGTGCTCGGCCAGCGCGACCTTCTCCGCGTCGCGGTTCTGCTCGGCCTGCTTCCGCTCGCCTCTGCGCTGGTTGTCGCCAGGACCCGATACCGCGTGGCCTGCACTCGCGTCCTGCAACCGGTCCGGGTGCAAGCCGGTGAGCAGGCGCGCATCCTGCTCAACCTCACGAACGTGTCCAGGATCCCGACAGGTCTGCTGCTCGTGGAGGACAAGATCCCCTACGTGCTCGGGACGCGGCCGCGTTTCGTCCTGGACCGCCTCGAGCCACGCGGTCGCCGGCAGGTGGCCTACCGGGTCCGGTCCGACCTGCGCGGGCGCTACATCCTTGGGCCGCTCACGATCAGGTTGGCCGACCCGTTCGGCATGTGCGAGCTCACCCGCGGCTTCACTCACCGCGACACGCTCATGGTCACACCCGCGATCCAGCCCTTGCCGCAGGTCCGGCTCGGTGGTGAGTGGTCGGGTGGCGGAGACAGCAAGTCACGGTCGGTCGCTGCGTCCGGGGAGGACGACGTCGCACCGCGCGATTACCGCAATGGTGATGATCGGCGGCGCATTCACTGGCGATCCACCGCCCGCTACGGCGACCTGATGGTGCGCCGCGAGGAACAGCCATGGCAGAGCCGGGCGACAATCTTGCTCGACACCCGGGGGGCGGCCCACCGTGGCGAAGGCCCAGGCTCGTCCTTCGAGTGGTCGGTATCCGCGGTCGCCTCCATCGGCGTGCACCTGATCCGGGAGGGCTACCTGGTCCGATTCGTCACGGATGCGGACTCGGGCGTCGACACCGGCGCGCACCGAGCCGCTCTCGACGGCAATTTCGAAGGCCTCCTGATGGATGCTCTCGCGATCGTGACACCGTCGGCCAACCGCCGGCTAGACCGAGTCGGCGCCGCGCTGCGGCACGGTGGCGCCGACGGTCTGCTCATCGCCGTTCTCGGCACGATCGACACAGAGCAGGCGGAGACGCTGGCCAAGCTCCGGCGCGGAACGACCGTCGCCATCGCACTGCTCGTCGACTCGATGTCGTGGCTGCATCTCCCCGACGACCTGCGAGCTGAGGAGAGGAAGGCGTTCGACGGCGCCGCAGGCCTGCTGCGCCAGACCGGCTGGCGGGTGATCCCGGTACACGCCGGCGACGAGCTCCCTCCGCTGTGGCCACAGGCGGCACGCGGTGGGCAGGAGCTGGACCTCCCACTGGACCGGATCCGCACCCTGACGGCCGCGATGAAGGGTTCCGCGCGCCGGGCAGGACGAAGCCGCGACCCGGCGGGTGGGCCGTCGGGGGTTGAGCAGACCGCCGAGGGTGCCGGCGGCTCGACGGCCGATCTGGCCCGGGCCGACCGCACCGGTTCGAACGGAGACGCCCAATGACCGGACAGGTTCGCGTCACGTTCTTCGCCGGTCTCGCGACCTTGCTCACCTCGCTTGCGTTCACGCCTGTGTTCACCGTGCAGACGTGGTTCTGGCCGGTGCTCGCCGCGCTGGTTCTCATCGGCGGCACCGGCGCGCTGCTCCGGCGACGATCGGCACCGGCCGCGTTGGTCATCCTCGCGCAGGTGGCCGTCACCGCGATGTGGATCACTTGGCAGTACGCGCCGCATGCCTTCCTCGGCCTCGTGCCAGGACCGGGCGCGTTCCGTGACTTCTCCCGCTTGGCGTCCGCTGGAGCCACGGATGCACAGGACTACGGAACCCCGGTGCCCCCGACCAAGGGTCTGGAGTTCCTGACCGTCCTCGGCACCTGCACGGTCGGGTTGATGGTGGACGCCTTGGCAGTCACCTTCCGCCGGGCGGCCCTGGCCGGCCTGCCGCTCCTGGCGCTCTACACCGTGCCGGCCTCTGTCGTCAACGGTGGGCTGAACTGGCTCCTCTTCGTGCTTGCCGCCGTCGGCTACATCGCGCTGTTGATCGCCGAGGGACGGGACAAGCTCAGCCGCTGGGGGCGACCGCTCATCCCCTCCTCCGATCCTGGCCGCGCCGGCCGCGGCACGGTCGCCGAGGTGCAGACAGCGCCCTTCGCCGCCGTAGGGCGCCGGATCGGTGCTGCGGTGATCGGCCTGGCGATTGTCGTCCCCGCGGCCTTCCCGCTCGCCGATGACGCGCTGACCAAGGGCGCGGGCGGCTTGTTCGGCAATGACGGCAAGGGCAGCGGCAACAGCAAACTGACGACCGTCGACCCACTTGTGAGCCTGGCAAGAAACTTCTTCCAGAGGGAGAACCTGCCGGTCATGACGGTGAAGTCGGATGCCGCCAGCGGCTCGGACCTTTATATGCGGATGGCGACGCTCGACCAGTTCGACGGGACCCAATGGCGACGCTCGACTACGGAGGTTGCCCGCCTTGACGACCTCCCCGCGGCGGCCGGCTTGACAAAGGGAGTGCAGCGGCAGGTCGTCCACAGCGAGATCAAGACGACGAAGAACATAGAGTCGTCGTTCCTCCCGGTGCCCTATCCGCTGACCGACATCAACATCTCTGAGGGCTCCTGGCGGGTCGACGTCAGGACTCAGAACATCCTGAGCGCGAGGAGCAGCCGCCAGATCCAAGACAAGAACTACGAGACAACGAGTCTGGCCATTGCGCCCACTGCGAAGCAGCTCGCCGGCGCATCGGGCGCCCCGAGCGGGCCGGGCGGCCCCAACGCGAATCTCGTCAATTACCTCCTCGTCCCGAGTATGCCGCCAATTGTTGAGCGTCTCGCCCAACAGGCCACCGAGGGCGCGGAGACGCCCTACGACAAGGCGCTGCGGCTGCAGGACTGGCTCCGCAGCAGGGGCAAGTTCACCTACAACGCGACCAGCAACCATGGTGGCACCGGCTCGAAGGCGATCGAGACATTCCTGACTGACAGAGTTGGCTACTGCGAGCAGTTCGCCTCCACGATGGCCGTAATGGCGCGCCAACTTGAGATCCCCGCCCGAGTCGACGTCGGGTTCACCGCCGGGCAAAAGCAACCGGACGGCACCTACCTGATCACCGCCCACGACGCACATGCGTGGCCCGAGCTCTACTTCAACAACATCGGCTGGGTGCGCTTCGAGCCAACCCCGCTCGGTGGGGCGGGGCAGGGCAGCGCCAGCGTCCCCGCGTACGCGTCCGCACCGAACCAGCGCGCAGCGATAGGCACGCAGAACGGTGGCAACGGTGGCACGGATGCTGGGCCGAGCACGTCACCGTCCGACGGTGGCGCCGGGAGCACGCCGACGGCTAACGGGGCCGCCCAATGCAAGGGACTCGCCGGTCAGGCCCTCGCGCAGTGCCAGCGTGACCTTGGGACCAACAACACCGGCGCTGGCGGCGTCGTCGGGGGGGACATCCCGCTCTGGGCGGCCATCGCCATCCCGCTCCTGCTGGCGTTGCTCGTCGCGCCGAGCCTCCTCAGGATCGGTATCCGACGGCGGCGCTACCGCAGAGCCCGCTCCGACCAGGTCGCGATGGCAAACGCTGCATGGGATGAGCTGCGCGACAGTGCGCGCGATCTCGGATACTCGTGGACGGCCAGCGAAACCCCACGACAGGCCGCGGCGCGCCTCGCGCGCAAGGGAAAGCTGCGGCACAACCACACCGAGGCATTGGCGCGGCTCACGACCGCGGTCGAGCAGGCCCGCTATGCGCCGCGCACCGGAGACACC
>DATBRJ010000308.1:0-6137 GCA_036560395.1 Actinomycetes bacterium | reverse complement strand
GTCACGTTCACCCAACCCGTCGAGCTTCCAGATCAGGTCGTCGCGAGTCAGCTGGAGGTAGTGGTGCAGCACGGTCTTCGGGTCGCCCATGTCAGCCATAGCCGCCAGTCTGCCCCTGCGACGGAACCGTTCAGCGCGAAGGTCTACCTACAAGATCAGCACCGATAGGGCGCGCCAAAGCGAAGCCGAGTCCCCGCCCGAAGGGCGAATGGTGCCGGCATCCTCAACTGCCGCGATGGGGTAAGCCCGCAAGTAGCCGATGTGTGTGGTGCGTGTCTGATTCAGCGTCGGGCGGCTTCCATACGGTTGATCGTTCCCAGCGATCGACCGCTAGCCTGTTCCGACTAGAGCGACCGGACTCTCACGTCCGTCAGGTAGGGGTTCTTGAGATCGGTGCGTTCTCCGATCCTGGCGCTTCCGTCGGAGATGAAGCGGGCGGAGAGGGGCTTCTGATACTTGCCCGAAAGCCCCTGGAGGAGTCTCAGTACCTCGAGGATTCGGTCAGGGTCTTCGTCGACACCGAGCGGGTAGGAGTCGATCCCCAGTCCCGAGTGCAGGCTCAGGAAGACGCACCGCTCGATGCTGAACCTGCCCTGCTCGTACTCGTCGGCTAAGTCGAAGTCCTCCAGGCAGGGGAACATCAGTCCGCAGAGACCCACCGACCTGGAAACTGCCGATGCGATGAATCTCGAGATGCCCAGGAAGATGTCACTGCTCACCGCGCGATCCCAGTCGAGCCCGAGACGTCGCAGGAAGTTGACGAGGCTGCCAGGCCCGTCGAACAGTGGCGCGATCGAGGTGTCAATTCCGAGGTAACCGTCGGCCTTGCCCATGAGGGTGTCGACTTCCTCCCACACGTGCTGCAGCCGTTCGAGCCACTCGTCGATGCTCCGGCATCCGCTGGATAAGTTCGTCGGCTGAAGACCGATCGCGAAGCCATCGGTGTCGTAGGTGGCGGAAGGGAAGTACGGCGACGACGGGCGGTTGTTGAAGGCGTAGGTGAAGCTGAATGTCTTGGTCGGCGCGTTCTGGACGATGTCCGTCAGCAGTCCCAGGTGTTCCCGTGTCGGCCTCTCGTCGCTTAAGTCGACGTTGAAGGCCACGTTCTTGGCCGCGCAAAGCTTCTCCAGGCCGTCTCGGGCTTCTGTGAGGCCGAGACGCCCGACGCTGAAGAAGGTACTTCCGTCCCCGTCTTGGTCGAGCTCGAGAATTCGGTCCAGGTCAGGAGAGCACAGCCGGATGGTCTGCACCTCGAACCCACGGGTCTCGAGGCGCTCCGCGTGCGTGCGCAGCCGCACAACGGACTGTTCAGAAGGCGTCGCCACGAACTGGCAGACACTCCGAACCACTTTGATCGAACCAGGGCCGGTTTGACGCGACCGGTCCTCCCCGTCGCTCAGCATGGTCGGACACTACTCGTGGCCACCGGTGGTTCGTGCCGGTCGAGTGACTTGTTTGTCGCCAAGAGGACGTCCGTAGCATCGGTTCGTCCGTGGCGTGATCCCGGCGACCGCCGGCCACTCGACACAGGAATTTGCTCGACCCACCTGTCCCGCGAGGCCGCAGCGGTCCCATCCCTCGATGAAGGGCCTTTCAGGGGGAGCGGGAAGCAGCCTTGGACGGCCTCGATCACCTTCAGACTCCGCGCCCTGCAGCACGCTTGCAACCATCCGGCCGCCCAGCGCTGACGCACGCTCATGCCGCGAGTCGCGCATCCGTGCCGGCGAGCGGGGTTTGTTTGGTGGGGTCAAGTGAGGTAGGAGCAGGCAGACGATGGTGCGGAGGCCCCGGGACTATCAGGTCATGCGCGTTGTGAGCTGCGCTGGATCGGGTTGATGGAGGCCGGCCCACGAACGTTTCGCTGATCCAGATGCCGTTCATGGCCGGCGATGCTGCCCATCCGGCGTCGGAGGGCCCGGATGGCCTCGTGCGGGCCGGCGTCGAACGGCTGCTGGCCGACAGGGGTGTCACGGTCAACCGCGAGCGCGTCGAGATCCGGTCGGGGGTGTCTTTCCCTGATGTGGTGGCAGCATCGGCCGCCGTGAACAGGAAACTCCACGCGACGGTCCGCCGCGTGATCGCGGCGGGCCGGCTGCCGATCGTGATTGCTGGGTCGTGCGATGCGGCGATCGGAGTCGTGTCCGGCTTGCCGCATCGCCGCTGCGGCATCGTCTGGGTCGACGCGCACGGCGACTTCAACACGCCGGACTCGTCGGTCAGCGGTTTCTTTCCTGGCATGTCGCTGGCCATCGTGACCGGCCAGTGCTACCGGGAGCTGTGGGCGGCGTTGGGAGGTCGTCCGCCGGTGCCGGAGACCCACGTCGTGTTGATCGGGGTGCGCAGCCTATCTCCGCCCGAGGAAGCTGGCCGGCTGCGGCGCTCCGGCATCCAGGTCATCGCGTGGGAGCGGGGCGAGCCGCGCGGCGACCTCGGATCGGCGCTGGACCGGCTGGCCAGCCGGGTCGACGAGGTCTACCTGCATATCGACAACGACGCTTTTGATCCACTCACCGCGCCAGGCGTCGTGGACGAACCGGTCCCGGGCGGGCTGTCCCTGCCGGCCATGGAGGCGGTGATCCAGGCCGTCACCACCCGGCTTCGGGTCGTGGCCGCGACCGTCGCGACGTACACCCCTGTCAACGACCGGCACGACCAGACCTTGAAGGCCGACCTGCGGATCATCGACCTCCTCGGAAAGCACGCGGCTGCCCGGGGCTGAACAACCCGTGATCCCAGCACCACGCCCGATCGGCGAAATCCGCTCATGGCACCCCTTTCTGTCAAGGCACCGCCGGAATCAGGGGTCTAGCCTGGTTGGTGGCGGGTCCGGGAAGTGGCTTGTCCGAAGAGCCGACGTCCGGGGTCAGGTCGGTCACGCTGGATAGCACAGTCGTCCCCGAGTGCCCTCCCGGGTCCGCTACCTGCCTGCGCTTCTGGTCTTCGACCATGCGGGCGTAGGCGACGTTGGACAGCCGTCGCTTGAGGGCGCGCATGGCTTCCATTGATGTCTTCCCGGCCGCTTTCTTCGCGTCGAAGTAGGCGCGGCCTTGGGTGGGGTTGCGCAGCTGGACGACGGCCATGATGTGCATAGTGCGGTTGATGCGGCGGTTGCCGGCGCGGGAGAGCCGGTGGCGTTTCTGCTCGCCGGAGGAGGCGTCCAGCGGCGCGGTGCCGTTCCAGGAGGCGAACCGGTCCCGGTCGGCGAACCGGCGGATGTCGCCGACGTCTGCCAGCAGACGAGCAGCACCCGAGGGACCGATGCCGGGCAGGTCCATCAGGGTGGATCCGCGGGCGGTCACCAGGTGCTTCAGGTCGGTGTCCGCGACCTTGATCTTCTTGTCGATGCCCTCGAGCTCACCGATCAGCTCCACCGCGAGCCGGCGTCGGGTCTTGCCGACGATGTCGCGGGGTTTGACCGCCGCGACCAGCGTGCGGGCCTGTCGGGCGGACAGGTACTTCTTCGCCCCGCCGGGCAACAGGTCCAGCAGCAACCGGTGCAGCCGGTTGATGGTCTGGGTGCGGGCGCGGCCCAGCTCGTCACGCCGGTCGACCAGCATGCCCATCACCTGCAGATCCGAATCGACCTGGACCGGGACCAGGTTCGGGGTCCGCAGCGCGACCATCGCCACCGAGTGCGCATCAACCGGATCGGTCTTGCGGCCGTTGCCGGTGGCGAACACCCGCACCTGCGCCGACAGCTTCGCCGGCACGTCCAGCACGACCTCGCCGTCGTGCACCAGCCGGTGGGCGATGTGCCTGCCTATGCCGTTGCAGCCTTCCACCGCCCACACCCGGTCGGCGTAGGCGCGGCCGGCGGCGAGCATGTCGGCGTAGCCGGCCTTGTCGGTGCCGTAGCGGCCCACCGCCAGCACCCGGGCACGGCCGTCGACGACCTCGATGGTGGCGGAGCGCTTGTGCGGATCCATCCCGATGATTACCGCCATCGGTGCCTCCCTTGGCTGGACTGGGTTGGGTTGTCAGCAAGGAGGGCACCGCTACTTCGAGCAGAACAGACCCCTTTCCAGCCTCTCCTCGCGCGGCGCCCGGCGAGACCGCAGGCCATGAGAGAGCCACACCAATGACACCGGTGGGCAGCCGCAATGTGGGAGCGTCTCGCCGAGCACCTGGACCGAGTCTGGCCGGACACCGATCCTGACACGAAGTCTCTAAGTAGCCGCCTACCGTGCGCTACCAGGCGTCACAGCAAACGGATCAAGCCGGCGGCCGGTCGTGCCGAATTGAGGATGTTGTGTCGGTGGGCGTGGCCGGCGAAGGTGTTATCGCCAGTTCGATCGGAGCCGGTGAGGGCATGCCACTTGCGGAACAATAGGCAGCTACCGGTGGGTGTGCCGGGAAGGCTGGTCGGCGTGCAAGGTCGCCGCCTCGCCACCGTCTGGAGGCGCATGGATGCCCGAACTCGTTCGACCGACGGCAATAGCCTGCCTGCCGGCGGGACAGGTTGAGTACCGGCTGGATCGACGCGGCGACGCGGTTGTGGTGGTGTTCCACGGTGGGCACGTGCGCGCCGGGTTGGCGTTGGGCGAGGAGGTCTTCGCCGATGCTGGTTGCACGATTCTGGTGCCCTCGCGTCCCGGCTACGGCCGTACTCCGCTGTCGACCGGCACATCGGTGGAGGGGTACACGGACGTGGTCCGGGAGTTATGCGCCCACTTGGGCATCGCCCGGGTCGCCGCCGCCGTCGGCATCTCCGGTGGCGGACCCACCGCCGTTACGTTGGCCGCGCGGCATGCCGACCTCGTCGAGCGTTTGATTCTTGTCAGTGCCGTGGGGTGGCTGCCCTTTCCGGATCGCCGGACCCGCCTGGGCGCGCACCTCGGTTTCACTGCCATGACCGAGCACCTGACCTGGGCCGGGGTGCACACGCTCGCGCGCGTGGCCCCCGATGCGTGCCTGCGGATGATGCTGAGGAGCCTGTCCACCCGGCCGGTCGACGAGGTCGTCGCCGCGCTGCGCGCCGAGGATCGTGCCATGCTGCTGGCCTTGTTCACCCATATGCGCTCCGGCCGAGGGTTCCTCAACGATCTGCGCCCCACGCCCGACATCACCGCTCGGATCGGCCAACCCACCCTCGTGATCGCCACCCGCACCGACGGCGGCGTCCCGTTCGCCCACGCTCGGTCGCTCGCCAGCACCATCCAACACGCCGAACTCGTCGAGAGTCGCGCCCACAGCCACTTCGTCTGGCTCGGTGCCGACTGGCCGGCGATCGCTGAGCGGATCCGAGCGTTCCTCGACACCGACCCGCCCGCCGTCGTCGGGCCATCACGCCCCGATGCCTGACTCGGCACTCCCGCGAGCGGAGCCAGGCGCGCGTAGGCCGTTGGCACGTGTTCCATCGGTCGTTGCGGACGGCTACTGCCGCACTGCCGCTGGCCGGCGTCCTGCTCGCGGCGGGCATAGCCGGGCCGGCTTTCACAGGCCTCGGCACGGCACAGGGCCTCGCCTTCCTCGCTGTTGCCGTCGCCAGCATCGGCTTGGCCGTCGCTGTGCTGCGGGGCGCCCGCTGGGCCGTGGCGACCGGCGCGGTGCTGCTGGGCGCGCAGCTTGGTGCGGTCGTCGGGACGATTCGGGAGCTCACTGGCGGTATCGCCGCCAGCAAGGCGGACATCCTCCGCCAGCTGGACGTCTCGCCGATCGCCGGCCGGCTCGTCAACTTGGCATATTCGACGGCGTCGGTGACCCTATCCTGCTGGCTCGCGCAACGCTGGTTGAGGGCGCGTAGGCTGCGTCCGAACGATAGCGATCGTCGAATTGATTCCGCCGAATACTGATCCGTACCCGGCTGGCGCCCATCCGCTTCTGCCCGCAATCCGTGCCCCGTCGCAGGGAGGTCTGCCGTCCGACTCTGCCGATGTGCGGGGATGTGGCAGTCATACCAACTCGGTGCCGGCTTCGCGCCGCCCGGCCATTCGGGACGCCGCCACGGACATCCTTGCCGACGTACGCGCGTACGGGATCCGCCAGTGGCGATCGGGGTGCCGGGTATCGGATGACCGGTGGGAGACGCACCCAGCGCTGCTACGCCCGTTCGAAGATGAGGTCGAAGTCCCTGCGCCAGGTTGATCCGTGATCCTCAGACGCCTCCCAGCGGCCCGCGATCCGGTCCGGCCCGACCT
>DATBRJ010000307.1:0-6037 GCA_036560395.1 Actinomycetes bacterium | reverse complement strand
ACCTGACCGTCGGCCTTGACGAACCGTGGTGCCGACTTCGACCCAGTGACGGCGTTGATGAGCTGCACGACGTACTGGTCCTGGAACACCGGGCTCTTGGCCAGACTCTTCTTCGTGCTGTAGACCGCCACGCCGCCCACGTCGCGGCCGGAGACCGTGAGCGTGCTGACGGACTTGGAGACGACCAGGCCCCCCGAGGCCTTCAGCGCCCGAGCGAAGCGCGCCCGGTCCGTGGCTGACGCGGGCCCGTAGCTGATTTGTCCGACGGTCCCAGGTGTGATCACCGGCATCTCCTTGCGGGGGTCCGTCGTTGGGCGAGCGACCCCCGGCCCGGCAGAGGTGGCCGGACCGGACTGCGAGGTGCGGGTCGCGGATGAATCGGATCGGGAGCACCCGGCCACGGTGCCGGTAAGGAGCACGCCGCCGGCGAGGGCAAGGCAAGCAGCTATCCGAACCATCGCGACAACCCCCGCATCAGACGTCGACCCCCGACTTTCGTACCGTATCCCGCGCGGCCTGAGCGGCGGCGAGCGAAGGAGCCAGCTTTCATCCAGCACGAGGGTAGCCAGAGAGGGCAAAGGTCACTGGTCTCCAGCCCGGTAGCGATCACCGCCGGCACGGTGTACGTCGCCTCGTACCTCGCCCCCGCCGGGCACTACGCGGCCGACAACAGCTACTTCGCCTCCGCCGGGGTGGACAACGCTCCGCTGCACGCGCTGCAGGACGGGGTCAGTGGCGGCGACGGCGTCTACGCCTAAAGCTCCACCAGCAGCTTCCCCAACAACACCTGGCAATCCAGCAACTACTGGGTCGACGTGGTGTTCGCGACCGGATAGGCGCCGGGACACACCGTCCTCCTTTGCCGAGCGCTCGTTACGGTCGTAGACAGTGCCGACCAGCACCAGTTTCAGTTTGTCCGGGTGGCAGGTCGGCCGCGCAGCGACCGTGTGTACATTTCCGCCATGTGCACTGGGTCGGTATCCCTGAGTACGCGACCCTGGCCGAAGCGCGGACGTCATCTCGGCCGGCTCGTCCCAATCCAGCACCATGAGCGCCCTCGATCCGCGCCAGGATGACTCGACACCCGCTCAGCAAGGGGGAACCGGCAGGCGGCACTCGCCGCCGAGAACCAAGGTGGGGACGTGGCCGTGAGCAATCCCTCGGTGTTTGTCACCACGTTTCTCGCCTCGGCGGTTGAGGTCATCGAGATGGTGATCATCATTGTCGGGGTCGGCACGGTGCGGGGCTGGCGGTCGACCTGGCTGGGCGCCGGTGCCGGGCTGGCCGTCCTCGCGGTCCTGGTCCTGGTCTTCGGCACGGCCCTGCAGGCGGTGCCGATCGACACGCTGCGCCTAGTCATCGGATCGCTGCTGCTGGTCTTCGGACTGCAGTGGCTGCGCAAGGGGATCCGCCGGGTCGCCGCCCACGGCCTGCGGGGCATGGGCGACTGGTCGGCCTCCGCCGAAGGGATCCCCACCCACGGCGTGGACTGGACCGCGTTCCTGCTCTCCTTCAAGGGGGTGCTGCTCGAGGGGCTAGAAGTCGCGTTCATCGTGGTCAGCTTCGGGCTGACCGCCCAGGCGCTGGGCAGCGCCGTGGCCGGCGCGGCCGCCGCGTTCGTGGTCATCGCCGTCGCCGGGGTGGCCACCCGCAACGTCGTGCAGCGCATCCCCCGCAGCGCCCTTCAACTGCTGGTCGGCACGCTGCTGTCCAGCTTCGGCACGTTCTGGGCGGTGGAAGGCCTCGGCGTCGCCTGGCCAGCAGACGAGATCGCCATCCTCGCCCTCATCGGCTGGTACGCACTCGCCGCGGCCGGCTACACCACGCTCCTGCGCCGCCGCGCCCACCCGCTGCTCGCCCAACCCTCGCAAGGGTGAACCAACCATGATCCTGCGCTGGCTCGAAGGCTTCGGCCGATTCTGGTACGACTTCATCATCGGCGACGACTGGACCATCGCCGCCACCGTCGCCGCCGCCCTGACAGCCACCTGGTTGCTGCACCTCGCCGGCCTCGACGCATGGTGGCTACTACCATTCGCCGTCGTGATCGAAGTCGGGCTCAGCCTCCGCAGCGACTGAGACGCCCTGTCGGCGTTATGTCGAATCGGCTGGTTCTGCCCTCTGCTGGGGAAGCTTCGCGACGGAGCGACGGTTGCCTCTACACAACCTGTCGACCGGATCCGTGGTCATGCCCGGCCCAGGTGGAGGAGCACAGGCGGCACGTCCGAAGACAGCCATCATCCACCAGGAGGCGATCATGGCGGTGAGCGCCCGCGCAGGTGCAGAAGAGTCACCCACGCCGGCGAAGCCGGAGGTGCCCGATGGCGCCGCGATGGAACACCTGCGCTCCGATCCGAAACTCGCGGCAGTGATCGCCGCCGCGGATGAGGCGGAGGTGTTCGCATGGGAGCGGGCCCGCCCGTGGCAATCGCCGTTCGAGACGCTGGTCCGCGCGATCGCCGGTCAGCAGATCTCGACATACGCGGCCGCGGCGATCTACGGGCGGCTGGTCACGCTCGCGGGCGACCCGCTCACCCCGGCCGGCGTGCTGGCGCGCTCGCCGGACGAGCTGCGCGCAGTCGGACTGTCCGGCCGCAAGGTCCTCTATGTTCGCGATCTCGCGGAGCGGGCTATCGACGGGCGGCTGGAGCTGGACCGGCTAGACGACCTGTCCGACGACGAGGTCCGGGCGCAATTGGTTGCCGTTGCGGGGATCGGGCAGTGGTCGGCGGACATGTTCCTGTTGTTCGAGCTACACCGACCGGACGTGTTCCCGGCCGGTGATCTGGGACTCCGCAAGGCAGTCCAAATGCTGGACGGACTTGACCAAGCGCCCACTGAGAAGAACGCCGCGGCGCGCGCCGCACGATGGAGTCCGTACCGCTCGCTCGCCACCAGGTATTTGTTCTGGTGGCTCAACCAAGCGGGAACCCCGGTTGTCTAGCCGACGGGACGGCCGCCATTCGGCCGCTAGTCGGGTTTGGGATAGAGGGTTACCGGCGTTGCTCGCAGGGGCGCGACCCAACCGATCGTGGACTGGCCACGCTCCTACCTGGGAACATTGACAAGCCGCCAGCCAGGAATAGGGCCGGGGAACGTAGGTGCGGTAGAGCCGACGCGAGGCGTCTGTGCGCGTTGCTCCGCAGCGATCTGGCCTCGAGGAGGGCTCAGGTGGCACGCCGGCTAGCAACCTCTCTCGTCATCGTCCTGTCCTTATTTGCCCCCGCGGTTGCGGCCACGTCAGCGACCGCCGACGTCGCGCCGCCGTGGTGCGGCACTGCCGAAAACGACGCCGCAGCGAACCTGCCCGATGGCAGCGACCCAGGCGATCCACCAGGCAGCTTCCCGCATATTCCCTACTACGCCATCCGATGCACGCTCGAGGACATCGTGGCGGCCAGCCACGGGCGGATGACGCTAAAGGTCATCGGTCAGTCGGCTCTCGGGCGCGACCTGTTCCTGGTGACCGTGAACGCGCTGGACACCGTCCAGCAACGTCAGGACTTCCACGCCTGGGAGCAGGTTCGCAAGGTGGCCCTCACCGACCCTGTGCGCGGTCAGGAGCTCCTGGCCTCCTACGGTGACCACGTCAAGGTTCCGCTCTATGTCCAGGCAGGTATCCACGGGAACGAGTACGAGGGCGTCGACGCGGTCTTCAAGACCCTGGACCGGCTCGCAAGCACACCGTACGGGACCGATCCCGAGGTCGACGCAGTGCTCGACCACACGGTCCTGCTGTTCAACGTCGTCCAGAATCCGGATGGTCGGATTGCGGGCGTCCGCGCCAACGGCAACGGCTTTGATCTCAACCGAGACTTCCTGACGCAAGCGCAGTCAGAGACCCGGGCTTCCGTCTCGGTCATGCAGGAGTGGCTGCCGCCGGAGGTGCTGGATCTCCATGGGTACGTGACGCCGACACTCGTGGAGGCCACGACCAAGCCGCACAACCCGAGCATCGACTACGACCTATGGCTCAAGTGGAACCAGACGAGGATCGATGCGAACGAGGCCGCGCTCGCCGCGCAAGGCTTCGACATCAACCGTCCCGTCAACCAGTGGTGCTCGGATGCCAGCCGCCCAGCAAACGGGATCTGCGACAACGGCGAGCCCGCAGGACCGGCCGAGGCCGAGGGATGGGACGACTGGGGACCGTTCTACACGCCGATGTACTCACAACACATCGGGCTGAACGGCTCGACGGTCGAGATGTGCAACGAGACGGACAACAGCTGCGCCCTACCGGGGATGACACCGGCCGCGTACGGCCGGCTCGGGTCACGTCTGGTCCAGGAGATCGTGGTGTGGTCGAGCCTCCAGTTTGACCTGGGGAACAGGAATGCACTGCTCCACGATGAGTTGGAGCGCTACCGCCGCGGCGTCACCAACGCACCGCGGCCGCCGTGCTGTGAGCCGCCGTTCGACGTCGACAACAACTGGATGACCGAGTTCCCGACCGCGTACATCATCCCGATGGGCGCAGGGCAGCGCAGCGAGCCGGAGGCCAACCGGCTCGTCGACTGGCTGCTCTTCAACGGCATCCTCGTCGACGAGCTGAAGCAGGCGTACACCTTCGAGGGCGTACCTACCCAGCCGGCTCGTACGTCGTGTCGATGAGCCAGGCCCACCGCGGTCTGGCCGACACCGCGCTCGGCATTGGCGCAGACATCTCCGCAGACATCACTCGGTTGTACGCGCCGCCGGCTGCGTGGAGCCACGGCTACCTGTGGGGCGCGGACATCGTACGAGTGCCGCGAGACACCGCATTCGCACCAATGACGAACCGGATTCTCAAGGCCAGCCATCTCCTCGGCGGCGTCGAGGCGGGAACGGCGACGAGATATGCACTATCGATCGACTCGCCGACGGCGGTGCGCACGCTGAACACCCTCATGGATGACGGCCTCACCGCCGAGCTGGCACTCGAGCCGCTGACCACCGCATCGGGTGCCACAATCCCGGCAGGGAGCGTGATCTTCGCGGCCGATGCGGCGACCAAGGTCAAGCTGGCTGCGCTGGGCCGCGCGAACGACGTCTGGTTCCGCCGGCTCAACGCGCCACTGCCTGCGACGCAGCCGATCGGTGGCAAGCCGCGCGTCCTCGTCCTCACCGGAAGCTTCAACCAGGACGTGTGGGCGCTGCAGAACCTCGGGTTCACCCCCGCCTTCATGTCCACCGGCGCGCTCAACGCCGCCCCGGATGACCCGCTGCCCAACTATGACGTCATCTGGAACACCGGCGCCTACCCGTCGGCCGCCAATCCAGTCGCCCGGTCGAGGCTGCAGGCCTTCTTTGCCGCTGGCGGCGGCTACATCGGCGCGGGCGCCAACGGCGCGAACTTCCTCGCGGCCGGATCGCTGGTAACCGGCCTCAGTGCGGCAACGCGCTCCGGGAATGGGCGAAGCGCGATCGTCCATTGGGACAACAACGGTGGGCCGGCCAGCCCGATCACCGGGGCCGCACCTGGCAGAGATACGGCGATCATGGATCCTCCCACCTGGTTCACCGCCGTCCCGGGAACCCTGAGCGTCGACGGCCGCTTCTCGTCCGACCCTGCCGCAATCGTCGCCTCCGGCTTCTGGCTGATGGATGCACAGTCCGCGTCGGCGGCCGGTTCCCCGGTCATCGCTCACGGGACGACCACGGCTGGGACCTCGCGGGTGACGGTCTTCGCGATGAACCCGCTCTATCGGGCGGATCCCGAGAGGGAGTGGTCGATGGTCGGATCGGCCGCCTATTGGGTGCAGCACTAACCGACCGCTGATCGCGCACCCGCCGCAGGACACCGCCGTGCCCGGATGAACTGCAACCTATCCGTGCGCGTTGGGGCTTCCTGGCGCAGTCGCTCGATGGCGGTGCCGAGGTCGCGTTCGATTACGTTCGGTTGCTGTAAGTCACGTCGAGCAAGGCCTCGGCGAGCGAGGCGTCTCGGGCCGGCCGGACGTGGCGAAGAATGGCCGAGGCCAAGGGCGAACTCGGCGTCGTCGGGGAACGAGGCGACGTCGACGAGTTGTTTGATCTCGGGGACGGCGACCTTGTC
>DATBRJ010000306.1:0-4112 GCA_036560395.1 Actinomycetes bacterium | reverse complement strand
GATCGGCGGGCCGCCCTACGCGTTGCTCGTCGACCTGGACCTCGACGGCAGGCACTACTCCGCGACCGCGACCTGGCCCGACGACGTCGACAAGAGCGAGTCCATCGCGCTCCACTTCAGTCCGCCGCTCCCCGCGCGACGGTAGAACCTTCACTCTGCGGGTCCGGGAGTCTTCCGCGGAAGACTCGTCACTCTGCGGGTTCGAGAGTCTTCCGTGGAGGATTCGCTACTGCTGGCCCGCATGCGCCCTGGGGATGACATCGACCAGCGGCTGACGGAGCCCGGCCAGGCAGGATCGGAAGATCACCTGCGCTGAGGCGTTGCGCAGGCAGCGACCCGGCACCGCTGGCCACCTCGTTCGCCTTATCCTGAGTGGCATGCCGAGGTACGACTACCGATGCCGCGCCTGCGGTGCCACTTTCGAGATCTCCCGCCCGATGACCGAATCCAGCGCGCCGGTCGTTTGCCCCGAGGGTCACGACGACACGGTCAAGCTGCTCTCGACCGTGGCCCTTACCGGCCGGGCCGGGTCTTCCGCTCCGCTGCAGGCCTCAGGCGGAGGCTGCTGCGGCGGCGGAGCCTGCGCCTGCGGCCACTGACCCCCGCCACGGTCACGGACGAGTCCCGCCAGGCTGGGAAAGAATCTTCTCGCCGCATGTCGAGGACGCTGGCGTCGCTCCGACGTCGCCTGCGAGAGACACCCGGCCGGGGTGTCTGCCCGAGAAGGAGCAGGAGCAATGTCGAAATACCTTGTCATGATCTTCGGTGGCCAGGCCGACTATGACGCGATGATTGGCAAACCGTCAGAAGGCCACCCGGCCTGGAGCCAGCAGGACCTCCAGGCGATGTTCCAGTTCATGGAGTCGATCAACAACGATCTGGCCGAGTCTGGCGAGCTCATCGACGGTCAGGGGCTGGCGGAGCCGAGTCAGTCGGTGGTCATCACAGCGGGTCCTAACGGCGCGCCTGTGGTGTCCGACGGGCCGTATGGGGAGACGCGCGAGGTGCTGGCCGGCTATTGGGTACTGGACTGCGCAAGCGTCGAGCGAGTGACCGAGATCGCCAAGCGCGTTCACCGGTGCCCGCTGCCTGCGGGTACGGCACCCTCCGATGTTGTTGTCAGGCCTATTGACGAAGCCCCAGCGGTGGCATGACCACAGCGGCGCCGACCGGGGACCTGCTGCGCAAGCTTGCGCCGCAGGTCCTCGGCGCGCTCGTGCGGCGGTACGGCCACTTCGATGCCGCCGAGGACGCGGTTCAGGAGGCGCTGTTCGCCGCCGCGCAGCAATGGCCGGTGACCGGGACCCCGGACAACCCCCGCGGCTGGCTGATCAGGATCGCGTCGCGGCGGCTGATCGACGAGTTGCGCAGTGCGGAGGCTCGCCGGCGCAGGGAGGAGTCGCTCGCATCGATGACGCCGCGCGACGAGCTCCACGAGCCCCCGTCCAGCGAGGCCCGGGCACCCTCGGCCGATGACACCCTCACCCTGTTGTTCCTGTGCTGCCACTCCGCCCTGTCGCCGGCCTCGCAGGTTGCGCTCACCCTTCGGGCGGTTGGCGGTCTCACGACCGCCGAGATCTCGCGTGCCTTTCTCGTGCCGGAAGCCACCATGGCGCAACGGATCGGCCGGGCCAAGAAAACGATCAAGTCTGCGGGTGGGCACTTCCAGGTGCCGGAACCAGCGGAGCTGCCACAACGGCTCGCCGCGGTTCTACAAATCCTCTACCTCATCTTCAACGAGGGTTACACCGCAACCTCCGGCTACAGCCTCCACCGCGCCGACCTGTCAGCGGAGGCGATCCGGCTCACCCGCACGGTCCGCACACTCCTATCCGACAACTGCGAGGTTGCCGGGCTGCTGGCACTTATGCTGCTCATCGATGCGCGCCGGCCCGCCCGTACCGGCCCGGGCGGCGAGCTCATCCCCCTCGCCGACCAGGACCGCAGTCGCTGGAACCGGACGGCCATCGCCGAGGGAGTCGCGCTGGTCTCGGAGGTGCTGCCTCGCAAACGCCTCGGCCCGTACCAGCTGCAGGCCGCGATCGCCGCCGTGCACGACGAGGCTCCTACCGCCGCGGACACTGACTGGTCGGAAATCCTCGGCCTGTACGACCTGCTGATGCGGCTCGCCCCGAGCCCTGTCGTCAGCCTCAACCACGCGGTCGCGCTCGCAATGCTGCATGGCCCGAACGTCGGCCTCGAGCAGCTCGCGAAGCTGGATGTCGAGGGCGGCCTGGTCGGCAACCACCGCCTCGATGCGGCACGTGCACACCTTCTCGAGATGACCGGTGACCGCGCCGGTGCCCTCGCGGCCTACCAGGCCGCCGCGGCGGGCACGCTCAATGTCCCTGAGCGGCGCTACCTCCAGCTCAAGGCCGCCGGTCTCCAACCGCGCAGCCCTTACCCGGTCCTCGTCGAGACTCCGGCCGTGCCCTGACCTAAGCCGCTCGGCGCATGGGGTCGTCCCGCCGTCCTGGGGATCGCCGACACGAACGTGACGACGAGCCTGGCTGAGCCTGCCCGCAGCCAGCTGATCCCCCCGGACTGACGGCACCTAACTTGTACGGCTGGGGAGCGCTGCAACGACATCCACCTCGATCAACAGCCCGGGTCGAAAGAGCTTCGGCACCTCGACAGTCGTGCTCGACGGCGGCTCGCCGGTGATGCGGCGTCTGCGGATCCCGCCGTAGCGGGGGAGCATCGTCATGTCGGTCAGGTAGGTGCGAATGCTGACCACATCGTCGAAGGTCGCTCCCTGGTCGGCGAGGATCCGCTCGAGGCAGTCGAAGACGAATTCAGACTGCACCTCGATGTCGCCTTCGCCGACCACATTGCCGCTGTCGTCGAGCGCTGCCTGCCCAGAAACGAAGAGCAGGCCGCCGGCACGGACGGCGTGGGAGTAGAGGCCGGCCGGGGCCGGCACGGTGGAGGGGTTGATCTTCTGAATGTGCCCGTTCCGTACCGGCAGTTCCGCGCCATAGATGGCCGATAGATCCCGGCCGCCCAGGCCGGCTCGTTCGGCGTTGGCAAGCCGGGTGCGAGCCGCGCCCAACATGCTGAGCTTCACGCTGGGCCGGCCGAGATCCTGCAGCGCGAGGGTGAGGTCTTTGGCCGCGTGCGCGAGGGCGTAGCGAGTCTCTTCAACCGGCGCCGCGTGGGCGGTAAATGCTGCCAGACCACGACTGCTGAGGATGTCGAGAAGGGCCGCTTCGTCGACGCCATTGGCGTTCGCCGCAGCGAGCGTCTCCGCCAGCAGCACACGCAAGGGCAACATGACGCCCATCACGGACAGTTTCATCGCGGCGCCAGACCCGAGCGGGCCTAGGTGACGGACCTCGCCCAACGCCTCCAGCACCTTCTCTGCCCTGTTGAGAGCTGTCCGTGGGCCTCCGGCGAGTACAAGCAACGACCCGCTGGCCGCTGGCTCGAGACCACCGAGCACCGGCGCATCGATGAGGTCGATGCTCTCGGGCAGCCGCCGCCGGATGTCCGCCACGGCATGCGGCCCGATGGTTGACATTTCGATCAGCAGCGACCCGGGCTGCATTGCGGCGACGGCATCGTGCTGGCCGAACAGCACGTCGGTCACTGCCGCCGGATCGCTCAGCATCGTGATGACAAGCTCCGCGTCGGCGACAGCAGCCGCCGCGGAGGGTGCGACCTGCGCGCCCTGTGCAGCCGACGGCATGGGTGTGCGGTTCCACACGGTGAGGTCATGGCCGGCAGCCGCTAGGCGACGGGCCATCCGGGCGCCCATCCGCCCCAAACCAAGAAATGCGATCATGTTCATCGAGGCTATGCGACCTCGACCATGCCACCAACGAGTGGATCGCATACCTGGCATACCAGAACGGAATGCCGTTCCCCGGCTACAAGACAAGAGCCTTGCGGAAGCGATGATCTCGTCCCTGGATCGTCGGTGGACCTTCTAGGCGGTTGGGGTGCCAGCGAGGTTGCCTGCAGCCTTGGTCGGCCCCTCGAGCGCCAGGTAGAAGATCGAAATGCCGTCAGGTTGCGCCAGGCGTTCGGCTGAAGCCCTTCGTTGAGCCGTGACACGAGTCCCGCCCGATGTCACACTCACGGCGACAACGATCGGCTGCTCGACGGCTTGA
>DATBRJ010000305.1:0-13771 GCA_036560395.1 Actinomycetes bacterium | reverse complement strand
CGGGCCTGCTTGGCGTTGGTGGACGCAGCGTCCTGCATCGCCGCAGCATCCCACATGGGAAAGGGATGATGCGGTCAGGCAGTGGCGGCTTCAGCGATCGGCTCGTGCTCACTGTCGCGCAACCTCTGGCCGATGATGGTGGTGACTCCGTCATTACGCATAGAGGTGCCGTAGAGCGCGTCCGCGATCTCCATCGTCCGCTTCTGGTGGGTGATGACGATGAGCTGACTCGACTCGCGGAGTTCCTCGAGGATCGTGAGCAGGCGCCCGAGGTTGATGTCGTCGAGCGCAGCCTCCACCTCGTCGAGGACATAGAACGGGCTCGGACGGGCCTTGAAGATGGCTATCAGCAGCGCGACCGCGACGAGCGAGCGCTCTCCGCCGGAGAGCAGCGACAGCCGCTTGATCTTCTTGCCCGGCGGCCGCGCCTCCACTTCTATGCCGGTGGTCAGCATGTCATGCGGGTCGGTGAGAGCCAGGTGCCCCTCGCCGCCGGGGAAGAGCCGGGCGAAAACCTCGGTGAACTCACGCGCAGTGTCTTCGTAGGCCGCTGCGAAGACCTGCTCGACCCGCTCGTCGACTTCTTTGATGACGGTTAGCAAGTCACGCCGAGTGTTCTTGAGGTCCTCCAGCTGCTCGGTGAGGAACTTGTGGCGCTCCTCCAGCGCGGAGAACTCTTCTAGCGCGAGCGGATTCACCTTGCCGAGCAGAGCGAGCGCACGTTCGGCCGCCCTGAGCCGCTTCTCCTGCTCGGCGCGGTCGTAGGTGCGGGGAGGCGCGGCGCCTGCCTCATTGCCGCCGACCGCATCACCGTCACGGTCAGCCCTCCCTGCAGGCGGCGCCGACGAGGGAGGCACCGGCTGGTCAGGCCCGTACTCGGCGATCAGCGACGGGACATCGATGCCGTGCTCGTCCAGCGCTCGCTGCTCGAGCTGTTCGATGCGCATGCGCTGCTCGGCGCGCGCCATCTCGTCACGGTGCACGGTGTCGGTAAGCTGCTCCAGCTCGCCGCCGAGTTCACGGATTTTCGTCCGCAGCACTTGCAGCTCGCCCTCGATGCGGCCGCGGGCATGCTCGGCCTCCTCACGCTCGGTTGTCGCGCTGCGCAACGAGAGCTCGAGGACGGACAGCGCGTAGTTTGCGCCGGCCGCGACAGCCACCGCAACCCTCGCCTCCCTGGCCTGGCGCTCGCGACGAGCGGCTGCCCGGGCACGGGCGGCACGTTCCTGCGCGGCTGCGCGGGTCAACTGTTCAGCGCGACCGGCGAGAGCGCGGATCCGCTCCTCCGCGGTACGAACCGCGAGCCGGCACTCCATCTCCGCCTGCCGGGCGGCAGTTCCCGCCCGGGCTAGCCGATCCCGGTAGTCGGAACTCGGCTCCTCCTGGCCGCCCGCCGCTGAGGCGCCGGCAAGGCGCTCCCGCAGCTCGCCAAGTCCAGCGAAGTCCACCTCCCTCGCGGCCTGCGCCGCGGCCATGACCGTTGCGATGCGCTCCGCCTCGGACGCGGCCGCCCGGGCGGATGCACCAAGCCTTGCGACGTGCTCAGCGGCAGCCCGCTGCTGGCTGTCGGACTCGCTCAGCCGGGCAGCGACCTGCTCCACTCGCTGCGACCCTTGCTCGACCGTGGCCGTGGCCCTGGCCAGCTCGTCCCTCAGGTCCGCGCATCGGGCGCTAACCTCGACGAGCCGGTCCCCGGCGTCGTCGACTGCCGCCTGTATCTCGATCAGGCTCGGCACGGATGTCGAACCGCCGACACCAACGTACGGGCCGAGGAAGTCGCCGTCTCGGGTAGCCGCGGATAGGTCGGGGTGCTCGCCGAGGAGGCTTCGTGCGGCCGCGAGGTCGTCGACCACGGCGACTCGGTGCAGCACCTTTGTGAGCGGTCGACGTACCGCCGCTGGTGCTTCCACGAGGTCGACGGCGTATATCGCGCCCGGCGGCAGCGCAGGCCAGGACCCCCGCCCATCCGCCCGATCGCGGCTATCCTCCCCCGGTCCACTGTCGTGCACGGCGCCGACCAAGAGGTGGGCTCGCCCGCCGTCGTTCGCTTTCAGCAGGCGTAGCGCGGCGACCGCAGCATCGAGGTCGGCGACGACCACCGCATCGCCCGCTGACCCCAGCGCCGCGGCGACGGCGGCTTGCGCGCCCTGCCGCACCGTCAACAGCGCGGCCACAGATCCAAGCAATCCGTCGAATCGATCGGCAGCTGCCAGCAGCGTGCCGGCACCGTCCTTGTGGCCCAGCCCGAGCTCCAGGGCCTCTTTTCTAGCGGTCAAGCCGGCTTCCTCACTCGCCGCCATGCGCTCTTGCTCACGCAGTCCTGCAACTCGGCGCTCGGCGGCTGTCAGGGCGGCTACCGCGGCTTCATGATCGGCATCAAGGCCGGCTTCGCTCTCGGTCAGGCCTTCGATCCCCGCTCTGAGAGACTCGAGCTCGTCGCGTGTCTGCCCCGCCCGGGCCGCAGCGTCCTGGTGTGCCGTCCTGAGGCGGCCGATCTCGGCATCGGCAGCTGCGATCTTGCTTTCCAGCGAGCTCACCCTGCCAGCAAGCCGCGCCACACCCTCGCGCCGGTCGGCAAGCGCTCGCAACACACCGGTGATCCGTTTTTCCTCTGCGGCAAGTGCGGCCTCGGTCTCCGTCCGCCGCCTGATCGCTTCGGCCAGGTCGGCCCGGTCCCGCTCGGCAAGCTCGGCAAGGCCGGCCTCCTCGGCCTTGACCTTCGCCGCCTCATCCTCCATATCTACCGGCTCGCGCCCCCGCCGCTCGTCCTCAGCCTCGGTGGCCAGGTGTTTCGCCCGCTCCGCGGCCAGGCTCGCGGTGCCGCGGAAGCGCTCGCGGAGACCCGCCAGTCGATACCAAGTCTCCTGCGCCTGGGCGAGCCGCGGTGAAGCCGCCGCCAGTGCCTCGTCCAGCGCCTGCTCGCGACCCTTGGCGGCGGCGAGACCGGCCTCGACCCCTGTCCGGCGATCTCGCAGTGCCGTTTCGTCGGCGACCTCCTGGTCGAGCTGCGCCCGCAGCTGTACGAGGTCGTCGGCGAGAAGCCGGAGCTTCGCGTCGCGTAGGTCAGCTTGGATGACGGATGCCCTGCGCGCGATCTCGGCCTGCTTGCCTAGCGGCTTGAGCTGGCGGCGGAGCTCGGCGGTGAGGTCCTGCAGTCGGGTGAGATTGGCCTGCATGGCGTCAAGTTTCCGCAGCGCCTTCTCCTTGCGCTTGCGGTGCTTGAGTACGCCCGCCGCCTCCTCGATGAACCCGCGCCGATCCTCAGGACTCGCTGACAAGATCGCGTCGAGCTGGCCTTGACCGACCACCACGTGCATCTCCCGGCCGATGCCGGAATCAGAGAGCAGCTCCTGGATGTCGAGGAGCCGGCAGGAGCTGCCGTTGATCGCGTACTCCGACCCACCGCTGCGGAACATCGTCCGCGAGATCGTTACTTCGGAATAGTCGATCGGCAGGGCACCATCGGTGTTGTCGATGGTCAAGACCACCTCGGCTCGGCCGAGTGGCGGCCTGCCGGAGGTGCCGGCGAAGATGACGTCCTCCATCTTGCCGCCGCGCAGGCTCTTCACACCCTGTTCACCCATGACCCAGGCCAGCGCGTCGACGACGTTGGACTTGCCCGACCCGTTCGGCCCCACGACACAGGTGATACCTGGCTCGAAGTGCAGCGTCGTCGTCGACGCGAACGACTTGAAGCCTCGAAGAGTCAGCGTTCTCAGATGCAAGGGCGGGTCCTCGGCGCCGGCGACATGATCGGATGCATCGTCCCCCGATCGGCTCCCTCACACCGCCGGCCTGCAGGGACGCTGCTGGGCCACGGGTGGAGCGGTCGGCGACACTCGGGAAGCCCACGTCAGACCCTACCTGCCGGTAGGCCCGATCTGTGGCAAGGCGCGGCCGCCGCACGAAAAGCGCTAAGGCGTAGTAAGAGGGGCAACCCGGAAGGGGGTGCCCCTCGGCGGTTTAGAGGTGGAGCGCGCCCTCCCCGGCCACAAGGCCAGGTCAGGCGAGGGCGGGCTCCCGGTCCGTGACGTCCATAGTCATGTCGCCGTGAACAGCCTCATTTAGTGCGTCGTTCTCAGCCTGAACTCGGTCGAGCTCGTGCTCGAGCTCGCGTACACGCTGCTGAAGACGACGCATCTCGGAGAGTACTCGGGGGTCAGGCCCACCGACGTGCCCGAGAAGCGCCTTCGCCATAAAACGGTCCTCCACGATGAGAGACCTGCTGTATTGACGCGCAAACGCCCGAGCGGAATCGTCCTCTGTGGGGTGCGCGGGTCTTCAGGATCGCACCTAAAGCCGCCCCGGTCAATAGTGACCGATCCGTTATCGGCCGTGTCTTCGCAGGTCAAACGGCTTCTCGGTAGGGCATTCTGCTACGAGGTGGGGCGCATAGTGCGTCGAATGACGAAGTCGGCGGAGTGAGAACCACCGCTCGGATTCCACACACAGACTGATCCGACGGGCTAACATCATCCGCCGTGGCACGGCACGTCCGCCGCGGGCCGATGGCTGTCGCGGTGCGCCTTCTCGTGGTCGCCGTTCTTGGCGCTCTCGTCCTCGCGGTCGTGCTCGCCGGGCCCGCGCGATCGCCGGGCCATCTCGCTCGCATCCTCCCCTTGCAGCAGCCAGACCGCGTCCCAGCGGCGATCGCGGCTCGGCCAGATCCCGCCGAGTTCGAGCGGGCGAGCAGGGTCAGGCATCCCGAGCCAGCAGCAAGCCCGTCGACCACCGTGTCGCCGTCGGCGTCCAGGTCGCCCAAGCCGGCCAACGCCAGCGCCTCGCCGACGCCGACGATCAGCCAGCGGACCCGGGTCGAGAACGCGGTCGTCACGCTGACCAACGCGGAGCGGGAGAAGGCCGGATGCCCGGCCCTGCACATTGACGAGCGGCTCCGGAGGGCCGCGCGGGGGCACAGCGAGGACATGGCCGAACGGAACTACTTCTCCCATGAATCCCCGGACGGGAACACGCCCTGGGACCGTGCAGAGGCGGTGGGTTACCCCGACCCGTCGGGCGAGAACATCGCCCGCGGCTATCCCGACGCGAGGTCGGTCGTCAAGGCATGGATGAACAGCGCTGGCCATCGGGCGAACATCCTCAACTGCGAGTCGAAGGCAATCGGTGTGGGGGTGGAGCTCAACACGGAGCAAGGGCCCTACTGGACCCAGATGTTCGGCTACTCCTGAAGAAACGCGCTGACCTGCGTCGGAGCCGGTCACCCGTCAACTGAGGGCACCTTGAGGGCACCTCCGTCCGAAAATAGGCCCTCGAGGGCTGCGTCGACAGCCTCTTTCATCCGCCCGTCGCCGGCGGGCATCAGGTGGCAGTGGGCGGCCACGGGCACCTGGTCATGCTCGCGGCAGCACTGCTCGCCCGGCTTCGGCCGGGCCTTGTGCCAACGATCAGTCGCCATCTCGGCCGCCCCTTCCGCGGTCACGCCACTCTTCGACTGGGATCTCGCTGTAGTGGACCCGCGCGTCGGTGGCCGGCATCGCTTGGTTGCCGCGGACCCATTCACGAACACGGCTTGCAACGGCGGCCGAGTGTGCGCCGTTGCGGCCTGACCTGCAATACGATCAGCTCCCGCCGCGTCCGGCCTGACGACGTCGGACCTGGCCAAGGAGGCCACATGTCCGCAGCCATCGCGGCTCGCACGGCGATCAGGTCGCCGCGGGCCGCTGCCGTCGCTGGGATTGTCTTCTCAGTGCTGCTCGCGGTCGCTCTTTCCCTCGTGCGAAGCGTGACTCCGGGCGATCCCAATGCCGCTGGCGACTGGCTGGCTGACGGCAGCCGCCGCAAGGCGGTCCTGGTGGCGTTGAACCTGCTGCCGTTCGCGGGGATCGCGTTCCTGTGGTTCATCGGCGTGGTGCGCGACCGGATCGGGGAGGGGGAGGATCGGTTCTTCGCGACTGTGTTCCTTGGCAGCGGGTTGCTCTTCGTCGCCATGATGTTGTCCGCGGCCGCTGTCGCCGGTGGCCTCCTGTTCACCGCCGACGACAACGCCATCGCCGCGTTCCAACCGGGAATTTGGGCCTTCGGCCGCCGAATCACCAACACCCTGTTGAACGTCTACGCGATGCGGATGGCGGCGGTGTTCATCATGGCGACCACCATCCGTCTCCGCCTGATCCCCCGCTGGCTCGCGGTGGTCGGCTATCTCACGGCGGCCGCGCTGCTCCTGACAGTCGGGGTCATCCCTTGGCTTGAGCTTCTGTTCCCGGCCTGGGTGTTCGTGTTCAGTGTCCACATCCTGGTCGTGACTATGCGCGCCCGTGCGGCGTCGCCAACGGGTGCTACGTAGAGACAAACACCGTTGGCTACCGCCAGCCCGGCAGGTTACCCTGCCCTCGGCCCACGCATATCTGCCGCCCGGTGCGATGGGCCGATCGCGGCAGGCGCCGGCTACTCCTAGCCCGGACCTACCAACGCGCCCGGCGGGGGCGGCGCTGACAGCGGGGGCAGGTATACGACGACCGATTCATGAACGCGTCGCGTCTGATCGGTGTGCCGCAGCGGAGGCAGGGCTCATCTCGGCGGCCGTAAACGGCAAGAGAGCGGCCGAAGTAGCCACTCTCACCGTTGATGTTCACATAGAGGCTGTCAAAGCTCGTACCGCCGTCGTCGAGTGCGGCTCCCATGACGTCGCGAACGCCCGTGAGCAGGCGGGTGACCTCGGCCTTGGTGAGGGTCTCAGTGGGCCGGGCGTAATGCAGTTTCGCCCGCCAAAGGGCCTCGTCGGCATAGATGTTGCCGATGCCGCTGATCAGCGACTGGTCGAGTAGTGCGCGCTTGATGCCCGTACGGCGCCGCCGCAGCGCTCGGTAGAACGCAGGCTCGTCGAACGCCGGGTCGAAGGGGTCAGGGGCAATGTGGGCAATCGACCAAGGCAGCCCGGTCGTGGCGTCAATCGGCTCGACGGAAAATCCGCCGAAGGTGCGCTGATCGACGAACCGCAGCTGCGGTCCGGCGTCGGCGAAGTCGATCAGAATCCGCAGATGGTTCTCCATCGGTGTGTCCGCCGGCTGCACCAGCAGCTGACCGCTCATGCCCAGGTGGGCGACGAGTGCCTCGTCCACGGACTCCTCTGGCGGGCTCGTCCCCCCGTCGGCAGCGAGCGGGATCCACAGATACTTGCCACGCCGCATGGGCTCGAGCAGTTTTCGACCGGTCAGCCGCGCCACGAAGTCCGACGCACCGGGAATGTGCCTGCGTACCGCGCGGGGATGGAGCACGTCCACGGAGGCGACGACCCTGCCGGTGATGAAGCGGGCCAACCCGCGCCGGACTACCTCGACCTCGGGGAGTTCGGGCATCGCCGATCAGTGCTGGTCCGCCGCCCCGCCACGTGAGGGCGCGGGCGTGCCGTCTTCAATCTGCACCCGCAGGCTCGACCAGGCCGCTTCGGCCGCCTGCTGCTCGGCCTCCTTCTTGCTGCGGCCGATCCCTGCGCCGTAGTCGATTCCTGCCACCCGAGCTGAAGCAGTAAAGGTCTTGGCATGGTCGGGGCCGGACTCGGTCACGATGTACTCGGGGACACCAAGACCCGCCATTGCGGTGAGTTCTTGCAGGCTGGTCTTCCAGTCCAGACCGGCGCCGAGCCCCGCGGCCTGCGCGATGAGTGAGTCGAAGAGCCGATGGATCAGTTCGGAGGCGTCGCCCAGGCCCCGATCGAGGTAGACCGCGCCGATGAGGGCCTCGACCGTATCGGCGAGGATCGAAGACTTGTCGCGGCCGCCGGTGGCCTCTTCACCCTTGCCCAGCCGGAGGTAGGTGCCCAGTGACAAGGACCGGCCCACCTTCGCGAGTGCACGCATGTTGACCACTGCGGCGCGAAGCTTGGCGAGCTGACCCTCGGCGAGGTCCGGATGACCTCGGTAGAGGGTGTCAGTGACGACCAGGCCGAGCACCGAGTCACCGAGAAACTCCAGCCGCTCATTGGTGGGCAGGCCACCATTCTCGTAGGCGAACGATCGGTGCGTGAGCGCACGTTCGAGCAGCGCGTGGTCGACAACATGGCCGAGCGCCGCCTCAAGCTCTGCGTAAGGCGAGGTCCTCGGCTCCACAGCGGTCACCTGCGTGATCAGACCTCGAGAACCTGTCGCCGGTTGTACGTGCCGCAGGTCGGGCAGGCCTGATGCTGAAGCCGCCGCTCCCGGCAGCGCTCACAGGTGACCAGAGCAGGCCTCGCGGCCTTCCAATGCGCATGTCGGCTGCGGCTGTTGCTACGCGATACCCTCCGCTTGGGGACGGCCACGGCTAGCTCTCTTCCTTCTCGTTCCCGTCGACCTGCTTCCGCAGGCCCATAAGCGCCGCCCACCGCGGGTCGACGACGTCGTGGTGGTGCTCCGAATCCTCCGCGAGCCGCGCCCCGCACTCGGGACACAGACCCGGGCAGTCCTCCCGGCACACCGGCTGCAGCGGAAGCGCAAGCACTACCGCGTCACGCAACATTGGCTCGAGATCGAAGAGATCTCCCTCGAGCAGCAGGTCGTCCTCGCCGGCGTCTTCCGCGGAGTATGCATACAGTTCCTGGAACCCTGCCTCGAGCCTGCGCTCGAGCGGATCCAGGCAACGCACGCATTCGCCTGTGACCCTCGCCCGGGCCGTTCCCGACACGAGCACACCATCGACGACCGACTCGAGCCGCAGGTCCAGCTCGATGTCGCTCCCCTCGGGGACGCTGGCCACGCCAACATCGAGGTCCGCCGGAGCCGGAACAACCCGGGTGCGCCTGCGCATCGACCCGGCTCGGTGGCCCAGTTCCCTGGTATCGATCACGAGGGGGGCGCGCGGGTCGAGGCCGCTTCTGGCTCTCCTGTTTTCTTCGGGCATGGCGAAACTTGATCTCAACGTGAGACCGGACAGACAGACTACCTGAGCCCCTCCGGCGTGCCAAAACCATCGCTGCGCGACCACGAGTCGTCGTCGGGATAACCGGGCGGGAACCCCGACTGGCTGGGAACCGGTGGCTGTTCCGCCTCAGGGAGCCGCAGCCGGTCCCTGCCGTGCTGAACGGAGGCGAGGGCCTTGCTCAGAATCACCTCGAGGCTGGCGAGCTGCTGGTCGACGTACTCATCCGCCTCTTGCCTGATCGCGGCGGACTCCGCGTACGGATCGTGGCGCGGACCCGAGAACGGGTCGGGTGGCGCCGTGCTCAGGATCCTGTTGCGCTCCTCATGTGCCGCCCCGATGAGACGCTCGGCCTCGCGCCGCACTTCCTCGATCATTGCCTCGCGATCGCGGAGCAAGAGTTGGGCCTGGTGGAACTCCTGAGGCAGCGTCTCGCGAAGGCGATTGATCAGCATCAGCGCTTCGCCCCGGTTGATGACGCACGAGGCCGACATCGGCATCGCTCGCGCACTCTCGATCATCTTCGTCAGATCGCGGAGCAGGTCCTGCACGTCCACCAAACTCGCCCTTCCCGGTCGCGAGCCACCACTCTAGGCACCGCCCAGCTTGTCGCGCAGCCGGTCCAGAACGGCCGCAGGCACTAGCCCGGACACGTCCCCGCCGTAGGCGGCTACCTCCTTGACCAGGCTGGATGACAGGAAGCTGTAGAGCGGGCTGGTGGCGACGAAGAGGGTCTCCACCCCGGACAGCGAGTTGTTCATCTGGGCCATCTGGAGCTCGTAGTCGAAGTCGCTCACGGCTCGGAGACCCTTGATGATCGCCGGGATGCCCCGTTCCCGGCAGAAATCTACGATCAACCCGTGGAAGGACTGGACGTCGATGTTGCCGAGCTCCTTCGTCACCTCACGCAGCATGTCGAGTCGCTCGTCGACGCTGAACAGGCCCTTCTTGCTCTGGTTGATCAGCACCGCGACGACGACCTCGTCGTACAGCTTCGACGCCCGCCCGATCACGTCGAGGTGCCCGTTGGTCACCGGATCGAATGACCCAGGACAAACGACGCGTCTCACGGCTACCGCCTCCTCGCCGGTGCTGGGAAGAGATCTTGAGGGCCTCGGGCTCAGCTCGATGAGTCCGGCATCCATCCTCCGGCGCGGCGACCGTACCAGACCTCGGTCTCCCCGTAGCGACGAGACCGCTCGGCCGCGAAGCCGGGCGGCCAGCGCAGCTCCCCTCCCCGGGTCGGCCGCTCCACCGCGAGGATGACATCGGGACTGAACCACGCGTTCTCGCCGGCTAGGGCGAGGACCCGGGCGAGGTCGCGGTCGGCGAGGGTGTATGGCGGATCCGCCAAGACAAGGTCGTACGCGGGCCTGTCGGGCGGGGAGGCCACGACGTGCTCTACCCGTCCGACGATTACCTCGGCGCCATTCAGGCCCAGCGACCCGACGTTCGCACGGATCGTTCGGGCAGCGCGGGCGTCGGCCTCAACCAGGAGGACGTGGGCGGCTCCGCGCGAGAGCGCCTCCAACCCGAGGGCTCCCGAGCCTGCGTAGAGGTCGAGGACTCGCGCACCCCCGAAACCTCCGCGCATGGACTCGATCGTGGAGAACACCGCCTCCCGCACCCGATCCGAGGTGGGCCGCGTTCCGCGCCCGGGAGGCACATCCAGCCGGCGACCGCGGGCGACTCCGGCCACGATCCGTGTCACGCCAGGCTCTCCTCAACTCCGTGCTCGGCGCAAAGCTGGCAGGGGGCGCATCATGCCTTCTCGATGAATCCGGCCTGGTCCGCATCGACGAGGTCGGTGATCGCGACCGCGAGGTCGGGATGCCGGCCAAGATCGGGATCGTCATCGACGAGAGCGATTGCTTCCTCCCGCGCCTCCCGGATGACCTTCTCGTCTCTGAGGACGGCCAAGATCCGCAGGCTGGAGCGGCGGCCGGCTTGGGCCGCGCCAAGCACGTCACCCTCCCGGCGCTGCTCGAGATCAAGGCGTGACAGCTCGAACCCATCGGTGGTGGCGGCGATGGCCTCGAGCCGCTCGCGCGCGGGTGTCTGTGGGGCCGCCTCGGTGACGAGCAAGCAGAGACCGGCGGCGGTTCCTCGCCCAACCCGGCCACGGAGCTGATGGAGTTGGGCGACGCCGAAACGATCGGCATCCATGATCACCATGGTGGTCGCGTTGGATACGTCCACGCCGACCTCGATGACCGTGGTCGCGACCAGGACGTCCACTTCGCCCGAGGCGAAGCGGCGCATCACGTCGTCCTTGTCATCAGCAGGCAGCCGACCGTGCAGGACCTCGACCCGCAGGCCATCCAGCGGACCATCGGTCAGCATCGTGGCAACGTCGAGCACCGCAAGTGGTGGCCGACGCTGGGTCGCATCAAGCAGGTCGACCGGGGCGTCGTCGGCGTCGCCTTCCTCACCGTCCGCACCGTCGCCGATCCGGGGACACACCACATAGGCCTGGTGGCCGCTCGCGACCTCCTCGCGCAGCCGTTGCCAGGTCCGCTCCAGATATGCCGGCTTCTCCACCACGGGGACGATGTGTGTTGCGATCGGCGCGCGGCCGGCCGGCAGCTCGGCCAGGGTCGACACATCCAGGTCGCCGAAGACCGTCATTGCGACCGTGCGGGGAATCGGTGTCGCTGTCATCACCAGGAGGTGCGGCGGCTTGTCCGCCTTGTCTGTGAGCTGTGCCCGTTGCTCGACCCCGAAGCGGTGCTGCTCGTCGACGACGACCAGGCCGAGATCGAAGAACTGCACGTGCTCCTCGAGCAGTGCATGGGTTCCGATAACGATGCCCGCATCGCCGGTCAAAATGTCGAGCAGCTCCCCTCGCTTGGCCGCGACCCGCTGAGAGCCTGTGAGCAGCGCGACCCGGGTGGAGTTGTCGGCAGCGCCGAGCTGGCCGCCCTTACCGAGCGGTCCGAGTAGCTCACTGATCGATCGGTAATGCTGCTGTGCCAGCACTTCGGTCGGGGCGAGCAGCGCAGCCTGGCCACCCGAGTCAACCACAGTCAACATCGCTCGCAGCGCGACTACCGTCTTCCCCGAGCCGACCTCACCTTGCAGGAGGCGGTGCATCGGATAGTGCCTGGCGAGTTCGGTCGTGATCTCCGCGGCGACCGCCACTTGACCGCCGGTAAGAGTGAAGGGCAGCTGCGCGTCGAAGGCCGCGCGCAGGCCGTCAGGGCGGTCGTCCCGCGGCACCGCCGCCAGGCGCCGCGTCCTGGCCCGCCGCCGGGCGAGCTCGACTTGCAGGACGAACGCCTCCTCCCAGGCGAGCCTCCGGCGGGCTTGCGCATAGTCCTGCGTGGTCGTGGGCCGGTGGATGCGTTCGAAGGCGTCGGCGAGGGCGATGAGGCCGTGCCGCTCTCGTAGGTCCGCGGGCAGCGGATCCCTGACCTCGCCCACCATGTCGAGACCCATCGCGACGCATTTGCGGATCTGCCAGGACTGCAGCCTGGCCGTCGCGGGGTAGACCGGAATGATCTTGTCCATGAAGGCGATCGCGGCCTGCGCCACGGCCTCTTCATCGCCGGTGACGCTCTCTTCCGGCAGCAGCTCGTAGTCGGGATGCGCGAGCTGGCGGCGGCCGCGGAAGGCGCCCACCTTGCCCGCGAACAGGGCGCGGCGGCCGGGCAGGAGCTGCCGCCGGTGATATTGCGTCCTGGCGAAGAAGGCCAGGTCGAGCTCGCCGCGCCCGTCGGTGACGACGACCTCGAGGATCTCCCGGGTGCGGCGGTGCGGGCCGCGGATCGGCCTGGTTCTAGCCCTGCGTACCTCGGCGAGGACCGTCACGTGCTCGTCGAGCCGCAGCGAGGAGAGCTCCGTCAACTCGCCGCGCGTCGCGTAACGGCGCGGATAATGCCGCAGCAAATCCCCAATCGTGTGCAACCCGAGACTGTCGGCGAGCACCTTGGCGGTCGCGCCGCCGACCAGCTTGCGCAGCGGATCGCTCAGCTCCACGGTGCTTACTCCACCCCGATGAGAAGCGGATAGACGTCTTGTCCACCGTCGTACACGACCCATTCGACCTCGGGCCGACGGGCGTGGAGCTCACGGACCAGCCGGTCAGCGACACCGGCGGGCGCGTCCGCTCCTGTGATCAAGGTGACGAGCTCCCCGCCCGCGTCGAGCATGCGCTCGATCACGCCGGCCGCGACTGCGGCGATGTCCGCACCGATGAGGGCAATGTCGCCGTCGATGAGACCGAGCACGTCACCGGGATGGCACAAACCTGCGCTGGTCACCGCCTCCTGCGTGGCCACCGTAACCTCGGCGTGCCGCGCTGTCCCCGCGGCGCCGGACATCGCGATGACGTCCGCATCGAAGTCCTGGCTCGGTTCGTGAACTGCAAGCGCAGCGATCGCCTGAACGCTGGATCGGGCTGGAATCACCGCCACCCGGATGCCGTCGGCCCGAGCTTGGGCGGCAGCCGCTTGGATCGCCGGCACTGTGCTCGCACCGTCGGCGACCATCACGATCTCCCTTGCGCCGCTATCCGTGATCGCGTCAGCCAGGCTCGCGGTTTGCGGTGCCCCGTCGACCTCATGCGCTACGACCGTCGCGCCGGCCTGCTCGAAGATTGCCACCAGGCCGGCCGCGGGCGCGAGGGTGATAACTGCCCGCTGCCGCGGGCCGAGCCGCCGGCGGCGGTGCGTCGCCTCGGTCAGATTATTGATCCTTATGCGGTGCGGGCGACCTGCCTCAATCCCCGCCTCCACCGCCGGCCCCGGGTCGTCGACATGGATGTGCACGTTCCACAGCCCGCCGCCACCGACCACGACAAGCGAATCGCCGAGCGGCCCAAGCGTGGCTTTGAGTGCGGGAACGGCCTCATCCGCCGCGTCGAGCAGATACATCACCTCGTAGGCCGGGCCGCCCGCGGCGGCCGGTTCGGACGCCG
>DATBRJ010000304.1:0-2986 GCA_036560395.1 Actinomycetes bacterium | reverse complement strand
TTGAACGACGAGGCCAGCCTGGCCAGGTCGTCCTCCCCAGAAACCTGCATCCGCTCGTCCAACTGGCCGGCCGCGATCCGAGCGGAGATCCGGGCCGCCATCCGGACTGGGCTTACCACCTGCCTCGTCAAGACGTATGCGATGAGTCCGAGCAGCAGAACGAGCAGCCCGCCGGTGGTGGCGAGCCGCTGCCTGACGAGGTTGAGCGTCGCCTGTTCCTGGTCGAGCGGGAAGAGGTAGTAGAGCTGGTAACCCCGGATTCGGGATCCGACGATCAACCCCTTTGCCGTCCCACTGTCATAGAGAATCGGCGCGTACCGGTAGGCATAGGCAGGCTGCGGGCTCTGCCCGACCTTGCCGACGAGGTCCGGCAGGCTTGTGACCGTCGCGAGCTTGACGCCGCCGGACGCGAGAGCCGCGCCTGTCGTAGCGCCAGGTGCCGCATCACTAAGAAGAACCACGTTGTAGAGACCGCCGCCGCTGTTCGCCGCGTCCTGCACGATGTCGTTGACGAGGTCGCCGGTCGACTCCGACTCGGCGCTCGTCTCGGCCAGGATCAGGCGCTGGTTGGCCGCGGTGAAGCCCGAGCTCGCCTCGGCGACCGCCGACTTGACCTTGGCTCGGAGCAGGCCGTCCCGCACCTGGCCGAGGACGAGCTGGCCGAGCAGGAAGACGATCAGAACGCTCAGCGCCAACGTTGCGCCGACGACCCGCAACATGATGGACCGCCGCCAGGCGGTGCCCGATCGCTTCACCCAGCCGGCGACCGTCCGGATGACGGCCTGCCGCCACCCGGCCGCACTCGCCTGCAACGGTATGGCCGCTGCGGTGCGCTCAACGGTCATCTCACGCTCGCCCGATCACGTGCCCAACTCAGGCGGGGCCCGCCTTGTAGCCGACTCCGCGGACGGTCACCACAATCTCGGGCCGCTCAGGGTCACGCTCGATCTTCGACCGCAGCCGCTGCACGTGCACGTTGACCAACCGGGTGTCGGCGGCGTGCCGGTAGCCCCAGACCTGCTCGAGCAGCACCTCGCGGGTGAACACCTGCCAGGGCTTGCGGGCGAGGGCTACCAGGAGGTCGAACTCCAGCGGCGTGAGCGGGATGGCTCGGCCGTCTCGCTTCACCGAATGTCCCGCTACGTCGATGGCGAGATCGCCGATCTGGAGGGTTTCCGGCGCCGGCTCCTCGGTACGGCGCAGCCTGGCCCGGATCCGCGCCACGAGCTCCTTGGGCTTGAACGGCTTGACCACGTAGTCGTCGGCGCCGGACTCCAAGCCGACGACGACGTCGATGGTGTCAGTCTTCGCCGTCAGCATCACGATGGGCACACCGGACTCGTTGCGGATCTGGCGGCAGACGTCGATGCCGTCCTTGCCGGGCAGCATGAGATCGAGCAGCACGAGATCGGGCTTCGACTCGCGGAAGGCCGATAGCGCACGATCGCCATCAGCACAGAAAACCGGCTCGAAACCCTCGTTGCGCAGGACGATGCCAAGCATCTCTGCAAGCGCTGTGTCGTCGTCGACGACGAGTACGCGTCCCTTCATGACCCTCATCGTCGCATCAACTCGTACAAATTCACGAACTCAACATCCACCCGAATTTTGGCCGGTCACCTGGAACGGGACCGGGCGAGGCCCACCGGCGGCCGGAGGGCCTCTAGAGTACGTCAACCTGCGGGGATGTCCCTCGTGGCACGATGGGGCCGGGAACGCGCGCGTAGAGACGATCAGCCAAGCCCGGCGACGGAACCAAAGAGGATCTTGAATGGGTGATAGCACGGACCCGACGCCGGCCGAGCCCGACAACGAATCCGCACCCGGCAATCCATTGCCAGGCCCGCAGCCGATACGCGAGCCGGGCTGGGCACAGCACCAGCCGCCGCCATGGTCCAGCCCGGCGGGTTGGACGACGTCGACGGGTGAGTCCACGCCCGGCGGTCATCAGGTCGAATCCGGCGTCGCGTCGGAACGTGAGCAGCTGCTGCCGCCCGGACCGCCAGGACCCACGGGTTGGACCGGCCAGCAGGGCTGGGGCGCCCCAACCTGGCGACCGGAGGTGAAGCCCGGCGTGATCCCCCTTCGCCCACTCGGCATCGGGGAGATCCTTGACGGCGCCATATCAGCCATTCGCCGCCACCCCAAGGTCATGCTCGGCATCTCGGCGATGGTCGGCGTCCTTGCTGCGGTGCTGTCCGGTCTGTCGAACTGGTTCACTCTTCGCAGCAGCGCGGATGTCTCGAGCCAGGACGAGCTCGACGCCGCAGGTATCGCGGCGCTCGGCATAACCGGAGCCGGCGTGCTAATCACGTCGCTCGCGACACTGATGGCGACCGGGATGTTGACCGTAGTACTCGGGCGTGCCGTGCTCGGCCAGGACATCTCGGTCGGGGACGCGTGGCGGCAGGCGAGGCAGTTCATCTGGCGGTTGATCGGGCTGTGGCTGTTGACCGGGCTAATCGTCGCCGCGCTGGCCGCGGGCGGGATCCTGGTGGCGGTTCTCCTCGGCGTGCTCCTCGGTGAAGCAGGCATCTTTCTGGGGGTCCTGGTCGCCATCGCAGGTGTTATCTTCGCGGCCTATTTCTACGTGCGGTTCTGGCTCGCCGCGCCCGCGCTCGTTCTGGAGAAGCAGCCGATCATCCAGTCGCTCCGCCGTTCGTCGAGGCTGGTCAAGGGCAGCTGGTGGCGGGTTTTCGGCATCCTCGTCCTGACCGCGATCCTGGCCGTGGTCATCGGTCAGGTGTTGCAGGCCCCGTTCAGCCTGCTCAGCTATGGGGGCTCGGTCCTCGACCCGAACGCCGTCATCGAGCCGACTTTTCTTCAGGTCGCCGGGGGCAGTATCGGCGTCCTGCTCGCCCAGGCAGTGACACTGCCGTTCCAGGCCGGTGTCACCGTGCTTCTGTACATCGACCAGCGCATGCGTAAGGAAGGCCTCGACATCGAGCTGACGCGAGCGACGAGTTCGGCGAGTGCCCAGCCGCCC
>DATBRJ010000303.1:0-8330 GCA_036560395.1 Actinomycetes bacterium | reverse complement strand
TAAATGCTCTCCTGGCCTGCAGTTAAGCGCTCTCCCAGCATGCCCATCCATCGGGAGCCGACGGAGACCTGAGGCTCTCGGCCGGAGCCTACCTGATTAACCGCTGGCCGAAGGTGAGGTCCTCGACGCGTGCATGGAGGCGCAAACGCCCTGGGTCGCTACCACGGCCGGGGGCGTTCGCCTTGTTCGGATCAGTCTGACAGACGCTTGCAGCGGCGGCGGCCGTGGATGAAGCTGCGCTGCGGGATGAGCAAAGGAGGCGCCATGGCGAGGCCGCTACGCATCCTCGTCGTCCTGATCGGTCTGGGGGCCCTGCTGCTCGCGCCGCGGGCCGCAGCCCAGGAAACCCTTGTCGTCGAGATTGCCCGACGGCCAGGTTGATCCAGGGCGGGAAGGCGGTTGTCGTGCAGGTGACGGTGACCTGCCCGGCGGGCGCAGAGGTGTTGGAGGCGTTCCTGTACGTGACCCAGGATGGCAACCAGAGTCAGTTTGCGTCCTTCCAGCCCATCTGCGACGACACCCCGCACACCTTCACGGTGCGGGCTCAGGCGGTCGGCTTCCGGTTCCACGTTGGCGAGGCGATGGACGGTCAGCGGCTACGTGCTGCTGACCAGCGGGGTGTCAACCTCACCGGGCCAGGCCGTCACGCTCCATCGCGGTCAGGGGTAGCTGCTCGGTTGGCTGGCGCCGGCCAGCTCCACAGCCTCCGCATGATGTAGCGGCACAGGCGCACAAGCGCTCTATCCGGTGACCGGTCCACGAGGTGCGGGCGGTTTCCATTTGGCCCCCCGGTGGGAGCCGTCCGCTCCAGGCTTGCAGGCGGCCGCGCGCCAGACCTGGGCCGCGAGGCCCAAGGTGGCCGTGCTCGCGCGTAGCCAGGGAGGGGGGCCAAGGGTCAGGCGGGGGAGGCTTGTTTAGCTCCCCCGTTTGGCTATGACGGCAAGAGAGCTTGTCGAACACCAACTGGTCCAACGCGGCTAAGGCCCCGGCCAGCTCGTCTTAGTTGCCCCACTGTTCTTCGAACGTGTGTTCGTCTACCCTATTGGTCGTGGGGACCTGGGAAGCGGATGACCCGGCCTACTCTCGGCCGATCGCCGCGCCGTTGGAGCGGTGCGTCGACCTGCTCGGCGTCGACCTCGCCACCATCCAGCGGGCAGCGGCCGACGTCGAGCCTTACCTCCGGGTCGACGGCAGCAAGGTCTGGAGCCTGATGCAACTGGAGCGGCGCCTTCGTCCCGAGGCATACGGGCGCGTGCGGGGCGGCTACGTCAGCCGTCGACGGCGCCCGGCCCACGGCCAACCGTTCCCCCAGGTGGGTGAGCGTGGCTCAGAGCGCTTGGAAGGTGTATCCGAGGGGGTGAGGCCATCGACCTAGCCGCGTGCGGAGACATGGCCGGCCGGAGTGCCAACCTGGGAAGGGGACGCCTGGCCGGCTTGTCTTACTGGTGCTGGTCGATGGCTGCGTCGCAGAAGGCTGCGAACTGCGCGACGGCGAAGGGCGCCGCCAGCTGGAGATGCGCTATCGCCGTCTGCCGGAAGTTGCCAACCTCCGACTCGAACTCCGAGCGGGTCGGCTGGCCCAGGAGGACCTTGACGTGGCGGCTCACCAGCCGGTGCGTGAAACCCGTGCCGGAACTCCTTGGTCGCGGGGTACTCGGCGCTCTCACTAGCCCTCATGAGCCAGTCCCGCAGCGGACCAGGCGTGAGCTGTGCCCATTTGAGGAAGGCTCCGTCGAGATCCTATTCCTTACCGCCGTTAAGGGGTTGGCCGTCGCTACAGAGGCTCGTCGAATGGAGTGACAACCACACCGTGGCGAAGTCCTTGCGGCGCAAGGGATCGACTATGGAGCGGCTTGTCACCTCGTTAGGCGAGGCTCTGTAGCCGCCAGACAGCCGCCACGCACAAGTCGAGGGCCGAGATTACGCTGCGGGTGCCGAGGCTGAACGCTGTCCAGTCCAGCAGGTCTGGAGGCGCCGTGAACAGCTCCGGGGACGCGCGCCTCCCCGCCGCCCACGCTCACCTTCTCTGGGGACAGCTGTGGTCGTGATCGCCAGGACTTGGCGGCGGCGCTCGACCACCTTCGGAAGGCAGCCGACCAGTTCGCCGTGTCGCAGCTCGACGACGAGTCAAGCCGGGCCCGCGAGCTCATCGACGCGATCACCGACTAGGGAGAACCGCAGGGATCCTGATCGTCCAGGCCAAGCAGGACAACCGCCGACCGGGTCGCGACCGACCCACGTGGCGCACACGGCGATCGTCTGGACCAGCAGGTCACGGAGCATCCGGTCGGGGTCCGGGACGCAGGCCTGCGCGATCCCCTGCACGGCATCCTGCACGATGGTGGGCGCGGCCTGGCGGCGGAAGCCCTTGTCGGAGGGCCGGACCCCGCTGGTGAACTGGTAGGCCCACTGGGCGGCCTGCGGCACGGCCGCCAGGGCTCGGCGGCTCTGCTCCTCGAGGGCTCCTGCCGCTCGCCCGTCCAGCTCGGCCAGGACGCGGTCGCAGGCCAGCACCGAGACCGCCATGACCCGCTGTCGCTCGGCCGCCACCACCGGCAAGGCCATGGTGGCCGACCCCAACGCGATCCGGGCGTCGAGGTGCAGGTCCTCGCCGGTCAGTCCGATGACCGACGGGATCAGGTCGGTCAGCCGTTGGCGGCCGGCGTCGGAGGTGTGGTCGTTGACGTGGCGGGCGACCGCGGCCAGCAGCGGGTGGGTGCAGGCGGGGTGGTCGCTCCAGCGCTCGCCGGCGAGTAGCGAGGCCAGTTCCATGAAGCAGGCACCCGTGCGGGGGCTGGGGTGTTTGCCTGGAGAGAGGATCGGGAGCAGGTCTGGCGGCTGAGGATCGTGGCGTGACATGTGGCCCTCCAAGCAGATTCGGGCCTGGTACCAGGCAAGTCTGCGCCGTTGCCGACCGCTTACAGGGCATGGAGGTGCCGGGCGAGCGTCTTCCTGCGGGACGGCGATCGGATCTTCCACACGTATTCGACGTATTCGCGGGGAACCGAGGTATTCGATATGACGTTCCACCTGCTCGACCTGACGGCGCTGGGTCGGCAGGAGCCGTGGGAGAAGCCGGCCGACCGTTACTCCGGTCCGGTGAAGGCGATCCTCCGTCACGACGAGTACCCGGACGAGTGAGCCGACCGCCCGGCTGAACGTGTGAGAAGAACCTCTCGCAGCGATCGGGGATGGCCTGCGGGCATCCGGACCGCCACCAGGAGGTCCTATTTCGCGTTCACCTAACGGCCGTGCGCATCGGCGCAGACTGCAGCTCGGGCACGAGGTGGTCGACGACGTCGGCGAAGGTCCCGGGTGTGATCGCGTAGGGCAGGTTGAAGCCGTCGACGTCGGTCTCCTCGGCCCACGCTTGCAGCTCGTCGGCGACCTCGGCGGGCGAGCCGACCACCAGGGGGACCCACGCCGCCGATGGCTCGGGATGGGCAGGTGGCAGTCCTGCCGTCGGTCGAGCGGCACTGCGCTGAGTCGTGCGAGCGTCTGCGGGACCGCTTCCTGTTCGCCGTCCTGCATGACAGCGGCTGTCGGATCGGGGAGGCCCTGGGATTGCGGCATGAGGACATCGCCCCGGCCGAACGCGACATCAGCATCGTGCGGCGCGCCAACGACAACGGCGCGCGCAGCAAGTCGACAGCCTCGCGGACGCTCCCGGTCAGCGGGGAGTTGCTGCGGCTCTACGCCGACTACCTGCATGGTGAGTACGGCGACCTGGGCAGCGACTACGTGTTCGTCAACCGGCATCGACTTCGACCCGCACTGGTGGCGGCACAACGCGGCCACCCGGATGCTGCGCGACGGCGTCCCGATCGAGGTGGTCTCCAAACTGTTGGGCCATGCCCAGGTCACAGCCCGACTTGATCAACAAACTCAAGATAACGATCGAGCCCACATTCGCCACCGTGCGGCACCGAACGAAGGTCACCAAGGGGCCCAGCTCCCGGGCCGCCGGACTGGCGAGGGCGTTCAAACGGATCGAGTCAGCGCAAACCCGCTGGCGCGCGGTCAACGCGCCCCATCTCGTAGCGCTGGTCCGGGCCGGCGCGGTGTTCGTCAACGGCAAGAATCCTCGGTCCCCTACACTGCGTGGTATGACGATCTACCGGATGGATCATGCCGGCGTTGTGGTCGAGGATCTCGCGGCTGCTATCGCGTTCTTCGTCGAACTGGGCCTGGAACTGGAGGGCGAGGCAGCAGTCGAGGGTGAATGGGTGGACCAGCTCGTCGGGCTGGACGGCGTCCGAGCGGACATCGCCGTCGTGCGGACCCCGGACGGCCACGGCCGGGTCGAGCTGTCGACGTTCCACACGCCGGTGGCCACCAGCATTGCGCCGAGGGCGCCGATGAACACCCCGGGCATCCCTCGCCTCACGTTCGTCGTCGACGCCGTCGACGACGTCCTCGACCGCCTGCGCGCCCACGGTGCCGAACTCGTGGGCGAGGTGGCGCAGTACGGGGATATCTACCGGTACTGCTACATCCGCGGCCCCGAGGGCATCATCATCGGGCTGGTCGAGGAGCTCTGAACAACACCCCGAGCATCGGCATCACCGCGTGACGGCCCCCGCTCGGTAGCCGGCGACGCCGGCCGCGATGGCGGCCTGCAAGTCCGCGACGCCGCCCGCCGAGGAGAACCTGCCCACCGCGGAGATGACCGCGACCGTCTGGGCCGGCATGCACGCCGAGCCGTGCGCACACGACGGGACAAGCCTCAGCCGCTTGAAGTCCGCGATCGCCGCCCGCTGGTATCCCGGATAATCGGCGGGGTTCGCGTCGCTGCGAGCGGGGATGGACCCCTTCCTGGTGTTGAAAGCCTGCTGACCCTCGACGCTGGCCACGGTCTTCAGCCAGCTGTTCGCTCCCGCTGCGTTGGGGGCGTTCTTGGGCAGGACGAACGCGTCGCCGAGCCACTGGAAGGTCCCGCCGGCGCCCGGGAACGGCTGGTACGAATAATCCCTGAGCCCGTTGCGCTCCAACTCGCCGACGACCCAGTCGCCCATGAATAGGTAGCCGGCTCTGCCGCTGGTCAACAGCTTCGCCGCCTCGGTCCAGTGCAAGTTGTCGCGGTCCGGGTTCGAGTACGACAGCAGCCTCTTGTAGTCGTCGAGCACCCCGGTGACGTCACCTCCGGACCAGTCGGCCTTCGCGGTCCACAGCGCCTCGAACCGTTCGGGTCCGAGTTCGGCGAGCAGGAGCCCCTTCGAGGAGCTGCCACTCGCCACCCACGACCTCAGCCGAGACGACCTGGAAACCGTCCAAGCCGAGCAGCGCCGACCCGGACGCACTACTGTGTTGACCCACCTGGGGCCTCCTTCTTGCAGACGTCAGACATCCGCAAGCTATGCGAGGTCCCAGGTCCTTTCTGGCCTCCTACGTCACCCGTCGGAAGTGCGTCCGACCACACTTCATGGCGAAGAGCCCCTAATGCATCCCCTCCCGTGGGTTGGGTTCTTTGGCGTCCCAGAAGGCGAGTTCGTGGCGGAGGCTGGTCAGGAAGGCGCGTTCGCAGGCGGCCAGGCGGGCCGCTGGCAGACCGTCGGCCGCCCGGTCCAGCAGGTCCGCACACCAGGCGGCCAGGGCCGAACTCCGGGTCGGCGTAGGTCTGGATCCAGCGCCGATAGCGGGGGTCGGCCGGCAGGCCGGTCGCGGCCATTGACCGGCCTAGCTCGGAGTAGCCCCACATGCACGGCAGCAGCGCGGCCAGCACCTCGGCGAACTCGGCGGTGGCGGCGGTGCGGAGCAGGAAGTCGGTGTAGGCGGGCAGGTCGGTGACTTCTCGGCTCGGTCTAGGTCCGCCTCGGCAAGGCCGAATTCGGCGGCGTAGGCGCGGTGCAGCGACAACTCCTGGTGGAAGGTGGCGTGGGCCAGGTCGACCAGGCGCCCCAGGGTGTCGGGGTCGGGCGCTCGGGCGGCGGCCAGGGCGAACAGCCGCACATAATCGAGCAGGAACAGGTAGTCCTGCACCAGCCAGGCGCGGAACCGCGTGTGGTCCAGGTCGCCGGCGGCGATCCCGCGCACGGTGGGATGGGCGAGTTGGCGCTCCAGGTTCGGCCGCCCGAGCGCGAACAGGCGCTGGCTCAGGCCAGCCATGCCAGGCCGCTCCAGCACATCTCCCAGAAGGCCAGCTCGAACCGGGCAGCGCGGGTGAAGAGCACGCCGAGGCGTTGGGCCTGGGCCGGCGATGGTGCCCCGGCGAGCTCGTCGAGGTCGCGGCCGAGGGCGGTGAAGGCCCGGAACGGCTGCCCGCTCCAGTTCTGGACCCACGCGTGGTAGGCGGAGTCGGCCGGGCTGCGCTCGGCGACGGCGGTCCAGGTGTCCAGGTAGGCGCGCTCGGCCGCGTACAGGGCGGTAAGACCCTCCCAAGGCACCGTCGTGGGCGGCGCAGAGCAAGGAACCAGTTGCTCAGCCAGCGGCGACCTCGCCGGTGTCGTTGAGGTTGTCAGGACTGCAGATGGTGCAGACTGGAGATGTCGCGGGACGCCCTTGGCGGAGAGGCCTTGCCTGAGGACGAGTCTTCGAGGCAGCATGCTCTGAAGCCGAACGGTCAACCTATCAGATTGCCTGAGAGTGGACATCCAGAGCGTAGCTTCACTTCTAACCCGAATCGAGCTGTTCAGCCAGCTCGACGCCGAAACCATCCAAGAAATCTCCGCGCGAGTGCGGCAACGAACGATGCCTAAAGGACAGACGATTTACATGCAGGGCGAGCCGGCGCATCAATTCTTTGTCTTGGCTGAAGGTGCGGTAAAGCTACTTGTTACCGGTAGCAATGTCGATCTTGTCCACGAGATAGACCGCTACAAGTCGCCCCCACCTGAAGTGTTCGGCGAGGTTGCCGTCCTGGATGGGATTTCGTACACGACGTCCGCAGAAGTGGTGGAGAAAGCCACATTGCTGGTGATAGATGCATCTGAGTTCCGAAATCTGGTGCGATCGGCGCCAGAGGGTATCGAGACGGTGCTAGGTCCACTTGCCCGCTTGGCTCGTCGTCCTACGCGGCAGTTGATAAACGTCCTCGAGCATAGACGGGCGACAAGGTAGCTTCTGCACTGGGCGGCAGATGACGTGGTGGCCCTGCGGTTCGAGATCGCACGGAACTCAATCACGCAGGCAAAAGGGTGCATCGCCAATCTGTGCGGCGGTAGATTAGTCGAGTAGCCGGAGGGTGAGACTCCCTCCGGCTACTCGACTATTAGAGCCGAATCATTCCACGCGGTCCTGCTCGACGTCCTCATGCCGGAAATGGCCGGCTACGAGACGCAGCAAATGTCCAGAGCCTGATGCTGGACTGCTTACCCCGTACGTCGAACTCGCCCACGTAGACGAGGTCGCTCGGCGGGCGCAGGAGGGCCTGGCGAGTCGAATCCGCAATGAGAATAGATTGCCTCGTAGTCTTCGTCATTCCCTCGATGCGCGACGCCGTGTTCACGGTATCCCCATGCACAGTATACTCGAGCCGACGGGCCGAGCCCACGTTTCCGGACATGAACGATCCGCTGTTGAGGCCGATGCCCATCTCGAAGCCGTTGCCGAGGGTCCGCTCGCGCACACGACGGTTGAACCGGGGCAATCTCGCTGCGAGCATCTCACGCGCCGCCGCAAGAGCCCGATCCGCGTGGTCGTCGAGCGGGATCGGCGCCCCGAACACGGCGAGGAGGCCGTCGCCGCGGTAGCCGACCAGAGTCCCCCCGTGGTCGAAGATCGCATCGATCATTTCGCCGAAGTACTCGTTGAGAAGATCGATGACGCGGTCCGGCTGCGTCGTTTCGGTAAAAGCTGTGAACTCTCTGATGTCGGTGAACATCACAGTGCCGACGCCGCGACTGCCGCCGAGGCGAAGATCCTCATCCGTCCGCTCCAGGACGTCATCCACGACGTGCTCGGGCACAAACCGGGAGAACACCTCGCGCACCCGCTCGCGTTCGACCTCGTGGAGGCGCTTCTTGGCCAGTGCGGCGTTGATCCGAGCGCGCAGGAGGACCGAATTGAAGGGCTTGGGGAGGTAATCCTCGGCGCCCATCTCGATGCAGCGGACGACAGTGTCGATCTCGTCGACCGCCGAGATCATGATCACAGGCACGTGCCGAAGCACGGGATCGCGCTTCAATCGCTCGAGCACAGAGACGCCGTCGAGCTCGGGCATGACGATGTCGAGCAAGACAACGTCGAACAGATTCTCGCGCAGGATCTTGAGCGCCTCCTGGCCGTTTGCCGCGGAGCCGACACGGTGGCCCTTCTGCTCGAGGCTGCGGGTCAGGAGCATCCGGTTGAGCGGGTCGTCGTCGACGACGAGGACGCGGCCGGCGGGTACGTCA
>DATBRJ010000302.1:0-2605 GCA_036560395.1 Actinomycetes bacterium | reverse complement strand
AGTTAAGTGCTCTCTTTCACCGACCCCTCCCAACGCTCACAGGACATTGAATCACGCCGTCCACCTGCTTCTATGCATCAGCAAGTCGGTGGAGACGCGAGCATCGCCGAGCAGATGTTCCATGGAGGATGTCCCGAACGTCGTTGAGGTTCGGTGACGGCCCGTGCGCATTCAATGCGCCGGTTGTGACGGTCACCTCCTCGGTGGCCGTACCTAAGCTCGGACACGTCGACACGCGTTGAGCGCGACACAACAAGCGGCGATACGCAGCAGCGAGCGCGAACGCGTGGCGCTGCGGACCACCAACGCGTGTTCCGCCGCCCGGTGGGCGGGTAGAGATTCCAGCCAGCCGGAAGGCGAGATGGCGGCTGGCCACAATGCCACAGCACCCCACCGGGCGAATGCTCGACGGCGTACAGGTCGGCTCGCAGCCGTGGGGCGCCCGTCCAGTTGAGACAGGAGCAGCCCTTATCGATCCGCGCGTCCACGCGCTGGGTCCTGGCCCGCCGGTGGCTGGTCGTTGCATGGCCGCTGGTGGCCGTGGTCGGCCTGGCCGCTGGCGGCAAGGGGACCAGCGCGCTGTCCCGGCAGTCGGCGTCGTGAGCGCGGTTCGGCCCTGGAGCCGAGCGGATAGGAGGACGTCATGACCACCATCACGACCGCCGAGATGACCACCGGGTCGGTCGTCTCCAAGGACGGCACCCGCATCGGCTACCTGCGAGTCGGCCGGGGCCCGGCGGTGGTGCTGCTGCACGGCAGCAACGAGTCGGCCCGCAGCCACACCCAACTCGCGCTAGCGCTGGCCGACGCGTTCACCGTCTACCTGCCCGACCGGCGCGGCCGCGGCATGTCCGGCCCCCACCGCCCCGACCACAGCATCCGCACCGAGGTCGAGGACCTGCAAGCGGTCCTGACCGAATCCGGCGCCCAACGGGTCTTCGGGGTCAGCGTCAGCGCATTGATCGTCCTGCAGGCCGCGCGCACCCAGCCGGCCATCCGCCAGGTCGCCGCCTACGAGCCGGCGCTGCTGATGGACCGGTCGTCGAGGTACACCGAATGGGTGACCCGCTTCGACCAGGAGATGGCTCAGGGCAACGTCGCGGCCGCGGAGATCACCAGCATGTACGGACTGGACCTGGCCCCGCCGGCCTTCAGGCTCATGCCGCGACCGCAGGCGGAAGCCCTAACTGACATGGCCATGGACAGCGAGGACAAGCAGGCCACCGGCGACACCGTCACCATGCGCAAGCTCGCCCCGACCCTGCGCTGGGAGGGGGTGCTGCTGGCGGAGATGGCCGGCACCATCGGCACCTTCGCTGACGTCCCCGCCGAGGTGCTGCTGCTGGGCGGCAGCATGGAGCGGCCGGCCTTCATCAAGCCCGCCTTCGACGCCCTCGCCCAGACGCTCCCCCACAACCGGCGCGTGGAGTTCCCCGGCCTGGGCCACGGCGGCTCCGCCGACGTCGGCCCGGCCAACCCCGACGGCAAGCCCGAGTTCGTCGCCCCCGAGATCCGGTCCTTCTTCGCCCAGCTCTGAGCACCGCGGGAGACCCCATGGACACGCACGGCAAGAGCGTCCTGGTCACCGGCGCCACCGGGAACCAGGGCGGCGCCACCGCCCGTCACCTGCTCGCCGACGGCTGGCACGTACGCGCCCTGGTCCGCGACGACACCACCCCGGCGGCCGCCGTGCTCGCCACCGCCGGTGCCGAGCTCGTCCTCGGCGAGCTGGACGACCGCGCCTCCTGCGACGCGGCGGATGCTGACCAAGACCATCGCCCGCTACGGCCGCGTCGACCTGATCTGCGTCGACCTACGCCGACGTCTTATCCGGGGTTCGGAAGATCAACGGAGACGTTTCCCCAGGTGAAGCCGTGGCGGACGCATCCGTGACAGAAGCAGCAATGAGGAGACCGGTGGGGCCTGCGGCATCGTGGGCGAGCCGACGACCAGGCGGCCGTCATCCGGGAGCTCGCCGAGCGGGTGTGCGCTGGCGAGTCCTGCCGCGCCATCGCCTCAGACCGAAGGATGTTCGCAAGGACGTGCGCCATCGGGGCACCAACGGCTCGAAGGAGCCAAGGGCGTCTTTTCTGGGCTACACTGCCCGAACTTGATCTACGGCAGGTTACTCGCCAGCTAAGACGGAGGACACAATGCCCGTAACAGAACGCAAGGTCCGACATCTGGCGTCCTGTGTGGCCGCATTTGCACTCGCCTCAGCCGTGCCCGTCGCGACCGCTGCCCAAGTGTCGGCAGCAGAGCCGGACTTCCAATTGACGCTGCCGGCCGGCGTTGCTTGCGCCGATTTCGATGTGCTTGTAGAAGGCACTGGAGACAATCGAATAATGCGAGAATTCACTGATCAAAACGGCAATGTGGTGCGGATTCTCGCGGCGGGTAAAGGATTTGACCTGACGTTCACAAACCTGAGCTCAGGCGAAACAGTAGAGCTGCCGTCGAATGGGTCGGTCGCGCGGACGACGATCAACGACGACGGCACCACGACAGTCGAGAGCACTGGACACAACGTTCTCATCCTCTTCCCGACTGACATTCCGGCGGGACCCTCGACGACGCTCTACGTAGGGCGGCTTGTCTACACCGT
>DATBRJ010000301.1:0-2297 GCA_036560395.1 Actinomycetes bacterium | reverse complement strand
CTTAGCGCGCGGACTCGCCGTGAACAAGATCGACGAGACGGGCGAGCATGTCAGGGTCGGTGTCCGGAAGAACGCCGTGACCAAGATTGAAGACGTGTCCCTCGGCGCTGCGCCCGGCGGCGAGCACTCCTCGAGCCCGGGACTCGACCACCTCCCAAGGCGCCAAGGCGATCGCCGGATCAAGGTTGCCCTGGACGGCGCGCCCCGGCCCGACCCGGCGGGCGGCCACGTCGAGTGGGAGCCGCCAGTCGACACCGACGACGTCCGCGCCGGCAGAGCCCAACAGACCGAGGAGCTCGCCGGTCCCCACTCCGAAGTGGATCTTCGGGACGCCATGAACCATGGCGAGAGCCGCAGCCGAGTGCGGGAGGACGTACCTCTCGTAGTCGTCCGCGGCCAGGACGCCAGCCCACGAGTCGAAGAGCTGGACGGCGCTGGCGCCGGCCTCCACCTGGACCCTCAGGAACTCGCCGGTGATGGCGGCCAGCCGCTCAAGCAGCCCGTGCCAGAGGCGCGGACTGCCATACATCAGTGCCTTGGTTCTCTCGTGATGCTTGGAAGGACCGCCCTCGACCAGGTAGGTAGCCAGGGTGAACGGGGCTCCGGCGAAGCCGATCAGCGGGGTGCCGCCGAGCTCAGCGGTGAGCATGCGAACCGACTCGACGATGTAGGGGACGTCATCGGGCTCCAATAGCCGCAGCCTGGCCACATCCTCGTGCTCTCTGATCGGCGAGCCGATGACCGGCCCGACGCCTTGGACGATCTCCACACCGACGCCGATCGCGGCAAGGGGAACCACGATGTCGCTGTACAAGATCGCGGCGTCGACGCCATAGCGACGCACCGGCTGCATGGTGATCTCAGTGACCAGCTCGGGGCGCCGGCATGACTCCAGCATCGGGACGCCTTCGCGGAGCTTCCTGTACTCGGGCAGCGAGCGGCCGGCCTGGCGCATAAACCACACCGGCGTGTACGGCACAGCCTCGCGCCGGCAGGCCCGCACGAAGACGGACTGCCGAGGGTCACTGGTCACGGCGACATCTTCCCAGACAGGTCGGCGCGGTTAGAGCTGTGCGTGGCCGGCATCGCTGTGACCAGCCACCGTGCCGCCGTCGTCGCGGCCTACGGCGAGGGGTGGTCGACGGCTCGAGTCGCTGAAGGAGAGTTAACGACGGGGCGGCAACACCGCGACGTCAGGTGATGCCGGCGGGAGGCCGGCAACCGTGCACAGCAAATCGCCCCATGCCGAGAGGTGGGCGCCGAGCTGCTCGTCCGCCGGCGTCCATGAGGCTCGGATCTCCACCTCGGCCGCGGGCGGGCGGTCGGCGAGGCCGCCGAAGCCCTCCGAAGCAACCCGCGTCACTGTACCGCTGGCGGCTATATAGGAGGCGCCGTGAGCGGTCAGCGCTTCCGTCAACCATGCCCAGCCGACCTCGGCGAACAAGGGATCGCCTGCGATGTCCGGCTCGAGCGGCGCTCGGGCGAGCGTGACCAGTCGGAACGTTCCGGCCCACTCCTCCTGGCCAGCGGGATCGTGCAAGACAACGAACCGGCCGGTCGCCAGCTCCTCGCCCTCGACCTCGACCTCCGCGGTGATCGCAACCGAGAAAGGCGCCAGCCGAGAGGGTGCCGGGGCCCGCTCGATGGTGATCTCGGGCCGCAGCTCGGCATTCTCCAGACTCGCCAGCGCGGCCCGGAACGGCCCGGACGGCATCTCGAGCTCGCCAGCGGTCATGGTCGGAGAGCGTACGTCCCGTTCCCGCCTGATCTCGGGAGGTGGGCTCCGGCGTGTCCAACCCGGCAAACCGTCTCCGCACACATACGCAGCCGCGTTGTGGCGCTGACCTGGGTTTCTCCTCTCGCCACCGGCGGTCTTTCGAGCACTCCGTGGCGAGGCCCTCGTCGAGGGGCGAATCCGTCGAGCGGTCGTTACGAAATCGCACTCAAGCTCACCAGGCGACGAGCCGATCTAACCAGAAGGGGCTCTTGCAGCGACCTGGCGTCCAAGCAGCGCACAGCGAGCGGGGCCGATAGGAGGCAGCCTGGGGAGGACCGGTGACGGTACTCGTCGATCCGCAGACAATCGCGCCGGCGCATGCGACGACCCGCTTCACGGCGATGGTTGTCGTCCCTGACCCCTATGCCCGCACGCAGGTCGCACGCCGACTGCGAGCCCTCGGCGCCCGAGAGGTGGCCGAGGCGGCCAGCTTGCTCCAGGCGAGAGCCTGGGCCCGCACCTCAGGTCCCCGTGATCTTTGCATCGTCGACATCGTGCTGCCTGACGGCAACGGGCTGGC
>DATBRJ010000300.1:0-7875 GCA_036560395.1 Actinomycetes bacterium | reverse complement strand
GCTCACGAGCTGATAACCCAAGCTCTGGTTACGACGTGGAGCGTCTGGGCCTTCGGGATCAGACATGCGCCCCTGCCCGGCAGATCCGGTGATTTCGCAGTGCAGGCTGCGCATGCCCGATCGCGATGAGGTCTCCCGTCTCGTCGCTCCACAGCGCACGCATGCGATCCTGTCGCGATGGATCGGGATCGTGCTGCCGACGACACATACTCCGACGATCAGACGTCCGAGCTGGAGGCGAGACTGTTCAAGGACGCCGTTGGAGCCCTCGAGCTCTACACCATCTACCTCGGGGAACGGCTAGGTCTCTATCGAGACCTCGCCGGGCGTGGCTGGTCCACCTCCTCGGAGCTGGCGGAGCGGACCTCCACCAATGAACGGTACGTCAGGGAATGGCTCGAGCATCAGGCGACGAGCGGGCTGCTGGACGTCGACAATCCGGCGGCGGATGCGCTGCTGCGCCGCTACCGCATGCCAGCCGCGCACATCCCGGTCCTCGCCGATGTGGACGACCTGCGCTACCAGGCGTACAAGGGGGTCGACATCGTCCGTGCGGGGCGTCCACTGCCAGAGCTTGTCCATGCGTTCAGGACCGGGGAGGCGCCGCCGGCACTGCCGTGGGAGCCAGAGGGTCGAGCCGAATTCAACCGTGCGATCTTCCTCAACCTCCTGGGCAAGCAATGGCTGCCCACCGTCCTTGAGGTCGATCGGCGGCTTCGCGACGAGCCGCCGGCACGAGTGGCAGATGTGGGGTGTGGCACCGGGTGGTCCAGCATCGCCATGGCGCAGGCCTATCCGAGGATCACCGTCGATGGCTTCGACCTCGATGCCGATGCGGTGGCGTTGGGCGCCCGGCATGCTGCCGACGCCGGGTTGGCGGACCGGGTCGCATTCTCGGTCGCGGACGCTACCGACCCGCAGTTGGAGGGACGCTACGACCTCGTGACGATCTTCGAAGCTCTTCATGACATGCCGCGGCCCGTCGATGCCCTCAGGGCGGCCCGCCGCCTGCTCGCATCAGGTGGGTCGGTCGTGATCGCGGATGAACGGGTAGACGACGAGTTCACCGCGCCGGGCTCCGATCACGACCGCTACCACTATGGGTGGAGCGTCGTGACCTGCCTGCCCAGTGTGATGGGGGATCCACACAGTGCCGCGACGGGGGCGGTTCTGCGACCTTCGACGCTGCTGCGTTTCGCCACCGAGGCCGGGTTCCGGGCTGTGCAGATCCTGCCCATCGACACTGAGTTCTGGCGCTTCTATCGGCTGCTTCCCTGAGCCGGGTCAGTGCCTGCCGCTCGCATCCGCCGGCCTGCGTGTCTGGAAGACGGGCGCCCCACATCGCCACCCAGAGGCAGCCGTACCCCAGCGACCTTGATCTCGAGTTTTGGTGGGATCGCGCAGCTGACTTCACGATCCCACCAAAACTAGAGATCAAGGTCCGCGCGATGCGGGATAGTGAGGCGCGCGGTGCCAGGCGGTGGACGGGCCGCGAGCGGCCGATTAGCCGCCGGGTGATTCGCTCCTTGCGCCAGGGGACGGACATCGGAGCTTGATGCACCCACCGGGCGGATTGCCGCCGGGTGGAACCTGGTGCGAAGATCCGAGATGCGATGCCTACGGATCTAACGGTCATCCTCGACAACCGGCCAGGCGAGCTGGCGCGGGTGGGGTGGGCCGTCGGCCGGGCCGGCGTCAACATCCGTGGCCTTGCGGCATTCACCGGCGAAGGCAAGGGGGTCGTCCATGTACTTGTCGACGACGTCTCCGCTGCAACCTGCCGCAACGCACTCGAACGCGCTGGGATGGGCATCGCGGACGAGCGTGAGGTCCTGGTGATCGATCTGGAGGATCGGCCAGGGACGCTCGGCGAGCTGACCAGGCAACTCGCGGAAGCCAACGTGAACATCGACCTTGCCTATACGACGTTCGGCGGGGTGAAGGTCGTGATCGCGACGGAGGACCTCAAGAGCGCGAAGGCTGTCCTCGAGTAAACAATGAAGCCCACCGATATCAGTGCTCTTTTGAGCGTTGGCGAGCCCGCCGTTTCACCGGATGGCCGGTCGATCGCGTTCGTTGTCACCAGGGTGGATGACGAGGCGAACGACTACCGCAGCCAGGTATGGCTCGCGGCCGCCGACGGCGCCTCACCACCTAGGCCGTTTACCGCCGGAGAGCACAAGGACGGGCATCCGGCCTGGTCACCAGATGGAACACGGCTGGCCTTCACCTCCGAACGCGGCGTAGCGGAGACAGCGAAGAGCACGGTGCATGTCGCGCCGGTCGATACCGGCGGCGAGGTCCTCACATTGGCCCGGTTGCCGGAGAGTGCGGCCGGTTTGCGGTGGTCCCCCGACGGCAGCCAGATCGCGTTCACCACGCGTACCAGGGTGGAGCGTTACGCGAGCGAGGACGAGAGAAGGCAGCCGCCTCGACGGCTGAGGCGGCTGTTCTCTCGCTTGGACAGTGTCGGATTCACCGCCGATCGCCCTGAGCACCTCTACGTGGTGGACGCCGACGGCACCAGGCCGCCGCGCAACCTGACGCCCGGAGAGTTCCAGTTCACGAGTCCCGCCTGGACGCCTGACTCGTCGGCGTTGCTCGTCAGTGCCGCCGCCCACGACACATGGGATCTCGACCTGCGGGTCGACATTTACGCGGTTGACCTCGACGGCGAGCGGCGTCTGGTGACCGGGACCACCGGCCAGTACGTAACCCCTAGCGTCTCCCCGGACGGCTCAACGGTGGCGTTCGTCGGTACGGACGACGTCGACACGTACCCGCGGAACATGCACGTGGGCGTCATCGGAATCGCTGGCGGCGACCACCGCTGGGTCTCGGCGGATCTGGACCGGACCTTTCAACCGTTCCCTGACCACAGGGCGCCGCATTGGCTTGATGACTCGAGTCTCCTGGTGAGCGTCGAAGATCGCGGGAATGTCCACCTCTATCGGCTGGCTGCGGACGGCGCGACCCCGCCCGCGGGGCTCTGGACCGGTGACGGCTGCGTCACCGGCTTCGACGAGCGGGCCGGAACGACTGCTCTGACCCTTTCCACCCCCACCCGCCCTGGCGAGCTGTACGTTCTCGAGGGCGACGTGGCTCGACAGATCACCGACCTCACCTCGCCCTTCGCGAAGCAGGCCGACCTGCAGCCATACGAACGTTTCACCGTGATGTCCGCTGATCGCACAACTGACATCGACGCGTGGATCCTGACGCCGCCGGGCTTCGATCCCGCGGGCTCCTATCCCGCATTGATCAACGTGCACGGCGGGCCCTTTGGGCAGTACGCCAACCGGTTCCTCGACGAGTTCCACATTCAGGCTGCGGCAGGCTACGTCGTGGTGTGGTGCAACCCGCGAGGAAGCTCCGGACGCGAGGAGTCGTACGGCCGGTCGATCTGCGGTGAATCGTTGGGTGGAACCGGCTGGGGGAGCGTCGACTACGACGACATCATGGCGACGGTTGAGCACGCGTTGACGTCGTTTCCCGCCATCGACGCGGATCGCCTCGGCATCCTCGGCGGTAGCTACGGCGGCTACATGACGTCATGGGTCATCGGGCATACCGATCGTTTCCGCGCTGCGTGCAGCGAGCGGGCGGCCAACAACCTGCAGAGCCTGAACTGGGCAAGCGATCTCGCGAGCGCATTCCGCACGTACCTCGGCGAGAGCCACCTCGATGCCCCTGAGCTCTATCAGGCGATGTCTCCGATCAGCCGCGTTCGTGACATTGTGACCCCGCTTCTGATCATCCATTCCGAAGATGATCTGCGGTGTCCGATCGAGCAAGCCGAGCAGATGTTCGTGGCGTTGCGGATTCTGCAGCGGGACGTCGAGTTCATACGCTTCCCAGCCGAGAGCCATGAACTCTCCCGCTCCGGATCGCCGGCCCATCGCCGTCAACGCGCCGAAATAATCCTCGAGTTCTTTGACCGACACCTCAAGCCGGAGCCACCGGCAGACGTTCCCGCCCAATGAGCACGGCCGGATGACATGTGAGGGTTCTCCTTGGTTGATTTACGATCAGCCCGTCGGACGAGGAGAGCCGCATGGATAGGTCGGACCTGCAGGTGGTCGTCGGCATCGATAACGGTGGGACGACGAACAACGCCACAGTGCTCGACACGTCGGGGCGATTCCTCGTCGACACTCTCATCGAGTCCCCCAGTCGTGTGCTCGATGGTCCGGACGTCGCGGTCGAGGCCCTCGCGGAAGCATTCGGGGCGATCCTGGCGCTCACCGGTATCCCCAGGACATCGGTGCTTGCCATAGGGCTGGATACGCCAGGTCCGGCGAGCGCAGACGGAGTTATTTCGTCGAAGGGTGCCACCAACTTCTCCGGGCCGGCCTGGCGCGGATTCGACATCCGCAGCGCACTGGAAGCGCGACTCGGACTCCGTGTGATCTACAACAACGACGCGAACGCCGCTGCCCTCTATGCCCATCACGCGCACTTCGGCCCGCTGGCGGGGCAGAAATCCTCCGTGTCGGTGATCGTGGGGACTGGCCTGGGCGGCGGCGTGATCGAAGCAGGTCGGATCATTCGTGGCGCGGCGGGCATGGCCGGAGAGCTGGGCCACGTGCAAATCCCACTGCAGGGCCTGCTTGAGGAAGTTCAGCAGCCGCCGGTCTGTAACTGCGGCCTCATCGGCGACGCCGAGAGTGTGGCATCCCTGACCGGGATCGAGCTGAACCTCCTGCCCTATTGGCTGACCCGCTTCCCCGACCACGAGCTCGCCACACTCGGGGCCGGGAAGGCGGCAAAGTTCGTCCGCGGCTACGCCGAGAACGGCGACCCGCTTGCTCTCAAGATCTTTGAACAGCAGGCGACGGCTTTGGGGCGGCTCTTCACAATCGCCGCAAACTTCACAGACCCGAACGCGTACTTCCTCGGTGGTGGGGTTGTTCAGGCAGCCCCACACTTCCGTGAGTGGTTCCTCGCGACTGTGCGGGAGCACACCTCACTGCGTGACGAACAGGCGCAGGTCGCAACCTTCGCACTCGTACCAGACCTGGACATGGCCGGTGCGCGTGGTTCCGCGATCGCCGCCTACGAGGCGCTCGCGAGCCGTCCTGAGGATTGATCCGGCGCTTGCCGCGGCCTTTGGTCCCGAGTCGAGCCAGATCTTCAGGCCGGCCCGGCGGGCGCCCAACCGGCCCACTCAGCCCACACCGAATTGGATCTGACCAGCGACCCAATTCCTCCCTACCGTTGATGGCGTAGGCACGAACACGGAGGTCAGATCAAATGTTCGCCATCAACTGCCCGACACACGGTTCGAAGATCCTGGTCGGAACTCGGCGGATTCGATCGCTGGTCAACATGGACCGCGGAATCCTGCTCGATGTCGAGTGCTACTGCGGCACCCACATCGTCGTCGGCACAGGCCGCAACTACGTCAACCGCCTCGCGCCATCCCTTGTCGCGTGACGAGCCAGGCCTGTCGCCGGGTTCCTCCACAGTCGCTTGATCCCTACGCCTGACGGGAACGGTCGAGCGTGAACAGTTCGGCAGGCGTCGGCCGAAGCACCAGGTCGACGGCCACCCACGTGGCCCAGACAATGGTCATCGGTATCCGTAGGCCAGCCGCCGACGCGGCCGGCTCGGGGACCTCGAGAACCGTGAATGCAGCCGCCAGAAGCGCCGATACTGCGGCCATCGCAGTGAGGGCGGCGAGACCCGGCCTCGAACGCCATGCGACTGCGGCGACACCGGTCCACCAGGCTGCCTCAACTGCCAACCACCAGGAAGTACTGCCGGCCCGGTCACCCAAGACCGCGCCGAGGGGCGCGACGACGACGCCGAGCGCGGCGAGCACCGCATAGGGATAGGTCGCGGTCCGCCAGGCCCAAGCTGCTAGCAGAGCCGCCGGCGGGGCGAGGAACAAGTTGGCGGCCACGGTCCAGCGCGGGTCGACGCCCTGCAGGAGGTCGATCGTGCTGGCGGCGGCGGCACCAAGTGCGCAGACCGCGGCGAGACCGGTGACTGCGTGCGAAGGCGTCATCGACCGAGATCAATCACGGCGAAGAGACCGGCATGATCGGACGCGCGGAGCCACCCGTCATCGACGCGTCGTGGCTGTACGAGGATGCGGCTCGCCTCGACGATGCGCGAACTGCCGGCATCGGTGATCCACAAGTAGTCGATCCGCTCCTGTAGCTCCGCGTTCGGCGGAGCAGTCAGGTTGTCGACACAGCAGGTGGCACCGGTGTCCGGTGGATTTGCAGCGCGGAGTACGTCGGTCCACTGCTGCGCGAGCGCGACAAGAGCCGGGCTGTCCTCCCGGGCATTGAAGTCGCCGCCGACGATGCCCGAGTAGCCAGGACTGCCGGCGAAGGCGCGCAGCGCTTCGATTTGAGCAGCAGAGACCCGGGCCGAATCCCCGGACAGGTGTGTCACGACAGCTCGAATCGGTCCCCAGGGCGTGTCGAGCGTAGCCGCGAGCGCGATGCGGTGCTGAAAGAAATGGTTACCCCGCGGAAGCTCCGTGGTCGCCACATCACGCATTGGGAAGCGGGAGAGGATCGCGTCGCCCTCCTCGAAGAGGATCGCCCGTCGGTTCCCGTTCGCCCGACGGAAGAGGTGCTCCATATCGGTACGCCGGGCCAGCTCGCTCACGACGCTGCCCGTGTCGACCGTCCATGGCACCTCCTCGAGCAGCACCACGTCCGCTTCCCGGCGGCGGATCTCGTCGACGATCAGGTCGATCCGCGCGTCGAGGTGGGCGAACCGCGGGAAGCCGTGCAGCATGTTGAGCTGGAGGACACGCAGCGGGCCCGGCGAACGCTCGGCGTTCGCGCAGCCCCGCTCACAGCCTGACGGCCAGAGACTCGGGCGTGACGCCGCGAGGACCCACAGGGCGATGGCGACGGCACCCGTTAGGAGGGCGGCCGCCATCTCGCGCCTGCGGGTCACCGGGCCATCATGCCGCTCCGTATCGGGACGCGGTGGTACGACGAGCGACCGTCGCGGTCAGCAGGGCGAGGCCGACGAGCGCGGTCAGGCGTTGAGGATTTTGTTCTTCTCGGCCTGGAACTCGGCCTCGGTGAGGACACCCTGGGCTTTCAGCTCGCCGAGCTGCTTGAGCTGCTCCAGCCGGTCCGCGCTGTCGTCGGCGGGCGCCGCAGCCGCCTGCGGAGGCGGGGCGTACGCCTGCTGCTGCTCGTACTGCTGCTGTTGCTCTTGCTCCGCCCAGCGACCCGCCTGCCGTCGCGAGACGCGGTTGGAGACGGCGGTGGCGGTTCCGGCGACTACGGCGGTGCGCCCAACGGCGCGAATGAGACCTGGCATTACTGTCCTCTTTCCTTCTCCACGCTGGGGACTACTCGACCTTAGTCTCCCGCTCATCCTGCTCTGCGGCGTCGAGCGCGGCGAGGATGGCCTGCACCGGGATCCGACCGCCGGCAACGAGCTGGGCGCCACCGCGCCTCAGTGCGGTCGCAAGCGGCGCAGCCCAGGTGTTCTCGTAGATCAGAAGCGCGGCGGAGCTGCCTGGTTCCAGCGCTCCGCTCGCCTCGTCGATGTCGTCCTGTCCCAGGAGACCAGAAGAGGCCCCCTCAAACACGGCGAGGTCGAGCTTGCCGTCCTCGTCCAAGTCGGCGATGGTGACCCCCCGAACAGATCCGTCCAGCTCCTTCTTGACGAAGGTCAGATCGAGGAGCCGGATGATGCCTCGGTCGACGAGGTCGACGAGCAGCGGAAGGCCTTCCCCGGTCATTCGGCTGCCGGGGAACTCGATCACCAGATAGTCGACCGGACCCATTTCTTCAAGATCGTTCATGTCAACCCCTTAGCGGCGTGGACACGTACCGGATCCAACCGCAGCGGATCGGTCCGGCCGTACTCGCCCGAGGTTGCCGTTCCTGATGG
>DATBRJ010000299.1:0-4381 GCA_036560395.1 Actinomycetes bacterium | reverse complement strand
GAGGCTGTAGCCGACGAGCACCCACAGCACGCTGACCACGGCAAGACAAGCGAGGCTCATCATGATCATATTAAGTACGCTCTTGACGCGCGCGAGCCCGCCGTAGAAAAAGGCGACGCCTGGAGTCATCAGCATCACGAGCGCGGACGCTGCGAGCACCCAGGCAGTGTCGCCGGCATTGAAGTCAGCCGGCATCGATCGTCTCCCATCGATCGTTCGGTTACCGTCCTTGCCGACGGCCTCCGAACCAGGTCAGCTCATGATCGACGGCATCCACCGCGTCGTGGTCCGTCGACAGGACTCAGCAGTCACGGCGACATAGATCGGCGAACAGCCGACGACCTGCGCCTTTGAGAGTGATCGCGGCAGGTTCCCCGAGAACGACTCCGCCGTTACGGGGGCGCTACGGATGTCCAGCTTGTGTTACTGCGCTGTGAAGACGGCCCACCCACTGAGACGACGATCTCTGCGACCGGGCGCAACCGGAAAACCCAGGTAGTCAAGAGTCTTCAGGATCCGTCGGGTTTGGTCGTCTCTATGGCTCTCGCGGGATCTCGCGGACTTCTGCGGACCGAATCGGTCGAGTAGCGGCGGAACCGATAGAGGGGTTATCCCGCATGCTCATCAGGAGACCCTGAGCGTGGAAGGGAGTCCCGACGAGGTAGACCCGGGTCGGGCTGAACCACGCAGCAGCGTCGACCCGGTGCCGATCGTCCGCCACGTGCCCGGCTGCGCCATTCCGCCGACGGTGCCGAGCCACCATCGTTCCACGCAGCGCCGTTGCAGGGCCGTGAGCGAGTTTCCTCGCTGAGAACGTCATCCCCGACGATCCGGTCCGGGTGCTTCTCACGTACCCGCTTGCCAGCCCCGGCGACGCGCTGGCTCCGTACCCGGCGGATGCAGCCGGTCCGTGCGCGCTCGGCGGTTCAGTGTGTGATCACGTCTCGATCGACGGCGGCTTACGATCCGAAGAGACCGTCGACGCATGCCATCACAGCAGTGACGTCGCCCTCGATCGTTCCGCAAGCTATGAAGTCGAGGGCTTCCTGCTGGCTGAACCCAGGTCCGGTGTTCGTTGCTCTGCACGGGGCGTCACCGCCGGACACCAGTGATATTTGAACACGGCCGAGCGTTGGGTCCTGGTAGAAGATCGGGCCTCCCGAATCGCCGTTGCAGGTGCCGTTCTCGCCCTTTGCGATGTTCATCGACAGTCGCAGCACATCGTTGACGGGGTTGTGCGCGTTGTACGTGAGGCCCTCGGCGATGTACCGAATGAGGAACTTCGATGTGTTGGTTCCAGACGGATCGGCCGGTCCGGTCTCCTGCCCGGGGATGGGGAACTTCTCACCCGTCCCATAGCCGACAGCGGTGAACGACAAATTGTTAGTCGGGTTGCTGACGCTGTTGATCACACGCGACAGATACCCCGGATCTGGAGCGACCTGGACGGGAGTGAGCGCCCCCCAGCGCTCCTGGATCGTCTGGCCGAGACTGTTCTCAGCATTTGCGGGGAACACGACGAGCCCGTAATCAAACGTCTCAAAGGGTGCGTCCTTCGCAGGAAAACTGATCGGAACTCCACCCCTGACGTAGAAGGTGGCGTCCGTCGTTGTCCCGTTGACCTGGTTGTTCTGATCGAACGACACGCCAACGGAATCAATGGTTCCCGCCGCAATTGCGCCCGTCCACGCATCGGTGCAGTGCGCGGCGGTCAAGATCACTACCTTGTCCGCGTCCGAGTGGAGCAGGCTCCCGCTGCAGCTGATGCGAGCCAGGTTCTCCGCCTCGACGATTCCCCGCACGGAAGCAACGTTCGGATACTCATTGTTGACGTCTTGTCTGCCCCAGGTGATGGCGCCGGCTCTTGGCGCCACCCCGACAATCAAGGCGACAACAGCGAACAGCACTATGAGTCGCGTTCTCATACGGATCTCTTCCCCCTGTCGACGCGCTTCGAATTCTGGCGGTGACTTCGTGATGCCCGAGCGTTCCTCGCCCGCGCCTCGGTGGGACCGTATCACGGCTCTACGCCCGGAAGCCCAGGTCACAGGTACTCCCGGCCGCGACGGCTCCCTGCAAGCGGACCGGCGGCCGTGAGGGGAACGACGGCGCGCCGACCTGCACCCCGGCCCTCCCGTACGGACCGCCACGGACGTACTCGGAGTGCTTTGCAAGCAGGGGGTCAAGCTTCTGCTTGAGGGACGCCTGTCCGCCGCTGGGGCCGGGCCTCAGTGCGTCCAGGAACTCTTGACGGCCTGCTGCCTGGCGGCCGTTTCAGCGGAGTGCGGACCAGATACGGACCTGGCCCGATTTTGCGTGGTAGGGCCTTCGGGAGACCTGCAGGTAAGAGCCGGTTTTCCCGTCTCCGGGGTCCTCCGGAGAACCGCTCTGTGAAGGCGGCTCACATGGTGGGACGGATCCGGCGATCATGCCAGCAGAGCATCGACGAACGCCTCTGGCGTGAATGGTGCGAGGTCGTCCGCGCCCTCCCCCAGCCCGACGAGCTTGACCGGGACGCCGAGCTCCCGCTGAACGGCGATGACGATGCCGCCCTTTGCCGTTCCGTCGAGCTTGGTGAGCACGATGCCTGTCACGTCGACGACCTCGGCGAACACGCGGGCCTGAACCAGGCCGTTCTGCCCGGTCGTCGCATCGAGGACGAGGAGGACCTCGCTCACCGGTGCCTGGCGTTCCACGACTCGCTTGACCTTGCCCAGCTCGTCCATGAGGCCGGCCTTGGTGTGGAGTCGACCCGCGGTATCGATGATGACCGCGTCGACCTGCTCCTCCGTACCCGTGCGTACCGCCTCGAAAGCGACGCTCGCGGGATCGGCACCCTCCGGTCCGCGTACGGTATGGGCCCCGACCCGGGCACCCCAGGTCTCCAGCTGGTCGGCCCCCGCTGCCCGAAAGGTGTCGGCGGCTGCGAGCAGAACGCGTCTGCCCTCGGCGACCAGGACCCGCGCCAGCTTTCCTGTCGTCGTGGTCTTGCCCGTCCCGTTGACGCCGACGACCAGGACGACCGCGGGTCCGCCGCCATCAGCCCTCTCGACGTGGACATCCCGGTCAAAGTCGGGGCCGACCGCGGCGAGCAACTCAGCCCGCAACACCCGGCGTGCGTCTTCCGGGGTCTCTATGCCATCCACCCGGGCTCGAGTACGCAGTCCGTCCACCAGCTCTTTGGCCGGACCCACTCCCACATCGGCGACTAGGAGCGTGTCCTCGATCTCTGTCCACGTCTTGTCATCGAGCGTGTCCCTGGACAGCAGCGCAAGAAGACCGCGGCCGAGCGAGGACTGCGAGCGCGCGAGCCTCGACCGAAGCCTGACCAAGCGGCTGGCCGGGGGCTCAGGGAGCTCGACTCGCGGCGCCTCGACAGCCTGCTCCGCCGCCTCCGGGTGAGGTGCCTCCGTGGGCAGAACGACAACGGGGGCCTCAGGCACGGTCGGGACGTCCCGCCTGCTTCGGCGCGACACGAGCAGGCCGACTCCGCCTGCGATCAGGATGACAACGCCGACGAGGACGTAGAGGAGAAGATCCATAGCCGGACCAGTCTTTCAGAGCGCGGGCGGAACGGCTCCACGAGCCACCGCGTGGTGGCGCAACGTGTGAGTCAAAGCTGGCGTACCAGAGCCACCGCCCACTCGTTTGCCAGGCTAGTGTCCCGTGTGCACCCGGCGGATCACGCAGAAGGCTGGTAGATGGGGATCTTCGCGCTTGTACCCGGCGGCGTAACCTTGCCCGACGCGGCGCGGCCGGAGGAGATGCTCAAGAGCCTCCTCACGGCCGCGTTTCAGCGCGGCGGCGTGAAATTCACCTGGCTCGATCCGTGGCGCCTCGACCTGGTCATGAACGGCCGTCTGGTGTCGGCCAATCTCAACGAAGTTGTGCGGTCCTGGCGACTTGCGCCAGAGGCCCGCCGGGGCGAGGTCGTCGAGCGTTGGGTGAGCGCCACCCTCGGCTACCCCGACTGGGAAGCTCGCCGCCTCGAGATCGCGGAAACATATGCCGGCGCAGAAAGCCGCCTACTCCTGCGGCTGCAGCCGGCGGGGATCGCCCAAGCCGACCACGGAATCGTCCGCCAATACGCACCCGGTATCGACGTCGCGCTGTTCCTTGACGTCGACCGTCCAGGCAACGGGCTCGCGAATGCGGCAAGCCCGGTCACAACGGGCGAACTTGCCCGATGGCAAACGGCTGAGCTGGACGTGCTGGCTGCCGCCAGAGCGAACACTCGTCGGGTCATCGAGCCGTGGCATGTCGGAATCCAGGAGCTGGATCGGGGGGCACGGATCTCCCTGGTGGTCGCCGAGGACAGCCGCGGTGCCTCCCCCGCTCTCTTCCTGCCGGACCTCCTGCCCGGCTTCGCGTCCCAGGGGGT
>DATBRJ010000298.1:0-4261 GCA_036560395.1 Actinomycetes bacterium | reverse complement strand
GCTCCACGGCCGCCGACGGCCGCCTGATCGTGGAGACCGACAACTTCATCGAGGCGGGGACGACGCCTGACCCCAATCCGCCTCTCAGGGTCGGGTTCGTGGGCCAGTGCCCGGACGGCACCTTCAGTTGGGGCTTCGTACAGGCGGCGCCGACGCAGTTCGACCCGGACCTCAAGAACGTGAGTGTCAGCGGCACGTTCGCAAACGTGCGGGACAACCGGGGCGGGTTGCACACGGTTTCGGTCGACGCCCGCTGGACCGGGACCGGACCGATCATGACCACGGTCAACGGGCCCGGGTCGATGCGCAAGGAGCGCCCGGCGACCGCGACGGCGACGATCGTCTTCGACGGCACCACGCTCGTCGACGGCGCCGCCAACTTCCCGTTCCCCGCGCCGTTCATCCGAATCGATACGGAGAAGTAGCTCAAGCTCCGCCAGGAGCTCGTCAGGTTGATTGAAGGAGGAGGCCGACCGCGTGGAGGCCGGCCTCCTCGTCCTCCCGGGCGCGACAGTGGCGCGCGGCATGCTTAATAGACGTCGTCGCCCGGCGCCCGCTCATCGGCAGGTTCTGACCGGCAGGCCGACAGCCGGGGTCCCTCTCGCCAATGCGCGCCGTCCAGCGGGTTGGAACCGCCGGGCGCCGGGAGCGTCAAGCGCTGGTATCGCGGGCGGCGAAGACCATCGCCACCGGATCAGCAGCCAGTTGTCGACAGCTTCGCCGGGGCCTGGCCAGTACGGGAAGCGGCCGGCGGGGTCGATGCTCCCTTCGCCAAGGTGCTTGGCGACGCGCGCAAGATCGTCGTGTCGAGTCGGCCGCTCGAGTTCACCTGGCGGAATTCCGAGCAGTTGCAGGGCGACTTCGTCGAGGCCCGTCACCGCGCTGCTGAACGAACCTGGTGACGGCGTGATCGCGCTGAGCGGCTCGGTTTCGGTCGTGCGCCAGTTGCTCGCGCCGGTCTGCTGGACGAGTTGCACCTGCTGGTGCATCCGATCGCGGTACGCAAGGGGATGCGCCTGTTCGACGGGGGCGAGACCCCGATCCCGCTCACGCTGATCTCCTCGCAGACCTTCGAGACCGGCGTCATGAATCTCGTGTACGCCCCGGCCGAGTCAACCGGGACGGCCGGCTACGACGAGGCGAAGACGCACCTGCCGCAACACCAGCGGTAGCGGGCCACAATTCATCGAGCCACGTTGAACCATTGGCGTACCGCCGCTGTATGCGCTGGTAGGGCCCCGAGGAAGCTCGCTGACGCCGACCGTCGCAGCGGGATACCGGGGTCGCACGGCGGCAAGGCAGCCACCGTACGCCCACGACCGGGCCTTTGCCGCCATGCGGAAAACGGCCGTGACCGGTCGCGGGCAGAAGGAAGGCTGTCATGTTCCAACGATGGAACGGAAGCAGGCGCGGGCGTCGCACCGCCGCATCCGTGGCCGTGGCCGTGCCGCTGGTGATCTCCATGATGGTGGTGGGCTCGCCGGCGAGTGCGCAGGGCGGCCCGCAGATGCTGGTCCCGAACCTCGCGGTCCGGACCGTCGCGACCGGGCTCGTCACGCCCACCACGATGGCGTTCCTGGGCGACGGAGACATGCTGGTGCTCGAGAAGGGCACCGGACGGGTGCAGCGAGTGGTGGGCGGCGCCGTGCAGGGCACCGTCTTGGATCTCGCGGTCAATTCCGGTTCCGAGCGGGGTCTGCTCGGCATCGCGCTGCACCCGGACTTCCCGTCGAATCCCGGCGTCTATCTGTATTGGACAGAGAGTTCCACCGGCGCGGACACCAACACGCTCAGCCAGACTCCGCTGCTCGGTAACCGGATCGACCGGTTCAGGTGGGACGGGTCTTCGCTGGCCTTCGACCGCAACCTGATCCGGATCCGCGCGATCCAGGAGGACGCCGGGCAGCCGGCGCGCGGCAACCACGACGGCGGCGTGATCGCGTTCGGGCACGATGGAAAGCTCTACACGTTCACCGGCGATCTCGGCCGGCGCGGCAATCTGCAGAATCTGACGTGTGGACCGACCGCAACCTGCCCGGGACCTACCGTGCAGGATGACCAGTTCGGCGGTCCGGAGCCGGACAATGCCCACCTCAGCGGCGTCGTCCTGCGTCTCAACGACGACGGCACGGCCCCGTCGGATAATCCGTTCTTCGCCGTGGGTGCGGCTACGGGCGGCGAGGTCGGCGCCAACCTCCAGAAGATCTTCTCGTACGGGCACCGCAACAGCTTCGGGCTGGCCGTCAACCCCGAATCCGGCGACGTATGGATCCAGGAGAACGGCGACGACAGCTTCAGCGAGATCAACCGGGTGACCGCCGGCATGAACGGCGGTTGGATCCAGATCGCCGGGCCTGTCTCGCGGGTGGCACAGTTCAAGGAGATCGAGACGACGTTCGGCACGAACCCGAACCTGCAACAGATCCGGTGGCCGCCGTCGAATATCGCGGACACGCCGGACGAGGCGCTCGCCCGCCTGTTCACGCTTCCCGGGTCGCACTACAACGATCCCGAGTTCAGCTGGAAATGGGAGGTCGCTCCGGCCGGGATCGGCTTCGTCCGTGGCCAGGCGCTCGGCCCTCAGTACGAAGGTGACCTGTTCGTCGGCGCGGCTACGGCCAATCTCAGAGGGGGCTACCTGTTCCACTTCAACCTGACCGGCAATGGCCACAAGATCGCGGTCGACGATCCGCTGCTGGAGGACCGCGTCGCCGACAACCTGGCCAAGCATGAGATCACCGAGAGCGAGAGCCTGCTGATCGGGCAGGACTTCGGCATCGTCACCGATGTGAAGACGGGCCCGAACGGGAACCTGTTCGTCGTGTCGCTCACCAACGGCGCCGTCTACGAGATCCACCGGCGCTGAGCGTAGAGCGGGTGCGTCTGCCGCTGGGCCGCCGCACCCGCCGACGCTGCCACCAGCCGGTACACCGGTACGGCGTCGCCGTCTGGCCCGCCGATCGTTCCCGGGAGGGCGTCGGTCGCGACGCCGGCTCAGCGCCGCGCGCGGTCACCGGCACGTTGCAGCGGAGCTAGATCGTGCTCGCCTCGACGGTGGCGTGCCCGCACCCCGCCGACACCCTGTCCACCGAGCCCGCCGACGACGTGTCCGTAGTGGCCGCCGCCAGCCACACCAGCTACACCGGCCAATGCCCGCCACCCGCCGACCGCGCACCGTCGTTCCAGGCGATCATCACCGTGGCCGGTGGGCCGACAACCGTCGCCTATCAGTGGTTAACCAGCGGCAGCGGCGGCAGCAGCAACACCGCCCCCCACGTGCTGGACTTCCCCGATGGCGGATGTTATCCGTCGTTGCACTTGAGGACGTTGACGTCACTGTGGATGAGGACGTGGGCGGTCGGCTTGGTGCTCATCGTGACGGCGTGGTGTTCACGATGGCGGTCCTTGATGGTCATGGTGACGCCGTTGTCAGGGCGCACTGGTCCCCGCAACGGTCCTTGTTGATCAACGAAATGGTGCGGCGGCCAGCAGCCGCCCGCCGGTGAACGCGCCGACGAGTGCCCACCCGTCGGCGGGTCGACCGCTCCGGCGCCGCCAGGCGTGCACCGCCGCGGCGAGTGCCTCCAGCGCATCGCCCAGGTCGGTGGGCTGCGGCTGCAGACCGTCGGTGAGCACCTCGGCATCGAGGCGCTGGGCGTGCTCGACACCGAGGCGGCGCAGCCACGCCAGGTGCGAGGCGTGGCGGGCCCGGCGCAGCCAGCGGCGCACGGTGGCGGGCGGGCGTCCCAGCTCGGCCGCGATGCGCCGGTACCCGCGCCCGGCGGCCTTGGCCACCAGGGCGGCACCGACGACCTCGGTGGCGTCAGCCAGCCGAGGCTGGCACCCGGCCGGCAGCAGTACCTGACTGGCGCGGCACGAGCTGCAGCGGGCCCGCCGCGGGCGGACCGCCCGTGACGTGCCATCGCGGCCGCGGACCCGCCGCACGGGCGCCCACGCCCACGGCCGCAACGGTGCGGCGCAGCGCGGGCAGGCCAGCCGCCCGGCGGTCAGGTCCGCCTCGGCCTGCTCGACGTCGAACACGATGATCACGGCGGTGGGCTCCTGTCACGGGCGGAAGCCTTCCTACCACACCGACGCCTGGCAAGGGGTCAACTGGTGTTGCCCGCCCTGCCCTGATCCGTCCACTTGAGACGGTACTGGCCCGCATCGACCCGCCGCAGGATGAGCATCCCGCCACGGCAGGACCCGTCGACCGTGCTCGGCCGGCCGCCGTCCTCCCCCAGGTGATGACGAGTACAAA
>DATBRJ010000297.1:0-8179 GCA_036560395.1 Actinomycetes bacterium | reverse complement strand
GTGGTCTGCTCCGGAACCTCATACGTCGTGAGCTCGACGTCGGGCTGGGCGACGGGGGCGGCCTGGGCCATCAGTAGCGGATCCTCGGGTCGAGCGCGGGGTAGATGACGTCGACCGTGAGGTTGGCGAGGCCGACGAGGGCTGCGTAGAAGGTGAAGACCCCGATGACGATGTTGTAGTCGCGAGCGAGGATGCTGGTCACGAACTCCTTGCCGAGGCCCGGGATGCCGAAGATGTTCTCGATCACCACCGAGCCGGTGATGATTCCCGTGATCAGCGGCCCGAGGATGGTGACCACCGGGATGAGCGCGTTGCGCAGCGCGTGCCTGAGGATCACGATCCGGGCTTTCAAGCCCTTGGCCCAAGCGGTGCGCACGTAGTCGGTGCGGATCGTCTCCAACATGCTGGCGCGGGTCAGGCGCGCGACGTAGCTCGCGTAGGGCAAGCCCAGCGCGATGGCAGGGACGGGTATCTGCGTCCAGTCACCCCAGCCGACGTTGTAGTACACGGTGCCCTGGGTCCACACGTAGAAGTAGTGGCCGAAGATCAGGAGGCCGAAGATGGCCAGCACGAAGCTGGGCACGCTGTAGCCCACCACCGCCGCGCTCGAAGCGAGGTAGTCGACCCAGGTGTTCTGGCGGAGGGCGGCGATCACGCCAAGGATGAGGCCGAGCCCGATCGTCACCAGCAGGGCGAAGAAACCCACTGTGGCGCTGACCGAGGTCTCGCGGATCAACAGCGGCGTGATCTGGACGCCGCGGTTGACCAGCGACTCGCCGAGATTGCCGTGGAGCACCGCCGTGACCCAGTCGGTGTACTGCTGGGGCAGCGGCTTGTCGAGGCCGTAGTGGTGGAGCTGCGCCGCAAGCGATGCCTCGGTCTGCCGGGTCTCGTTCAGGAAGGCATTGCCGGGGATCTGGTGGAGGAGCAGGAAGACGATCGAGGACACAAGGATGGTCGTGATCGCGATCAAGACCAGCCGCTGTCCGATGTAGAGGAGGGTCCCTCTCATCCGCCAATCACTTCCCTATTCACGAGGTTTTAAGAAAGGGGGCCCGCCGCGGGCGGACCCCCTAATTGTGTCGGGTATTACCGGCTTAGTGCTGAAGGATCTTCAGCCCGGTCCAGTAGTTGTCGTAGAGCGGGTTGCCGCCGGCGCCCTTGACGTACGGGTGAACCACGTACTGCTGGATGCCGTAGAAGAGGTTGCCGGTGACGGTGTTGTCGACCAGGATCTTGTTCGCCTGCTTGTATGAGTCAAGCGACTGGCTCAGGTCCTTGGTGTTGGCGTCCTTGGCCAGCGAGTCGAGCTGCGGGTTCGAGTAGCAGGATCCCGAGGATCCGGCGTCGGTGACGAAGAGGAAGTCGAACCAGTCCTGGGGGTTGTCGTAGTCCGCGCCCCAGCTGTGCCGGAAGATCGGGTAGGAGCACTTGGTGCGTGCGTTGAAGAACGACGCGCGGTCGGTCGACGCGCACTGGACGGTGACGCCCAGGTTCTGCTTCCACTGGGAAGCCAGGTTGTCGCATACCGCCTTGTTCTGCGCGGTCGCGTTGTAGGTGTAGATCAGCCCCGTCACCTTGGTCCCGTTCGGGTCCCACTGCTGGTAGAGCTGCTTCGCCTTGGCGGCGTCGAAGACCACCCAGGGGTCGGTGTTGTCGCCCAGGTAGCCCTTAAGGCCCTTGGTGATCACGCCACCGGTCGCCTTGACGCAGGCGGTGCCCTTGGAGCACGCGATGTCGACCAGCTGGTCGCGGTCGATGGCCAGGCTGAACGCTTGCCGACCTGGCTTGCCGGCCTCGCCCCCGAACGGGCTGGCCTTGGTGCAGGTCTTGACCGGCTTGCCGGGGCCCTCGCACATGTTGAATCCGATCCAGCTCGTGCGCGCCGCGGGCTGCAGAGTCAGCTGCTTCTTGAGCACGGGGTCGGAGTTGTAGCGGATCACGTCTTCCGGCGTCAGGCTCTGGTTGGCGTTGCCGATCAGGCTGTAACCGCCGGACTCGTACTTGGTCAGCTGCGCCTTCTGGTCGGCCACGATCTCGATGTGCACCTTTGTGATGGCACCTGTCGAGCCGCCATACCAGTTGGCCACGGGGGCGAAGTCGATCGACTGCTTGGGGGTGCGGGCCGTCATCTTGAACGCGCCCGTTCCGATCGCGGTCGAGGGGTTGCTCGCCCAGTTGGACTCGGTCGCCTTGCCGGCCGCGAGCACGACCTTCTTGTCGACGACCCAGGCTGTCCAGAGCGCCACCTCGGTGTACCAGTACTGCGCTGGTGCGGTCACCGTGGCCGAGAACGTGCTGTCGTCGATCTTCTTGAGGCCGGACATCTCGGTCGCCTTGCCTTTGGACACGTCGTCGTAGCCCACTACCGGCTGGAATACGGACGCGTAGTCGCCCTGCATCGCAGCGGCCCTGTTCCAGCTGAAGAGGAAGTCTTCAACCGTCACCGGATCGCCGTTGGAGAACTTGATGCCGCTCTTGATCTTGAAGGTGTAGGTCAGGCCGTCCGAGGAGATCTGCGGCTTGTCCTGCGCGATGTCGGGAACTTCATTGAGGTCGTTGTCGAACTTGTAGAGACCGGAATACGTGTTGCGGAAGATGTCGATGTCGACCGCCGCCGACATCGTCGCCGGGTCGAGGTTGCCGACGTCGTCGACCATCGGGAAGCTGATCGTCTGGTCCGCGGCGAGCGCTTCGCCGCCCGGACCGGCCCCGCCTCCACATGCCGCGACCATGGAAACTGCTCCCAACGCCACGGCGAGGGACCGAAACGCAGAGATTCGCGTCATACCACCTCCTACGAAACACGGCTCGAGGAGGGCGCACTGAAAGGATGGCCTCCTCGACGTCCATCGCCCTCTTCCCGGTGATTTCCGGGGCGAGAGTGCGCCGGCGACGGACCGATGCCACCCCGCAAAAGCTGGGGGCGGCCCCGCTACTCCGCATTCAGTGTTGGCTTTTGGTTGACCGAAGTCAAGTTCCGATGACAATTCGGCTTCGACGGAGTGGTTGAATTGAGAGCGGGATGAGGCGGACGGCGGCCTTTCTGTCGGCCGGACTGCTGGGGGTGGTGGCCCTCCTGGCCGGCCTGGCCATCGACGCCTACCTGCACGCCAAGGACCCGACCCTGGCCCACCGGGAAGGCCTGTTCACGCTCAGCAACCCTGGCCATGTCCTGCTCGGGATCGGGATCGCCCTGGTGGTGGTGGGGGTGGTCGGTGCGGCCTACACCGCGCTTCCGCACGGGATCTGGGTGCGCCGCAGCCTGCTTGGGGGGGCCCTGGTCATGATCGTCATCTCCGGCGACATCGCCGGCTGGGCGGCCTCTCAGCAGGTGGCGCAGTCCAACACGTCGGGCTCCGCCGCTCATCAGCACGACGCGGCGGCGGCCGGCACCCGCCAGCCGACGGCGGCCGAGCTCGAGGCGGCCACGAAGCTGATGGTGGACACGCGGACGGCCGTGGCCAGGTACGCGAGCCTCAAGGCCGCGATCGCGGCGGGCTACGTGCCGATGGAGCCGCCTGACGGGGAGATCGTCCACTACGTCAACCGCAGCTACATGGTCGAAGCCGACATCCTCGATCCGCACCATGTGCAGTCGCTCATCTACTACAACGGCAAGCGGGGCACGGAGCTGATCGGAGCGATGTACATCATGCCGAATCGAGGTATGCCTGGACCCGAGATCGGCGGCCCGCTGACCGTGTGGCACCAGCACTCCAACATCTGCTTCGACAATGTCACCGGCATCGCGGTCGCTTTCGTCCACAACGCTGACGCTTTCGACTCCAACGACAAGAGCGGATCGTGCCCGCGAGGCAGCACGAACAAGACGACGCCCTTGATGCTCCACGTCTGGCTCATCGACAATCCCGAAGGCCCTTTCGCGTCGACAATGGCGCCCGAGATCCTCGGCACGACGGCTCCAGTCGCCTAGTGCGCTAACACGCGCACCGACGTCCAGCTCTTGTCGTACAGCGCGTTGCCGCCCGCGCCTTTCACGTAAGGGTGCACCAGGTACTGCTGCACTCCGTAGAGCAGTCCGCCGAACACCGAGTCGTTCACGAGCATGTAACCAGCGACGCTGTAACCGGAGTCCAGGGAGCCCGGCGGAGTCGCGTCGGCCTTGGCGACGGCCCGGTCGAGCTGTGTGTTGGAGTAGCACGATCCTGACGAAGCGCCGCCCGTGACGAACAGGTAGTCGAACCAGTTCTGCGGATGGTCGTAGTCCGCCGCCCAGCTCTGGCGGAACATCGGATAGGCGCAGCTGACGTTGCGTTTGTCGAAGAAGGTCTTGCGGTCGACCTCGACGCACCTGACGTCGATGCCTAGGTTCTTCTTCCACTGCGCCGTCAAGTTCGTGCAGACGGCTTTGTTGAAGGCGTTGCTGTCGTACGTGTAGGTGAGGCCTTTGCCCCGGGTGCCGGTCGGGTCCCACGCCTGGTACGCGGCCTTGGCCGCCGCGGCGTCGAACCTCACGTTGTGGTCCGCGCCGTCGCCCAGGTAGCCCTTCAGGCCTTTGCTCACGACGCCGCCTGTGGCCTCAGCGCACGCCGTCTTCAGAATGCAGACGGCGTCGACGAGCTCCTGGCGGTCGATCGCCTGGCTGAACGCGCGCCGGCCGGCCTTGCCGGCGTCGGTGCCCGCGAACGGGCCGGCCTTGAGGTTGAAACCCACCCAGAAGGTGACGCCGAGCGGGACCAGCGACAGCTGGTGGTCGAGGGTCTTGTCGGTGGTGTACTTCGTGGCGGCCGCCGCGGGGAGTCCCTGGCGGGCGTAGCCGACCAGGCTGAACACGCCCGCCTCGTACTGGCTGACCTGCGCCGTCGCGTCGGCGACGACCTCGACGTGCACTCGCGAAAGGGCGCCGGTCTTGCCGCCGTACCAGCCGAGGACTGGCTCGAACTCCATGGACTGCCCCGGAGTTCGTGCCGTCATCCGGAAGGGTCCGCTTCCGACCAGCGTTTCCGGCTTGTTGAACCAGGCGTCCTCGCCGGCCGAGGCGACGACGTTGTGGTCGACGACCCAGAACGGCCACAGACCCAACTCGGTCAGGAAGTGGTTCGCGGGCTTGGTCAGGCGGACCTTGAGGGTGGTGGCGTCGACGACGTTGATGCCCGACATGGTTTTGGCCCTGCCCGCGGCGACCTGCTGATAACCGGCTATGAGCGAGAAGAGGCCCGCGTAGTCCCCCTGCCTGGCCGCGGCGCGGTTCCAGCTGTACTCAAAGTCGGACGCCGTGATGGGATCGCCGTTGGAAAAGCGCGCGTCGGTGCGGAGGCCGAAGGTGTACTCCAGCCCGTCAGGCGACACGATGGGCAGGGCGGCCGCGATGTCAGGCACCTCACGCAGCTCCTCGTCGAACCTGTAGAGGCCGGAGAAGACGTTCTGCAGGATGTCGACGTCAGCGGGACTGCTGATGAGCGCGGGGTCGAAGTCGGCGACGTCCTGGGCGATGGGGAAGCTGAAGGTCTGGTCGGAGGCGAGGGGAGTGGGGGTTGGAGATGGGTTCCCGGTCGGATTGCAAGCCGCAAGCGCCACCGCGACCGCGAAGAGGCAGGCACCCGTCCGCACCCCGGCAAGGCTACTCGCCGCGGCGGTCGAGTTTGGAAAGGCCTGGCTTTTTCGGTTCAATAGGTGGGCACGATTGGAACTGATATCCGGGGCCCGGTCGCGCTTCTCGGTCTGGCTCGGCTCGGCGGCCGCGATCGGCATTGGCCTACCGATCCTTCTGTGGGGCGCGCTGGCGCCATCGGCGCCAGTGCTCCAGTGGTTCGTGCCCGTATTCGACGGCGTCGCTTTCGTGTGCATGGTGGTCGTCGCTCTCCTCGGATCCCTGGACGCCGGCCTGCGCGAGAGCTGGCGGTCGATTCCAGTCGTCTTCATCGCCTGCGCGACCGCCGTCATGTGGCTAGGTCACTTTGCGATGTTCCCCGGCGACATTCCGGCCCTGCAGGGCGAACGCTTCAACCAGGCGGCGGTGATCCTGTTCCTGCTCATCAACCTGACCACGCCCACGCTGCTGTCGATCGCTCTGGTCCAACGCGGGGGCCTGCTTGCGCGGCCGAAGCCGTACATCTTCGCGGCCATCGCAGGCGGCGCGCTCTTCGGATTTCTCGTCGTCGCCGTCGCGGTGGCGGCCGGACCGCTTTCCCCAATGATCTCTCCGACCGGCGAGTTCTCCCCCCAGGAAGCCCTGTTCGGCGTGGCGGGGTTGACGCCGGCGGTGATCGGGCTGCTGGCCTACATGGCCGGCCTGCACGGCGACGAGCGGATCGCGGGCGGCGTCCTGGCCGCCCTGACATTCACCGTTCTGAACTCGATCTCGCTGCTGCTCCTCGACGCGCGATACGCGCCGATGTGGTACGCCGACCACACTCTGGCGCTGCTGCCGTTTGCGGCGCTGCTCGCCGGCCAGCTGTGGCTCTACTCGAGATCGGTATCGGCGGAGCGAAGCGCAACCTCGGAGGTTGCCTCAGCGGCACAGCGTCAGCGGATCGGTCTTGACGTGGCCGAGGCGATGGCCAAAGAGACCGATCCGCTGCCGGTGGTGGACAGGCTGCTCTCGGAGGTCATGCACGTCCTCTCGGCGGATCGGGTCACCATGCTCCGGCTCGTGCCCGGCGGTTTCGTGGTCGAGCGAAGCGTCGATCGCGAGGGCCGGCCCGCCCACATCGGCAAAGTCTTGCCTGTCGAGTCGGTGACCGCGGGCAGCCGAAGAATCGTGGCCGAAGCGCTCGCCCGGAAGCGGCCCGTCCGGGTTGGGAGTTACCGGGTGGCCGGCATCGACCCCGACCGGGTGGTGCGTCACGCGGGAATCCAGCGCGGCCTGGTGATGCCGCTAGTTCGCGGGGGCGAGGTCGACAGCGTGCTCATCGTTGGTCGCCGCACCGGCACGCCGTTCAGCCAGGCCGAGGTCCGCCAGCTCGAGGAGATGGGCGCGATCGCCGCCCTCCTGATTCGCAACGCGCGGCTGCTGGCTGACGCGGAATCGTCAAGTCAAGCCAAAAGCAACTTCATCAACCTGGCGGCGCACGAGCTGGGTACCCCGATCGCCGTGATCCGCGGATACATCGAGATGCTTGCCGACGAGACGCTGGGTCCGATGACCAGCGAGCAGCGTGGGCCGATGGAGGCGGTCAGGAAAACGACGGGCGAGCTGGCGGACCGTGTGGACCAGCTCCTGATCGCGTCCCGGTTGGAGGCCGGCGTCGGGCATGCCTTCCCCGCCAGGGGTCAGACCACGGACATCGCCGCCGCGGTTCAAGACGCGATCGGACGGGCGCGTGACCGCGCCAGGCTGATCGGCGCCGATATCCACGCCGACGTACCGGAGGGAAAGATGATGGTGAACGGAAGCACCTGGGACATCGGCATCATCCTCGACAACCTGCTCAACAACGCGATGACCTACAGCCATCCGCCCGCACGGGTGCGGATCGAGGTGGTTGATGGCGACTCGGCCCAGGTGAAGGTGAGCGACTCGGGGATCGGCATCCCGGAGGTGGCGAAGGACCGGGTCTTCGAACAGTTCTACCGAGTCGACGACGTCGAGTTTGGTTATCCGTCCGGCACGGGCCTCGGGCTGTACATCAGCCGGGGTCTGGCCGAACGGTGCGGTGGTCAGCTGATCCTCGAGCGGTCGGAACCTGGCGAGGGCAGCGTGTTCACGCTGCGGCTGAAGCGCCATACGGCCTAAATTCGTAGTCGCGCCGGCGTAGCTCAGCCTGGTCAGAGCAGCGGTCTTTTAAACCGATGGTCCGGAGTTCGAATCTCCGCGCCGGCACTACTCGCCAATTTTTCGCCAGTGCCGGCACTCGCGGGAAATTGATGCGCGCAATCCCGCGAGCGCCGGCAGCCGCGGCAAATGTCTCTGGCGGACCGATTACGTCATCTGATCTTCGTCGTCTGCGACACGCTCCCCACCGAAGACGCGCCGCTCTGCGTCGCCGGCGTGCCGCTGCCAGCGGCGATCACCGTCAACCCGCTAGCCACCGTGTAGGCGGCCTCGTTGAACATGCCGCCCGAAGGTGGGGTTGCCACCATGATCACCGGGTAGGCGAGACCGGCCGCGTTGAATGACGTCGAGATGTAGTCGCCGACCATGTAGCCCTGGCTCGTCAACGGAAGCCAGGTCAGGGCCATGGGCCCGGACGTCTGCACCTTGCCTCCCCACGTG
>DATBRJ010000296.1:0-2505 GCA_036560395.1 Actinomycetes bacterium | reverse complement strand
GTCGACATCGCGGTGACCCCCTTTAGGCAGATCGACGGCAGCGGAAGGGTCGTCGACCAGGTGGCCGCAAGACAGACCGTGCTGCTTGTCGACCTTGAGTGGTCGAACGGGGCTTGGCGGATCAAGGGAATTCGCGACGAGAGGAGCGATGCCTCATGAGCGCTGCACGAGGACGTCTTCTGCTTCGGCTCGGCACCGTCCTGGCGACGGTCGCCCTCTGCGCGCTGCCGGCCCCGACCGCGTTCGGACAGGGCGAGGGTAGCGACTACGTTCTCAGCCGTCTCGATGACCGAAGCGACACGGCGGTCGTCACGGGCGGCGATTCGGCGGGTGTCTCCAGTGCAGGCCAGGAGTCGGTCCCAGGCGCGCGTGTCACCGTGCAGGTCACATGGACGCCGGCATGCGCGGGAAGCAACCCCGCTCTAGCCGGAATCCTCTGCCCATCGGCAACGAGATTATGTCCGCCGGCGGAGAACAGCGCGCAGATCCGCATGTGGCGATGGACGCGCCAATGGGATCAGGTCGCCGGGAGAGCCATCACAGCCTGGCAAGTTGCCGGAGCCGAATGCGTCGGTCCGGAGATCGCTGGGACTCCAGACGTCAATCTCGTCCTCCTGCGGACATTTCGGGACCGCGTGAAGCTATTGGCCGCCACCGTCGAGATCCAGCCATCGAACGGGCGCACCCTCGTCAACCTGGACACGATCTTCTATACCGAGAACCGGAGCCGGACGGTCACCGGTATCGACATTCTCGGTCGCAGTGTGGATCTGCGCCTCGAGGCCGTGGCCTACCGCTGGTCCTTTGGTGACGGCGAGGCGACGACGACGGCGGGCCCAGGAAGGCCGTACCCGCACAAGGACGTCAGCCACCGCTATTCGGCCCCCGGTGTCGTCACGCCGCGAGTCGACGTCACGTACAGCGGGGAGTACCGCGTTGACGGCGGCCGCTGGCTCGATGTCCCTGGCGACGCCACGGTCACCGGGCCGGCTGTCCTGCTCACCGTCGTCGAGGCCCGATCGGAACTTGTCGCCGGTTAGGCCACGTCCTGCCTTAGCGCGGTCCGCCGTGCCCGCGTTCCTGCAGTATCCAGCCGTTGCCGTCCGGATCGTTGAAGTCGGCGAACGACTCATAGTCGCCGCGGTTCGGATGCGCTCCGCTTTGCCACTTGCCATCCGCGAGATGCCGGATCTCGCTGACCTCCAGGCCTCGCTCGACGAGTTCGGCACGTGCGGCCTCGATGTCCGTGACCACGAGGTGAATGCCCTTGATGGACCCTGGTGGCGTGGTGGTGAGCCCGAGCCCGATCGTGATCGAGCAGGCCGAGCCGGGTGGCGTCAGCTGGACAACCCGAAAGTCGTCGCTCGGCTGGTGGTCGACATCCAGCGTGAAACCTGCCTTGTCGACGTAGAAGGCTTTGGCGCGGTCTACATCGGTAACGCCAAGCAGGATGAGTTCGAGTTTCATGTCGACCATGAGGTCTCCCTTGGTTCGTCGGTTGCACGGTGAAACGTCGGCTCACCGGAAACTCATCGGTGTCAGATGAAATCGCACCGAGTGCAGTCCACAGCAGCCGACCCGGCTGACGTGACCGGTCACAGGGTGAGCAGCACGATGCCGGTGGCGACGAAAACGGAGGCGGCGACGCGGGCGCGGCCGAACTGTTCGCGGAAGACGATCGTCCCGATGAGCGCGCCGGCAATGATGCTCGTCTCCCGCAGGGCGGAGATCGGTGCCAATGCGCCGCGGGTCTGCGCCCACAGCACCAAGCCGTACGCGAGCAGGCTGATCCCGCCGCCGGTCAGTCCTGGCAGCCAGATCGGCCTGACCTGGTCGATCAGGGCGCTGCGCCGGATAGTGATCGCGGCCATTGCCACCGCGCCGCCCTCGAGCAAGATCAGCCATCCGAGGTAACCAGCCGGGCTGCCGGAGCGGCGTACTCCCACGCCATCGATGACTGTATACGCGGCGATGGTGAGGCCGGTGCAGATCGCCGCCGCCACTGCCCACCGCTCGGCCCTGCCGGCGACCGCGCGGCCGGACAAGGCGAGGCTCGACAAAGCGAGGAAGACCATCGCGACGCCGAAGATCTGGGTTGGTGTGGGGACCTCGCCGACGAACAGTGCGGCCAGGACGGTGACAACGAGCGGCGCGGTCCCCCTTGCCAGCGGGTAGGTCTGGCTGAAGTCGCCGAGCCGATAGGACTGCATGAGTCCGAGGTTGTACGCCAGGTGTACGGCGACGGAGCTCGCGAGGTAAGGCCACGCGCTGGCAGCCGGCATCGGCGCGAACGCGGCGAGCGGCGCCGCGAACAGGGCACCACCGGCCCCGACTAATGCCAGCGCGAGGAACTTGTCCTTGATCGAGTGAGCGATCGCGTTCCACGTGGCGTGGGCGACAGCCGCCGTGAGGACCGCAGTCGTCACCGATGCCTGGAGGCCTGACTCGACGGCGACGGCGATCTCCTCGGGGTTGGTCCGGCGTTCCGCTGGCACGGTACGCCCC
>DATBRJ010000295.1:0-2437 GCA_036560395.1 Actinomycetes bacterium | reverse complement strand
GCGAAACCTGCGCCGCCCTGCTGGCCGTCGTAGACAAACACCGTCGGGAGGCCGGTGTCCTCGTGCATTGCCGTCGATACGCCGCCGATGTCCCATCGGTCACATGTGGCGAACAGCGGCAGGAGGCCGATCGAGGCATGCTCTGCCGCGTGTAGGCAACCCCCGAGGTCGGGCCACGCGATCCCGGTCGCCTCAACCTGCGCTTCGGAGAGAGTCCACCACACGGCTCGGGTACGGAGATGCCGAGGTGGGAGGTCGAGCGGCACTTCGCCGAGGATCTCGCCGGAGACGACCCGTTTGCGCAGGTAGGAAACGACCTGGTTAGTGACCTGGACGGTACCAAAGCACAGCCGGGCGTCCCCCCAGCTCTCCTCACGATCCTGGCTGCGCACGCGGATATCAGTGACATCGCGGGCCGTGGTGGTGAAGTCGGGCGTCGCGGCGTCCACAAAGGCCGTCGCATCGCCGAGGTCGAGGTGATCCACGAGATAGGTGTCGCCCTGATGCAGATAGACGGCGCCGTCGTGGACGGTCGCGTGCGCGGCTGCGGCGTCCACGGTGCCGAGGAGGCGCCCGGTCGCGTTTTCCACTACCTCCACCGGGCGGGCACCGGCGCCGCGAATGTCGGCGAGGTCGCTCGCCCGTTCCGCCTTCGTCCAGAACCAGCCGGCGGCGCGGCGCCGCAGCAGGCCGCGTGCCTCCAAATCGGGCAGCAGGACGGCCGCAACCGGTCCGAACAGCGAGAGGTCGGCCTCGGTCAGCGGCAGCTCACAGGCAGCAGCGCAGAGATGCGGCGCGAGGACATAGGGGTTATCCGGGTCGAGCACGGTCGCTTCAACCGGTGCACCGAACAAGGCCTCCGGATGATGGACCAAGAAGGTGTCTAGTGGATCGTCCCTCGCGACGAGTACGGCCAGTGCGTCGCCACCACCGCGGCCCGCCCTCCCGGCCTGCTGCCACATCGACGATCGAGTGCCGGGATAGCCGGCCAGGAGGACGGCGTCGAGGCCGGACACGTCGACGCCGAGCTCCAGTGCGCTGGTGGCGGCCACCCCGACCAGCTCCCCGCGATGCAGGGCACGCTCCAGTGCCCGCCGCTCCTCCGCGAGGTAACCCGCGCGGTAGGCGGCGACCCGATCGGCGAGGCCCCGATTGATCGGGATCAGTGCCTGTTTGCTGAGTATCGCGGCGATCTCGGCGCCCCGGCGGGAGCGATGGAACGCGACAGTACGGACGCCATCGGTCACCAGGTCGGCGAGGAGGTCAGCCGTCTCCGCGACCACTGACCTGCGGATCGGCGCACCGTGCTCGCCGGTGAACCTGGTCAGCGGTGGCTCCCAGAGGGCGAACGCGGTCTCGCCGTGTGGTGACCCGTCCTCGGTCACCGCGACGACCGGCGCACCGGTGAGCTTGCTCGCCGACACCGCAGGCTCCGAGACGGTTGCGGACGCGAGCACGAAGACCGGAGAGGCGCCGTGGCGCGCGGCGATCCGGCGCAGCCGGCGTACCACCTGAGCGACGTGCGAGCCGAAGACACCGCGGTATGTGTGGCACTCGTCGATCACGACATAGGTAAGCGAGCGGAACAGCCGCGACCAGCGTGGATGACCCGGAAGGATGGTCCTGTGCAGCATGTCCGGGTTGGTCAGGACGTATGTCGCGTTGCTCTTGATCCAGTCCCGACCTTCGATCGTGGTGTCGCCGTCGAGAGTCGCCGCCCGAACCCCGTCCTGCTCGAGGTCGAGGGCGCGGACCGCCCGCCATTGGTCAGCCGCCAGCGCCTTGGTGGGTGCGATGTAAAGGACCGTCGGTGCGGGTGCGGTCCTCGGCGCGGCAAGCATTTTCGTCAGGGCAGGCAACAGGTAAGCGAGCGACTTCCCCGCAGACGTGCCGGCCGAGAGCACCACCGATTGTCCGGCCCATGCGTGCTCGGCTGCCGCAACCTGATGGCTCCACGGCTGCCTGATGCCCACAGTGGCCAGTTGCTCGATCAACCTCGGATGCGCCCACGCCGGCCAGTCAGTCGTCACGCCACGACGCGCTGGAACGATCTCGACGTGCGTAACTCGCTCGCGGCGACCGGGTGCGGCGAGCAGGCGGTCGAGGATGGCGACGGCGGTACGAGGCTCCGTCGCCGATGCATACGTCACGGAGGACCAGTCTCGCATCCACCGCCGACCAAGTGCCGACTTGACCACATCTGTATGGGACAGGACCTATTGCACCCTCGGGATCACGTTCCGGCGGCAGGGGCTCCCGTCGTCAAGGCCGGAGGCTGTACGACATGCTGTGTTCTTGCGCACCTGTGGGGAAGGCGTCGTCGCCGACAGGATTCAGTGGTTGAATCGAGCGGGCGGTTGCTCGAGAGCTTCCGCCAAGATGCGTCGGCCCGGCCGGTGAGCTCGCCGCGAGGGTGCTCGACTCCCGCCGCGGACAC
>DATBRJ010000294.1:0-2010 GCA_036560395.1 Actinomycetes bacterium | reverse complement strand
ACGGAGTCGCCGCAGCTCGGCGGCGAGGCGGCGCCGCGCCGCAAGCAGATCGGGGTCAGCCATCGGGACCGGTCATGGAGGATGTCAGCTCCGTGGCGGCGGTGGTTGGTAATCGCGGAGGCGGACGGCGTGCGCAAGGGCAAGATCCCGCTGTTCGCGGCAGCGGTCGAGATCCTCGGGCGCCACGCGCTCGTAGCCGACGAGCCGGCCGCGCTCGTCGTAGCGGAACCAGACGCCGGCCTCGTCGTCGACGAGTACGAAGTCCTCAGTCAGATCGGCAAGGCTGGGATGGGTTGCCCGGTCGGCGATCCACACCTGCTCGCCACCCTGCTCGTTCTCGGCGTAGGCCGCAAGCTCGTAGCGGAGATACGGGGTGAGGGGCTGGTCGACGACGTGGACGCGCGACCATGCCACGCGCCTAGTCCGCTCCTGCATCCGCCGGATGAACGCCACCCTGTCGGGGCTGGGCGGCGGCAGGCGACCCTCAGCGGCGAACGCGCGTTGCCGCTCAATGTCCTCGCCGACCTCGTAGACCGGCAGCGTCTCAAGGCGGAACACTGAGCGCTTCGCACCCTCGAACAGTTGGCGGAGGTCGTCCAGAGCCATCGCCACGGAGGCGGAGGCCCGTGAGGTCATGACGCTTGCCCACCCTCAGTGAGTCGCCGGGCGGCTTCGATAAGCAGCTCACCTGGGGATCTCAACGAAGGCCTCCAGCAGGGATCACGGCCCCAGAGGGCAGCTCACCAGGCTTCAGCAGCCGGCCCTGCACGGCGAGGCCACCCCGATCCATCCTGTACACAGCGGGACAGCCATACTCTCGCCCGTACAATCAGCACCCGTTACCACCGGCTCCAGTTGACGTGCTCGCTGGACCTGCATCGGGACCTCCTTTGGGTCCAGTTGAGTCCACCCGATGCCGTCATCGTCGTGGTCTCGGACCGGCAGGTCAAGAAGTTCGCTTCTACAGGTTGAGGCGAATGCAGCCGTCACCACCTCCAGCGCCGCGGTTGGCGGATCTGAGAATCCCGACCGATCGCAGCCCTCGATGAGGCTACCCGGACCAGATGCCGACGCGCTTGAACTCGAGCGGGACGTCGACCAGGATCAGCTCGCTCGGGGCGGTGGCGCGGATGCGCAGCGAGTCCTGGTCGGTCACCTGGGCGGCGTCGCCCGTGGCGACAGGCTCGTCGTCGAAGGTCGCCTCGCCCTCGATCATGTAGGCGTAGGCGCCGCGGCCCGGTCCGAGGTGGTGGGTCGCCTCGGTGCGGAGGTTGAGGTGGGCGACGTGGATGCTGGCGTCCTGGTGGACCTTGACCATGTGCTGCCCTCCTTCAGGGCCGACAACCTTGAGGAGATTGTCGGTGCGGTCCTGCTTGGTGAAGACCTGCTGCTCCACCTCCGGCGGCAGGTCGGGCGCGTTGGGCAGGATCCAGATCTGGATGAAGCGCAGCGGCTCGTCGGGAGAGGCGTTCTGCTCGGAGTGCTCGGCGCCGGAGCCCAGTGTCATCCGCTGGACCGATCCGGCCGGCAGCGGCCCGGGCGGGCCGCCGATCGAGTCGGCGTGGCGGAAGGTGCCCTCGACCACGTAGGTGATGCCCTCCACGTCCTTGTGCGGGTGCATGGGCCAGACCGCACCCGGCTGCAGCCGGTCGTCGTTGAACACCCGCAAGGCGCCAACGCCCATCTGGGCCGGGTCGCGGTAGCGGTCGAACGAGAAGTGCCAGCGGGCCTGGAACCAGCCACCGTCGGTCGCGTAGATCTCCTTGTCCCGCCGGATGTCCACCGTCATGTCAGCCGTCCTCTCTTCGCCCATCATCCGAGAGCTTCGCAGCCCGGGCCGGTCTGGCGTCCTGGCCGCTGGGTGGGATCGGTCGGTCTGGAACTGCGCTTGCGCCGTGTCGAGGGCTAGGCGTGCCGCCGGCCTCTGGCCCGCGACTAACCTTGTCACATCGTAGGGTGCGTAAATGCGTTCATGCAGCTTGTGGGTATACGCGGAGCAGACCGCCAAAT
>DATBRJ010000293.1:0-5288 GCA_036560395.1 Actinomycetes bacterium | reverse complement strand
GAAGTGAGCGGCCTGCTGGCTGGAGCCGCATTGCCGGTCGATGGTGGTGGCCGGCACGGCATCGGGGAAGCCTGCGGCCATGACGGCGCTGCGGGTGACGTTGATGCTCTGCTCGCCGCTCTGAGTGACACAGCCGCCGATAACGTCATCGATGAGCGCCGGATCGAGATTGTTCCGCTCGATAAGGGCCTCGAGCACAGTTGCGAGGAGGTCAACGGGATGAGTGGTCGACAGCGCTCCATCGGGTTTGCCCTTGCCGCTTGCGGTGCGTACGACATCGACGATGACTGCGTCTGGCATGTTCGTCCTCTCGGCCGTACCTCCGATAGTCGCACGGCTCAACAGAAACCCGGCCGGGCGAGCTTTATCGGGCGCCGCCAGAGACCGCCGGCAGGATCGTGATCTCTACGCCGGAGTGGAGCCGTGTCTCGAGACGATCCAGATCCTTGATGTTGTCGGTACCGACGAAGACGTTGACGTGTTCGCGGATCTGACCGTGCTCGTCGCGGATCCTGCGCTCGAGCAGCGGATGAGATCGCCCAACCGCGTCGAGGACATCCCGAATGACCGCATCGTCGGTAACGTCGAGGGGCAGCTGCTTGGCACCGCCAACGTACTCACGCAGCGGCCCCGGCAGCCAGACGACGACTCGCATCTGCTCGCCCCACCTTCGGGTCGGAGGGGAGTGGCCCTACCGAACGACGCTGCCTGGCGCTACCCGACGACCGCAGCCCGGATGGACAGAACGTCGGGCAGATAGAGCGCGACCGCGTGCCAGCTGTCCCCCTCGTCGCCGCTCGCGAACACGGCTCCAGAACGAGTACCGAGATAAAGCCCGGTCGGATCGCCGTCGTCGGCTGACATCGCGTCGCGCATGACGGCGGCCTGGAATCCGTCCTGCGGCAGGCCCTTTTCCAACGGCTGCCAGGTCTCACCGGCGTTGTCGGTCCGGAAGACGCGGCAGCGCGACTCCGGCGGCGTCCGGTCGAAATCGCCGAGCAGCGGGAAGACGAAGACGCTGCCGGGGCGTCGCGGATGAGCGACGATCGGGAACCCGAAATCGGCAGGAAGATCGCCCCCGATCGGTGACCAGCTTCCACCGCCGTCGTCGGAGCGGAACACACCGCCATGGTTCTGCAAGAACATGCGATCCGGCTCGTCCGGGTGTCTCGAGATCTTGTGAACGCACTGCCCGTACTCGGGGTAAGGGTCGGGATTGTGCAAGGCGACGATGCCACCGTTGCTCGGCGCCCAGCTCTGACCACCATCTGTGGTCTGGTAGACCCCTCCGGTGGACATCGCAACGGTCATCCGGCTCCCATCGCGGGGATGCGGCAGAACGGTGTGGAGACACTGCCCGCCGCCTCCTGGCTGCCACGTCGGCCGGTGCGGATGTTCCCAGAGGCCGCGAACCAGCTCGTAGGTCACTCCGCCGTCCTCAGAGCGGAAGAGCGCGGATGGTTCTGTGCCCGCCCACATCACTTCGGGCTCGGCCGGACCGCCCGGCTGCAGCTGCCACACCCTGGTGAGCGCTGCGTCGGATCCCTCAGGGAACGAGACGGGTGCCCGATCAGGCTCCTGCCAGGTCTTGCCGAGGTCATCGGAGTAGAGCACCGACGGCCCCCAGTGGCCGCTGGTCGCACCGGCGAGCACGCGCTGCCGCCCGCGCCGGGTATCGATGCACACGGCCGACACGGAATTCATCCCGAGGTCTGCGCGCTCGACCTCCCACGACACCCGGTCAGTGGAATGGCCAAGGAAGAGACCCTTGCGGGTCCCGATCGCGAGGAGATATTCGGTCATTGGACACCTCAATGTTGGCGACTCGCGAGGACGTCCCCACGCGCTTAGCCGGGTAACGGGATCACATTAGCGAGTGGTTCTCCCGCCGCGTAGCGCCTGAGTTGGTCGCGTACCAGCCGCCGGGCGCGGGGCAGGAATGCGCTCGAGGCACCGCCCACATGTGGCGAGATGAGTACGCCGGGCGCCCGCCACAGTGGATGGTCAGCCGGTAGGGGCTCGGGATCGGTGACATCGAGCGCCGCGCGCAGCCTGCCCACACTCACCTCGGCCACCAGCGCCTCGGTATCGACGATCGGCCCACGCGCCACGTTGACCAGCACCGCCCGATCGGGCAGTGCCGCGAGAAAGTCCTTGCCCACCATCCCCAACGTCTCGGACGTCAGCGGCAAGGTCAAGATCACGACGTCGGCTTGCGGGAGAAGTGCGGGTAGCTCGGTGAAGGGGCTGACCCCCGGGCGGGCCGACCGTGCGACACGCACGACTGTCACCTCGAAGCCGGCCAGCCGTCGCTCGACCGCGGCTCCGATCGCCCCGTATCCCACGATCAGTACGGTCCTATCGGCGAGCGCGTCTCGAAACCCGTGCAGCCACTCCCCCGTGAGCTGGGCACGCGCATAGTCGCCTAGGCCAATGATCGCCGCCAGGGTGAGTGCCACGGCCAGCTCGGCCGTGCTCGTGTCGTGCACCCCACGCGCATTGCAAAGGGTGACACCGGTCGGGATATACGGCTCGGCACGCTCGAAGCCGGCTGTGAGCAACTGTACGACCTTCAGCGCCGGCATCTGCGCCATCGCCGCAAAGGGCTCAACCGCGAAGACGTAATCGGGCACATAGAACTCGATCTCGGTGAGCCGTTCGGTCGGCCAGGTGTCGATCACGACTCCAGCGGGCACGTCACCGGGATCCGGCACGTACTCCGGGCCGGGGAGCAGCGCTCTCACACCGCGGCACCCTACCGGCCTGCCTGCGCAGAGCAACGGCATGATCTGGCCGTATCGGGAACCACGAGGGTGATGACCGCGTACCAACTGATGTCGGCAGTTCCCATGACGGAAGGTGTCCCCGGTGCGACGCTCGGCCGTGATCGCCGCGACGACCGTACTCGCCCTGACGGGGCTCATCGCCTGCTCGGGCGGTGGTGGCTCGGCCGAATCGACGAGCTCGGCGCCGAGCCCAACACCGGGCCGCAGCACGGCCACACCCACGCCGACCACGACCGAGGCCAGGCCCACGGGGGCCGACCTGAAGCCGGTGATCACCGGGGTCATCGCCGGCGGGCTCACCAGCCCATGGGGGCTGGTCTTCCTGCCTGACGGGAGCGCATTGGTATCCGAGCGGGACACCGCCCGAATTAAGCGCGTGACCCCAGGCGGCAGGGTCACCACCGTCGGTCAGGTGCCGGGTGTCGTGCCCGGTGGCGAGGGCGGACTGCTCGGCCTCGCGATCTCGCCCGACTTCGACCAGAACCACTGGCTCTATGCGTACTTCACCAGCGACCGAGACAACCGGATCGTCCGGATGAAATACAGCAGCGGCGAGCTCGGAACCCCCCATCCCATTCTCACCGGCATCGCGAAGGCCGGAATCCACAACGGCGGCCGGATCGGCTTCGGCCCCGACGGCATGCTCTATGCCGGGACCGGCGAGGCCGGCCTGCGTGCTCCGGCCCAAGACCTCCACTCGCTTTCGGGAAAGATCCTCCGCATGACGCCAACGGGCAAGCCGGCGCCTAACAACCCCTTCGATAACTCTGTTGTGTGGACGTACGGCCATCGCAACCCGCAGGGCTTCACCTGGGACGACGAGGGTCGAATGTGGGCATCCGAATTCGGCCAGAACACCTGGGACGAACTCAATCTGATCCGGCGCGGCCGCAACTACGGCTGGCCGGTGGTCGAGGGCAAGGCCGACAACAACGCCTACGTCAACCCGGTCGTGCAATGGCACACCGACGAGGCGTCGCCGAGCGGCGTCGCGTTCGCCGAAGACGCGATCTACATGGCCGCTCTTCGCGGTTCGCGGTTGTGGCAGATCCCGCTGAACGGGACGCATGCCGAACAGCCGCACGACTACTTCGTGGACAAGTACGGGCGGCTGCGCACAATCGTGGTCGCGCCGGATGGGTCGCTGTGGCTGACCATGAGCAATACGGATGGCCGCGGAGTGCCGCACGCCAACGACGACAAGATCCTCCGCGTTGAGCTGCGCCCTCGGGACTGAGAGTCACGGAACCCGGCCGCACCGTTCACTAGGCTGCGAGAGGTGCGGCGGTCGACGAGTCCACTGAACCCTTCTGGTTGGTCGATGACGCCGCCGCGGGCCGGCGACTTCTACGCACTCCGCCCCAGCGCACCGCTGCCGCATGTGCCGACCCCGGATGAGATCCTCCGATCCCCCAATGGTGCAAGCGGTAGCGCGGCCGCCCGGGATGAAGAGGCGGCCGGCTCCGCGGCACCCGATGTCCAGACTGCGTCCGCTCCGCGTCGGATCATGCTCTGGGCGGTTCTCCCGTTGTTGATGGCCGTCGCCGGATTCATCCTGCTGCAGGCCGTTGGCGCCGAGGTCGGCAGCAGCGGTCTGGCCGTTGGAACGATCTTCGCGCTACTGCCCGTTGTGCCGGTGCTGGCGGTCTTCTTGTGGCTTGACCGGAATGAGCCGGAGCCGGTGGCATATCTCGTCTTCGCAGTCGCCTGGGGCGCGACGGTGGCGGCCCTGGTGGCGCTCGTGCTGAATTCAGCGGGAGTTGAATTCTTGCGACAGTACGGACAGAGGGATGTCGCGATAGGCGCCGTGTTCATCGCGCCCTGGGTTGAAGAGGCCGCGAAGGGAGCGGGGGTCGCGTTGCTCGCGCTCCGAAGGCGGCGGGAGTTCGACGGAGTGGTCGACGGGCTGGTGCTGGCGGGCCTGTGCGGACTCGGTTTTGCCTTCGTGGAGAACGTGCTCTACTTCGGCCGGGCGTACACCGAGACGGTCGCCGAGCACGGCACCTTCGGCGGGCTCGGTGCGGTCGGCGCTGTCTTCGTCCTCCGCGGGCTCGGCGCCCCGTTCGCTCATCCCATGTTCACCGCAGCGATCGGCGTTGGCTTTGGCATCGCCGCGTCAACCGATCGCTCGCGGGTGCGGATGGCTGCGCCGATGATCGGCTATCTCTGCGCGGTCGCCTTGCATACGTTGTGGAACCTCTCCGCCGCCGGCGGCCTCGCCGGCTTCCTGCTCGTGTACGGGCTGGTCATGGTTCCGCTCTTCGCCGCGTACGTCGGCCTGATGATCTGGGCGAGGCGGCGGGAGGGGAGAGTGGTCGCGCAATGGCTGCCGGAGTACGGCATGGCCGGCTGGTTCAGCCTCGATGAGGTGGCGCGGCTGGCGTCGATGCACGAGCGGCGCCGCGCTTTGGTCGCAGCGGGCAGGTACGGCGGACGGGCAGGCCGCCAGGCCACCCGTAAGTTCCAGCACAGCGCGACCGAGCTGGCCTTCCTCCGCAATCG
>DATBRJ010000292.1:0-6639 GCA_036560395.1 Actinomycetes bacterium | reverse complement strand
GTTGCACGCTGGGCTCGGCGAGCATGGCTTCGTAGTCCTCGACGCGGCGCCATTGCGCGTAGTTGACGACCTTGGTGCCATCGAGGCTGCGGTGGATGTTGGCGGAGACGTAGCCGGGGAACCGGTTGATGACCGCCGTGGTGGCGTCGGCCAGCAGGTCGACGAGCGCCGCCTGCCGCCCCGGTTCGACGGTGAACACGTTCACGAGGGTGATGAGGTCCTGGTCGGTTGCGATCGTTGCCATCGGGTGCCTCCTTGGCCGAGTAGAGATATCAGCATGCTGATACTATTATCAGCATGCTGATATAGTCAAGGTGTCGGGGAGGACAGTGATGGAACCGGTTGGCTATTTGTTGAAAGTGGCGCAGCAGAGCCTGCGCCTTGCGATGGACACGGCGATGCGCGACCTCGGTGTCACGGCACCGCAGTACGCGGTGTTGAGGTACCTCGACGAGTCGCCGGGCATGAGCGGCGCAGACCTAGCGCGGCGCGCCTTCGTCACCCCCCAGACGATGAACCGGATCATCGTCAACCTGGACAAGGCCGGCCTGATCGAGCGAGCACCGCACGCGAACTCAGGCCGGATTCTCGATACCAGGCTCTCACCCCCGGGACGACGACTCCTCGCGCAATGCCGGGAGCGGGTCGACGCCGTCGAGAACACGATGCTCTCCGGGCTCACCGCAGCAGAACGCGAGCAACTCCGAGACTTGCTGCGACGCTGCGCTGACTCCCTACCCGCGTAGCTGGAACGCTCCCCTACCGGCTGGGACCTGAGCGCGGGCCGACACCGGTGGCCAAAGGAGGGTCGCCCCTGACCGCGCAGCGGCCGGCGCTGAAGATCCTTAAGGTCGTGACCGGGTACACCAGCTCCGCTGGAAGGCGAAGGACTCTGGCGATGCCCCGAAGGAGAGAGCCCCCATGACTCCGGTGAGGACACGCGGGCCGCCGGGCCGAGGGGCACGACAATGCCGCAGCCGGATCACTAGGGCTGGGCTCCTCCTTGACCCTCCGATTCTCGCCGCAAGATCCGCTTCACGCTACTCATGCTGATTCCGTAGCGCTCGACCAGCTCTCGGTTCGTGGCTCCGGCTCGCCTGTCAGCGATCAGCTCCCGCAGGATCTGCTCGCCCAGCCGGTCAGCGAGCCCGCCATGGGCCCAGCGAGCGCGCGACGCCGGCAGCGTTACCGCGTGGCGATCGTTCAAAGCCAGGACTACGCGGCGCTGGATCTGTGCTGCAGGTGACGTCGCCTCAGCCGCCGATGCCGTCGAGGCGCTGGGCGGCCTACAGAACCGCATACTCGCGAATCCGAGAGCCAGGGTCAGGATCGTGGCCAGCAAAGAGTCGAGGCTCCGGCTGTTCCGGGTGCGTTCGCCTCGTGGGCGCACGACAGCACCGGACGGCGACGGAACAGCGCTGATGCTCGTCAGCGTGGTCGGCTCCATATTGCTAGTCATCAATGCGGGTGGCACGCCTGGCGCGTGGACCTGGCCGGTTGTCGCCGAGCTAGCTACGCAGCAACCTACGCGCGTGACCGCCGCATCCAGCCGCCCAGCACCGACAATAAGATCCGGAAGTCGTCCTCGACCGGGATCACCGAGGACGACACATTGGGGTCAACTTCTCTGGTCAGGGCCAACTAAACCCTGCGTTTGAAAGTCTGGTGCGCAACACACTTGCCACCGCCGGCCTCTCCCGCAGACATGGTCCATGATGGCCATCACGGACCGCCGTCGCACACCTGAGGAAACCGACATGGAACGCCGGACGAACAGACCCGGAATACGCGCGCCTCCGACACGCACTGCGCGGCGTCCACCGACACAAACACCCGGAACCCACAACGGTTGTAGGGTCTCATTTCTTGCTGCGCATTCTCAGCGACGGCTACATGTCGGCTGCGCTTGTGCAGATTGACTGAGACACGCTCGGCAATATCTTCGGTCAGCCGGGCCGCGTGTGACACCGTTGGTGCGAGCAAGCTGGTAGACGGAGCGCGCTCACCGCGCACCGCCAGCAATCGGCTTGTCGGCGAGCAGTTGCGCGCCGATTACCTCGGCCGCGCGCCGGTACTGGGACGCGAGCCAGGCGTCGGCCAGGTGCAGGTAGATGCGGGTCGACTCGATCGAGGCGTGCCCAGCCTGGGCCTGCACCGCCTCCAGCGCCATGCCCGCTTCCCGCAGCCGGGTCAGGCAGGTGTGGCGCAGCTCGTGACAGGTCGCGTGCTCGAGGCCGGCGCGGCGGCGCGCACCGTCGAGAACCTCGTCCAGCCCATAGGCGGTCAGCGGCTGTCCACGGCGTGGCCCCTTGAGCACCACGAACACCGAGTCGGTGGCGGCACCTGCCGGACGCTCAGAGTCAAGGTAGGCGGCGACGTGGTCGAAGAACCGACGGGAGACCGGCACCAGCCGCTGGTGTCCGCCCTTGCCCTCGGCGATGAAAACCCGCCGCTCGGCCACCCGTAGATCCGGAAGCCGCAGCCCGAGCACCTCGCAGCGGCGCAGCCCACCGAGCACCATCGCCGCCACCATCGCCCGATCCCGATGGGTGCGCAGCGCCGCGGTGAGCGCGTCGACCTCGGCCGGGGTCACGATGCGCGGCAGCATCCGCACGCGCCGAACCAGTGGAACGCCCTGGTGCGGCCGTTGCCGTTCCCGCCGGGTCGGCAACCCACGCGGCACCGGGTCGGCCGGCACATCCCCGCGGGCATGCAGGAACGCGTACAGCCCGGACACGCTCGACAACCGGCGCCGCACCGTCCGCGGCGACGCGCCCTTCGCGTCGTCGCAGACCGGCTGCAGCACACCGTCGATCGACGGCTGTCCACTGCGTTGCGCGGTCACGAACGCCAGCACATCCGCAGGCTGAACATCCTGCGGGTGCTTGCCAACCACGGCGAAGAACACCTTCAGGTCGAACGCCGCGGCGAGCACCGTGTTCGGCCGGCACCGACCGGCCAGAAACCTCAAATACTCGTCCAGCTGCGGCACACCCAGCCGCACCGACCGCTCCCCAGCCCGGGCACGCGGACCGACCAGGCACGAATCGAGTAGACGCATCGCGGGTGACTCTCCCCTCTCCGGACCCCACCGGGACTCCCCGGCGAAATGTCCAAGAAGATCACCCACATATCAAGCATGAGCGAGCGACCCGGCTGTGCACCGGGCTTGCGCTATCCTCCGGCCCAGGGGGTTGTGGCCATGGACAAAGAGACGACACTTCGCGACTTGTACGCAGCGCTGAACGCCGGTGATGCAGCGCGAGCTGCAGCCTCGCTTACGGACGATTGCACGTTCCACATCCTTCCTAACCCCCTCGTCGACGCGCCAGGGACTGTACGCGGCCGCGTTGCGTGCGAGGAGTTCATGCGGGAGGTCGTGTCGAGCACCGGCGTTCAACAGGAGATCGAGGAACTCGCCTTGAACGGCGACTTCGCGGCCGTCTTCGTGCGTTCGACGAACACCGACGACTCCGGTGCGGAGCAGGAAATCCGCTGGGCAGATCTCGTCCGGTTCGAGGGTGACAAGATCGCCGAGTACGTCGGCTTGTCCACCTGAAGCAGACACGACGCAAACGCCGGGATCATCGGGCCGAACCCGGGCTCATCGCGGCACGAGAGTGCGTTCAGCCTCGCTCATGTAGTCGAGATCCTGACGCGCAACCCGCGTCGATCGCGGCGGTAAGACGCAGGTCGGCGGCCGCGCGGAGCGCGGTATGGCAGTGCATTTCGTCTCCGAACCGTGGAAACGCCCCGAGCGCCGTCCTTGGTCTGGCAGACCGCCCGCGCATCCAAGCCGCGCATCGAGTGCGTGGCTAGGCAAGCCTGCCAGTCCACGGTGGCATGCTGTGAGGCATGAGCATGGTGATCTGGCATATCACGATGTCGCTCGACGGGTTCATCGCCGGCCCGGAAGACTCGATGGACTGGGCGGTCCGCGAGTGGAGCGACGAGGGTGCCAACACGCGAGACATCGAGGTCGACCGCAGCCCGATCGCCGACGAAGTGATGAGTTCGGCGGGTGCCATTCTGGGTGGTCGACGCTGGTACGAAGCCGCCGAGCGGCTCTACGACGGCGTCGAGGGGATCTACGGCGGCCAGTGGCGTGGCCCGGTCTTCGTGCTCACGCATCGCCTGCCCGACGAGGCTGACCAGAAGTCGGTGAGGTTCCTGTCGGTGCCGCTCGCCGAGGCTGTGGCGGCCGCGCGTACCGCAGCTGACGGCAAGAACGTCGTGATCTTCGGCGCCAATCTTGCGCAGCAGTGCCTCAGGGAGGGTCTGCTCGACGAGATCGTCATCCACCTCGCACCGGTGCTGCTCGGCGACGGCGTACGGCTTTATGAGTCGATCGGCACAGAACCAATCGTGCTCACCCGCACCGAGGTCGCTGCCACGGGCCAGCTGACCGAACTGCGGTTCCGCGTGTAGCCCGCACCGCCAGCTGGTTCACAATCTGCCCCCTGAACCGCTGCGGCTTGCCGCGAGCGCATCGGCAGATCCGGTCGTATCGCCGAGCCGGTTCACGGCGGAGTGACGTAGGTGCTCGTCTCGCGGACTTCGGCAGATGGGTGAATTCCGCGTGCCGTGGGCTGGCGCCTGACGAGGTGGCCAGGGATCCTTGGGAAGCAGGAGGTGGTGTGCGCGTTGCGTGTCGTCCTGCTTCCCGATGCCGTGTTGCCCGCGGACTTGGCTTAGGGCGCCCTTGTACGCGAGCTCGGTGCCGGTGTCGAGGCGGTCACGAAGGACCTGGAGGTGTATCGGGGGGATGTGCCGCCCTCGGACTACTCCTTTGGTCCACCGCGACCTTAAGCCGGAGAACGTTCTCCTACTGGATGTCAGCTCTTCAGCTCCTCGGCGAGCATCACGAGGATGCCGCTAGGGCCGCGGACATAGGTGAGTTTATAGACGTCCCCGTAGGTCGCCACGCCGCGCAACGGGTGGCAGCCGTGTCTCGCGGCGATCTCGAGGGCCTCGTCGATGTCGTCGACCGAGAAGGCGACGCGGTGCATGCCGATCTCGTTGGGCCGGGTGGGCTTCGTCTCGATCGCGTCGGGGTGGATGTACTCGAAGAGCTCGAGCCGACCGTTTCCGTCTGGCGTCTGAAGCATGGCGATTTTGGCGTGGTTGCCGTCGAGGCCGACGGCGGTGTCGGTCCACTCGCCACTGACCGTGTCACGGCCGAGGACGGTCAGACCGAGGTCGGTGAAGAAGGCGATCGTTGCTTCGAGGTCGCGGACGGCGATGCCGACGTTCTCGAGTTTGATGGGCATGGGTTGCACGCTATCGAGTCCGGGCGATTCGTTCAGGTCCGTGGGCTGCCGAGTATCGATGAGCCGGGCCCGAGAGCATTTCGCAAGCTCGAGGTCGCGCCAGTCATACACAGGACACCGCGGCGCAAGGCCGTGCGAAGCGACTTGCGCCAAGCGCCGCGGGCCGATCCCGCACCGGCGCGCGTCCCGCGCGACCATCGCCGGGCGGGCGCTGTTGACAGTACCCGTTGGTAACTGTCCGAGCGCACGTGATCGTCGCGAGGGTGGGTGGTAGGTGGGCTAAGTCGATCGAGCACACACCGGCTGGCCAGCGCCGTTAGTCGATGCGGGCTCGATGGTCTCGGTCGAGTCCGTGCAACGGGCACGGCTGCCGGGGTTCGCGCGGACACAGGACCCATAGGTCGGTGGCGGTTGCCTGATAGATGCGATAGGCGGAGGAGCCGGTGACGTCGTGGCGTGTCAAGGTGGGCACGTCTCGGGCTCCGGGGTAGACGGCGAGACCTGCGTCCATCTCGTCGCCGGACAGCTCGCGGGCGTATCCAGTCGCGTACACGGCGCGGCCGTGGTATGGCGCGACGGTGGAGTCGAAGACGACGAGGCTGATTTGCGGGCGTTCGGTGAGGTTGCGTGAGTGCTGGGCGTCGAACGCAGAGATCCAGTAGTACTCCCGCACTCCGGCGGCGGCGAAGCAGACCGGGCTGGTCCAGGGCCGGCCGTCAGCGCCGGTCGTGCCCAGCGTCAGGTAGATGTTCGCGTCGAGCAGCGCCTGCGCGTGGCCAATTAGGTCGGGCGTGGTCATGGTTGGGACTCTCCTGTCGATTCTCCATGTCTCCCGCTCAAGAGAAGCCAGGAGTGCATCGGAATGTTCGGGTTGACGAGCCATGTTGGCGGGAGGTGCTACGCGTCGTTGCCAGTGCCGAGGCTCTTGAGCGCATCGGCAGTCCGGGACGCCCGGTCGGAGACGCTCAGGCTGACTTCGCGCCAGGCCTCGTCGCTGGCGGCGAGTTCCTGTGCCGCCTGCTGCGCCAGCGGCACAGCATCGGTGCCGAGCAGCAGACGCACAGGTGCGTCGTCCCGGCCGGCGAGGTCTCGCACCACCTGGGCGACACGACGCGTCTTCCCCGGCTCGTGACCAGAGAAGGCACGCAGCGCCTCGGCGAACGCTCCGATCGTCGGCTGGTACGGCGCGCTGGGCTGCGGGATCGTCATCGACGAGCCACCCCAGTCCGTGCGCATGGCGCCCGGCTCAAGAATGGTGACCTTCACCCCGAACGGAGCGATCTCCTTGGCGAGGCCGAGGGAGAACCCGGCGACGGCACACTTCGCCGCCTGGTAGGCGGTCAGGCCCGGGCCGGACAACCGGACAATG
>DATBRJ010000291.1:0-10557 GCA_036560395.1 Actinomycetes bacterium | reverse complement strand
AGCCGCGGCCAGCCGCTCAGCGCGTTCTTCCGGCGGCGGAAGGCCGAACGGGATACCACTGTCCTTGATGCGCTGCTTGGCTCGGCTGATCCGCCGGGTCATGGTCGCCCCCGGCACGAGGAACGCCCGCCCGATCTCCGCGGTAGTCAAGCCGCCGACCGCACGCAAGGTGAGCGCGATCTGGGACGCCGGTGTCAAGGACGGATGGCAACACATGAACAGCAGGATGAGCGTGTCGTCGGACTCTGACACCGGCCGGTCGGCGGGCGGGGCCAGCCATTGATCGGGAAGAGTCCATTGGGCGATGGTGTCCTCCCGTCGCCGGCGAGCCTGTTCACTGCGTAGCAGGTCGGTCAGCCGCCGCGAGGCCACCGTGATCAGCCAACCTCGCGGACTGTCCGGCACACCATCCTTGGGCCATTGCAAGGCGGCCGCGAGGAGCGCCTCCTGTGTCGCGTCCTCTGCCGCGCCGAAATACCCGTAGCGCCGTACAACCGCGCCGAGAACCTGCGGCGCCAGCTGGCGCAACAGGTCCTCGACAGTGTCACCGGTCACCGTGGAGGTCACACCTCCATGTCGCCGAAGCCTTCGATGATCGGGCGTACGTCTATGTAGTCGCCGCTGGTGTCCCGTGGGCTGGTGCCTTTCGCGATGCGAGCGGCGATCTCGGTCGCCCGATCGAAGCTTTCGCACTCGACGATCGTGTAGCCCGCAAGAACCTCCTGCGTCTCCGGGTACGGCCCGTCGGTGACGACGGGAACCCCGTTCTCCAGCCCATGGATTCTCCTGGTGTGCACGGGGGCGGCGAGGCCGCGCGCATCGACGAACTCCCCGGACTCGACCAGCTCCTGGTTCCACGACTCCATAAATGCGTACATGGCAGCGATGTCCTCCGCGGACCAAGCCGGCTTGTCGGTGGGCTTCCCGGCCATGAGGTCGTAGTCCTCTTGTGAGGCATACAGCAAGATCATGTACTTCACGATCTCTCTCCTGTCCTCCCATTCGGGCACCTCTCTGGTACCTCTCAGCGGAGACGTCGGAATGGCCAGCGCCTGCCGGACATCCATCCTCGACCTCAGGTCTGGCCTTCGCCCAGGTGGTTGACCGGTCCTTCATCGCAGGACGGCTGGCGGCCGCACGTCCCGCGGCAGGACACCACCCGGCGAAGCGCGCTGCTCCCCGCTTGTGGACGCCATCGAGGCAGACGGGTACGGTCGCCGGCCGCTGCTCGTGCAGTCGCGGCTACCGTTGCCTGCCCCGGAGAAGATCGGCGACGGCGGCGATCCCCGCCTGGATGGATCGTTCGGAGAGGTTGCCGAAGCCGAGGACGAGCTGGGTCGGCTTGGTTGCGTGCGTGGACCGGTAGTAGCTCATTCCGTAGAGCCCGACAGAGCGTTCGCGCGCGGCGGCAATGATCCTGGCTTCGTCGACCGACTCCGGCAGATGCGCAACTGCATGAAAGCCGGCGGCCAGGCCGGTCAGCCGTACCTCCGGAGCGTGGTGCTCGAGCGCTTCCACGAGCACGCTGCGGCGCTGCGCGTACATGGCTCGCATACGGCGCAGGTGCCGATCGAAGCGACCCGACTCGATCAGCTTTGCGAGGACGAGCTGGTCGAGGCCGGGTGAGCCCCGGTCGCTGGTCAGCTTCTCCTCGGCAATCGCGTCCGCCAGTGCGGGGGGGCAGAGGACCCAGCCGAGGCGGATGGTCGGCGCGAGCGATTTGCTGACTGTGCCCAACGCCGCCACCCGGTCCGGACCGAGGCCCTGCAGGACCCCGACCGGTTCGCGGTCGTAGCGGAACTCCGCGTCGTAGTCGTCCTCGATGATCGTGGCGTCTTGCCTCTCCGCCCACTCGAGCAATGCAAGGCGGCGTTCTGGGCTGAGGACGACGCCGGTCGGCCATTGATGAGCGGGAATGACGACAACGGCTCTCGCCTTGGTGGCCGCGAGCGCATCGACCTTGATCCCTGAGTCGTCAACCGGAACGGGAATGGCCTCGATGCCCCACCTGGTCGCCACGGCTGAGGTATCGGCGTATCCAGGGTCCTCGAACGCGACGCGTCGTACACCTGCCGCGGCCAGCACCCTCAGGATGAGGTTGAGTCCTTGGGCAAACCCGGTGGAGACGACCATCCGCTCCTGGTCGGCTGCCGCACCCCGAACACGACGCAGGTAGGCGGCGAGAACCGCGCGGAGGGCGGAGCTCCCGCGCGCTTCCCCGTAATCCAGTGCGGCCGTCGGAACGGTCCGGCTCACCTCACGCAGCGCCCACAGCCAGTCACCGCGCGGGAAGCTTGCAAGGTCGGGTACGCCGGCGCGGAAGTCCGCGATCAACCGCTGAGGCGTCGGGAGCGGCGACGCGGGGAGTGGCGGCGTTGCCGGGTGCGCAGCGGTTGCCACTCGGGTAGCCGAGCCGATCCTGGTGTTCAGGTATCCCTCAGCCTGGAGCTGGCCGTAGCACTCCTGTACCAGGCCGCGAGAAACGCCGAGTTCTCGCGCCAGCTCGCGTGAGGACGGAAGCCGCTCGCCAACTCCGAGCCGCCCGGACCTGATCGCTTCCCGCAGGGCAGCCTCGAGTTGGGATCGCAATGGTTCGGGTTGGGCCCGATCCACCGGGAGCAGCAGCTCCGGGCTCAAGCCGGCCCATTGGATCGGCATGGAATTGGAGCTTAGCGGGCTCCACTCCGGCTCGTAGCGTCGAAGCGTGAGCGCACACGAGACCGACTGCCCCTCTCGAACCAGCCATGGTGGTTTCGCCGCACGGCTTCGAGCGCCTGCCTCCACCCCACCACGGCATCGGCCGGCCCGTTCCTCCCCGTTAGCCGGAACGAGTCGCCCACGGCCTCTGGTTCGCTGCCCACCGATTTGCGCCTGACCTGCTCCGGGTCGGGGTCACGGTCCACCCGATCGAAACGCAGCACGCCACCTTGCGGTTAACGATGGGGTGGGGCGACGCTGCGTGGGCCAGAAGTTGTGGGCCGCCTGGGGTGCTCCTTGGCAGTGTTCGATCCATGAGCGCTGTGCCGGCTCGCTTTGGGGCACCAGCTCCTACGCCGCTACGCAAATGTCGAGAGGTGGCCGACGGCTCCGACCCCAAGATGAGAGGCACCGTCATAGCGGTGCTGAGTGAGGGGAGTATGAGGTGAAATATGTCCTGCTGATCTACAACAACCCGGCGACCTATGCATCGTGGTCGGATGAGGAACGCGACGCGCTAGGCGGGGAAGTCGACGGCATCATGACCGAGCTCACGGAGTCAGGTGAGCTCGTCGGTGGCGAGGCACTCGCCGATGCCTCAAACGCCAAGACCGTAAGGGTGCGCTCCGGGGTTCCCGCCGTGACCGACGGGCCGTTCGCGGAGGCAAAGGAGCAGCTTGCCGGCTACCTCATCGTCGACTGCGAGACCACCGATCGGGCAGTCGAGATCGCCACGCGATGGCCGGACGCACGGTACTTCGCCATGGAGGTTCGCCCACTCATGGACACTGCCGGCGCGGAGATGTGAGTACGTCCGCCGCGGTCGACGACCTGCTGCGCCGGCTGGCGCCGCAGGTCCTCGGTCGTCTTGTGCGCCGCTACCGGCAGTTCGACGCGGCCGAGGACGCCGTGCAAGAGGCACTCCTCGCGGCGGCCGTTCAGTGGCCAGAAGCAGGGATTCCGGACAATCCGCGCGGCTGGCTGATCACGGTCGCTGTCCGGCGGCTGACCGACCAGGTGAGAAGTGACCGGTCGCGCAGGCGGCGAGAGGCGATGGCCGCAGCCCTGTCGCCGGCAGACGAGTTGGTCGCAGCCGGCCCCAGCGAACAGCGATCGGCGCATCGGGACGACACGCTCCTGCTCCTGTTCCTGTGCTGCCACCCGGCGCTGACCCCCGCCTCCCAGGTTGCACTCACGCTGCGCGCCGTCGGCGGTCTTACCACGGCACAGATCGCCAGTGCATTCCTCGTCCCTGAGGCAACCATGGCGCAGCGCATCAGCCGCGCGAAGCAGCAGATCAAGGCCGCCGGAGCGGCCTCCGACAGGCCGCCACAAGTGGAATGGCCGAATCGCGTCCAGGCTGTCCTGCACGTCCTCTACTTGATTTTCAACGAGGGATACACCGCGACTGCTGGCCCAGACCTCCAACGCCGTGAACTCACCCGGGAAGCGATCCGGCTCACCCGGGCCGTACACGCCCTGCTTCCAGGCGACGGTGAGGTGGCGGGCCTCCTCGCGCTCATGTTGCTCACCGACGCGCGGCGCCCGGCGCGCACCCGGCCTGACGGCAGCCTTGTTCCGCTCGCAGAACAAGACCGCAGCAAATGGAGCCAGGGGCCGATCGAAGAGGGCATCGCACTCATCACCCGCAGCTTGGAGCGTGCCGTGATCGGCCCGTACCAGCTGCAAGCGGCGATCGCCGCAGTCCACGCCGAAGCGGCGCGTGCCGAGGACACCGACTGGCCGCAGATCCTCGCGCTCTACCAATTGCTCGAGCGCGTTTCGCCCAATCCGATGGTGACGCTCAACCACGCCGTTGCGGTCGCCATGGTAGGAGGCCCACGGGAAGGGCTGGAGCTGCTGGCAGGCCTCGATACCGATCACCGCGTGGCCGGACATCACCGCCTCGATGCGGTGCGTGCGCACTTGCTCGAAATGACCGGCGACCGGGCCGCTGCTCGCGCCGGCTACCAGCGAGCCGCCCGGCGTACGACGAGCCTGCCCGAACGCCGTTACCTCGAGTCCCGGGCGGCAGCGCTAAGTGGGGAAGGCACCTAGCCCGGCACAACCCCCGGGTCAGGTGGGCCATTTGTGCCGAGACTAAGCCCTCATCGTCATGGGGTAGGGGCCTTAGAGGAACCGACCTAGCTGGCCAGTGCACCTAAGGCCCCCTGAGCAGACAGGGATTAGGCGATCACCCGATGTGGGGGTGGTGCCTTAGCGACGAGTCTCGAAGACGTCAGAAAACGCCAGAGGAGACCGTCATGTACACCTACCACGAACACGTCGCCAGGGTCACCAACGAAGAGCGGCTGTCACAGCTGCGCGGCGAGGCGGTTGCCTACCGGCTGTCCCGTGCGGTCATCCGGCGGCAGCGCAAGAACCAAGACCGCCGAGGCCGCGGCCAGCCGCCGCGCCTGGCTTGGATACCACGGCAACAGCCGCGACAGCCACAGCTGGAGGAGGCCGGGCTCGGTAAGCAAGACGCCGATGCGGCGGACCTCCCGCAGTGGTGCGCAGCGTGATCGCCCTGGGAGAAAAGCAGCGGATGCTGTCGGCGGCGGATGGCACGATTGATGTCGTGACCGCCACCGTCATCAGTCCAGACATGGTTGGGCGGGTCGCAGAGCTCGACGAGCTGCGATCCGCCCATCATGTCGTGGCCGATGGACAGCCGCTCACGGTCTTGCTCAGCGGCGAGGCCGGGGTGGGCAAGTCGCGGCTCGTCACCGAGTTCGCGGCTGAGGCCAGCGACGCGGGATCGCGCGTCGTCTTCACCCAGTGTGTCGAGCTCGGCTCGGGCGGGCTTCCCTACGCCCCGGTGGCCGGCGCGGTGCGTGAGCTGACTGAGCAAATCGGCGAGGAGAGGCTGCTCGACCTGGCTGGACCGGGCCGCGAGGCGCTGGCCGGGCTGCTGCCCCACCTGGGGGATGGCTCGGTCGATTCGTCAGATGGTCGCGGCGGGTTGTTTGAGGTCGTCACCGTCTTGCTCGAGCGCGTTTCCGCCGAACAGCCGTTGGTGCTCGTGATCGAGGACGTTCACTGGGCGGACAGCTCGACCCGAGACCTGTTGAGGTTCATGGTTCGTGCCGTCAGCTCCGCGAATCTGCTCTTGATCTTTACCTATCGCAGTGATGACATTCACCGGCAGCATCCGCTCCGGCCGTTCCTGGCCGAGCTCGACCGGCTCCGCAACGTGCGCCGGATCGACGTGTCCCGGTTGTCCCAGCGCGAGGTCGGCCAGCAGCTGGCCGGCATCATCGGCCGTGTTCCGGCGCCAGATGTGATCGCGAGAGTCTACAAGCGCAGCGAGGGCATCCCGTTCTTCGTCGAGGAGCTTGCCTGCGCAGAGGTCGAGAACGATTGCGCCCCGCTGCCCGAATCCCTGCGCGATCTCCTGCTGGTCCGGGTGGAGCGGCTCTCCGACAGCGCGCAGGCGACGCTTCGCCTGATAGCAGTCGGCGGCAACCGAGTCGACGACGCTGTGCTCACCGAAGTGTCCGACTTGGACACAGCGGCGCTCGACAGCGCACTCAGAGAAGCTGTATCGACGAATCTCCTTCGCGTAGATGGCGAGGGTTATGCGTTCCGGCATGCGCTGCTGCGGGAGGTCCTTCACGACGACCTGCTGCCCGGCGCGCATATGCGCATTCATGTGAGATACGCGGAGGTGCTCGAAGGCCGTCCGGAGTTGCTGTCAGCAGGCGCACCCATGGCCGAGATCGCGCACCACTGGTACGCCGCACACGAGCTCGAGCGCGCCTTCCGCGCCTCGCTCGCCGCTGCCGATCAGGCTGTCCGGTCTTACGCGCACGGCGACGCACTGCAGCTGCTCGAGCGTGCACTCGAGTTGTGGGAGCGGGTCACCGATCCGGTTTCAGCCTCCGGCGCCGACCACGCCGAGCTCCTTGATCGTGCTGCGGCGGTGGCATACGACGCCGGCGAGCTCGATCACGCGCTTGCCCTGGTCGAAGCAGCGAGTGCCGAGATCGACCTCGCGGCCGACCCGTCGCGCGCCGCTGGCATCTTCCATCGGCGCAGCAAGATCATGGGGGACCTCGCCAAGCCCGAAGCAGTCGCCGTAGCAAAACGTGGACTTGAGATGCTGCCTGCCGACGCCCCGGCGGAGGCACGCGCTCGCCTGCTTCAGCTGTTGGCCTCCCAATTGATGCTCGAGGCTCGGTTCGAGGAGGCGACCGAGGTCGCTCGCGAGGCGGCCACGACGGCACATGCGGCAGGCGCCATCGAGGCAGAGTCCAGGGCCTACAACATCCTCGGCCCGTCGCTGGTACAGATCGGCCAGATTGACGAGGGCTTGGCTGCGTTTGACACCGCTCGCCAGGTCGCCGGCGACGTGCCCAGGCTTCTGGTCGGCTACTACATCAACGCATCAGATTCGCTGCACCTGCTCGGCCGCTATGCAGAGGCCGCTCGGCTGGCGCGGGAGGGCATCGATCGCGCTCGCGAGATCGGGCTGGCCCGGACACTGGGGGCAATGCTCGCGGGCAATGCGGCCTCGCCGCTCCTTGCGCTCGGAGACTGGCAGGTGGCCGACCGGTTGATCCACCGCGCACTTGAGCTTGATCCACCTGTCAGGAACGTCTGGCAGCTGCTCGCGCTTCAGTCCTGGCTCCAGATGTGGCGCGATGATCTCGATGGGGCGGCACAGTCGTTGCAAGAGCTGCGCGGCCGGATGGCCCGCCGCAATCCCGGATCGCAGTACGCCATTCCGACCGCCACCATCGCGGCGGAGATAGCCCTGGCCAGAAACGACCCCGACACCGCATGGACAGAGATCCTGGCGGCATTCGAGGAACGACCCATCCCCGGCTACAACGTCGCGTTGTTGGCGGTTGCGGCCCGTACGGTCGCCGCAAGGGCACGCCTGTCGGGGTCCCCGCGGACGGCCGACGCTCGCCGGGTCAGGCTGCTCGTGGCCGAGGTTGGAGACTGGGGGCCGGCACCAGTCTGGCGCGAGGTCGTCGACGCCGAGCTGGCCGGCGATGTCGGAGACGACCCGGCAGCGTGGCAAGCCGTCATTGAGGCGGTCGAGGCGGCCGACGGCCCGGTGCATGTGCAGGCATATGCGACCTACCGGCTCGGCGAGGTGCTCGCCGCCCGCGGAGACCGCGAGGCAGCGGCAGGAGCATTGCGGGAGGCCGCCGAGCGGGCCGACAGCCTGGGCGCGGTCCTCCTCCGCCGATGGATCGACGAGCTGAGTAGGCGGGCGAGGATTCCGCTGCTCAACAAGGTCGCCGGTGGGGGAGAGGAAAGTGGCGGATGGCTCGGGCTCACCAGCCGCGAGCGCGAGGTGCTGCGCCTCGTCGCCGCCGGGCGGAGCAACCGGCAGATCGGCGAGGAGCTGTTCATCACGTCGAAGACCGCGAGTGTCCACGTCTCCAACATCCTGGCCAAACTCGGTGTTTCCGGCCGCGGCGAGGCGGCTGCCATCGCTCACAAGGCCGGGCTTTTCGACGTCGATCCCGCCCGTCGCCCAGCCTGATCCGAGCTTGCCTGCTGCGGCGCAGCGGACCCGGCGGTCGGCGGAGTCTGGCGGCTAGACCAGGGCTTGGTTGAGGTCGGACCAGATGTCGGCGGGATGTTCGAGACCGACCGCGACCCGGATGGTGCCTTCGCCGATACCCGCCTCCTTGAGAGCAGCTGCATCGAGTTGCCGATGCGAGGTGCTCGCCGGGTGGAGGACGAGTGTCTGTACTCCACCGAGGGACGCGGCGAGCTTGGCCAGCCGTACCCGGCCCACGACGGCGCGGCCGGCCTCTCTGCCGCCGGCGAGGTCAAACGCGAACACTCCGCCGCCATCGGCAAGAATCTGTTCTGCCAACCTGAAGCTCGGGTGATCGGGGAGGCCAGGCCAGTACACGGCTGACACAGCCGGATGGTCGATGAGTCGGCTGGTCAGGAAACGCGCACTCTCGCTCTGCTGACGTACCCGAAGTGCGATGGTGGCGAGCCCGCGAATGGTCAACCACGCCGCGAAGGGATCGGCGGTGACACCGAACTCGATGAACCGCTTCCACAGTGCGTGATAGCGCTCGATGTCCGCAAATACCGCGATGCCTCCCGTGACATCGGAGTGGCCTCCGAGGTACTTCGTCGTCGAGTGGATCACGACGTCGGCCCCGTACTCGATCGGACGGCATAGGACCGGCGACGCAAAGGTGTTGTCGACCACGATCACCAGGCCCGCTGAGCGGGCGACCTCCGCTAGCGCTGGCAGATCGGCCACCTGTGTCATCGGATTCGCGATCGTCTCCAGGTAGAGCACACGCGAGGTCGGTCGCAGCGCGGTGCGTACCTCGTCCGCGTCGGTGCCACCGACAAAGGTCACGTCGACGTCAAAGCGCTCCTGCAGGCGGGTGAGTGTCGCGAAGCTACCCCCGTAGAGGCAGCGTTGCGCGATCACATGGTCGCCAGATTGGACCAAGCCGAGCAGGATTGCGTTGATCGCTCCCATTCCTGAGCTCGTGGCGAGCGCGGCCGCGCCGCCTTCGAGGTCGGCAACTGCCATCTCAAGGGCGCGAACCGTTGGATTGCCGTAGCGGGTGTACGTGTATTCGCTGTCGGGCCGGGTCATCGCGGCGGCGATGACGTCGGGATCGGTGAAGGCGTAGGTGGATGTCTCGAATATGGGAACGCTCAACGGCTCACCGACGATAGGAGATGGCGCTGAGACGTGGACGGCCCTGGTTTCCGGGTGCAGTACGGAAGACTTAGGCGCAGCTGATGCCGCGGATGGATGCGTCATCCCTACAGTCTGGTGACTACGGGGAGTACGCCTCAAACGCTGACCCTCCTGAACTGGCGATCCCTTGATCACCTTCGGATCGGAACCCTCTGGGGTGCCCGAGGGGTGCCCCGGCAGTCGCCTGGGTGCCCGCACGGGGGACTAGGGCCATCGCCTTCACGGCGGCAGGACTCGGCTAGCGACCGCAAGACGTATGGCCACGATCAGCGAATGCGTTTCCACGGGTGGCCCGGATAGGCAACCGACACGCTCCAGCCGGCTTCGAAGCATCCCTGGGGTGCGCAGTCGGGTATTACCGGGTCGAGGATGAGGGTGTCGCTGTTGGTGATCCGGTAGTGGAACATGACGCCGGGATCGCCGATGATGACCGTGTTCTCGTTGACGATGCGGTAGGGGTCCTCGTCTACCTGCTGTCCCTCGTGGTTTCGGGAACCGAACTGGCCGGACTCGGTGAAGAAGTGCGAGTGGATCCGTGGCACGGCCCCCTTGCATGGGTGCGACTTGTCGGCGAGCTGGTTTGGGTCATTGACGACGCCGGGAATCAACTCAGATCCGGCCACCATCTCTGGAATGGCTTTCTCCAGTCCAGCTTGTTTGAGCGCCTGCACCAGTTCCTCGCAGTTGTTGACGCGCTGCCACTCCCCCACGAGCGAGCTTGAACGAGTCTGGGTCGTCGGTGGCGTAGCGGTTCCAGGCGTTGCAGCTGCCCCTCCGTTGGAGCCGCATCCGAATATCATCAGCACTGTGATCATCGCGGGGGCCAAGCGCCACATAGCTGCCTCCCCTCCGACGGGCTTCGCCGGGATCATTCCACCGCTGTGAAACCCGGCCAAGCTCTCAGCTCTGCTGACTAACGCGCGTTGCTACCAGAAGCGCCGGACAGAGCCGGACGCTGTAGGCACCAGCGCGTTACTCGGCCGCGCTGGGCAGTTGATGTAGCAGCGATGGGAGCTGCGGCAATACTTGCCGCCTCCCGCAAGGCGGGGCGTGATCAGCCGCGACCGCTGCCCTTACACCAGGGGCAAATGCCCTTCGGGTTGAGGTTGTCAGGCTTGATGCGGCCGGTGCCGCCACAGTTGGGGCACTTGATCGGC
>DATBRJ010000290.1:0-6003 GCA_036560395.1 Actinomycetes bacterium | reverse complement strand
CGCGAAGCCTAACGACCATCGCCTGAGGTGCCAGGTTGAACCAGGTGACGGCGTGCAGCAGGACGAAGGCCAGCGCCACCACGTTCAGTGCGATAACGAACGGGTTCGCCGCCCAGTCGAGAAACCGCTGGTACGCCGCATGGGTCGCTGTCTCGGCGGTGGTGGCTTGGCTCCTGGTGGGACGTTAGATGGGCGTGCGGAACAAACCGGCGGAGCGGCCGGTCGAGCCCCTGCTCTGGTTGCTCTTCAGCGGCGGCGGGGTGGTGGCGGCGCTCTTCGCTCCGATCTTGCTGTTCCTGCTCGGCCTGGCCCTCCCCTTGGGCTGGATCGACCCGCCCAGCCATGCCGAGGTGCTGGCCCTGGCGCGCAATCCGTTCACTCGGCTTGTGGTCTTCGGAGTGTGCGTCCTATCCCTAGCCCATTGGGCCCATCGGTTCCGATACACGCTGTATGACGGCCTGCAGCTCAAACACAACTTGATTAACTTGGCCTGCTACGGCGGCGCCCTGCTGGGATCGGCTCTCACGGCTGTCGTTCTGCTGATGCTGTGAAGCGAGTCTGGCCATCCTGGCCGGACGAGCGCAGTCCACCAAGGCTGGTAGCGGCCTGGACGGATGAGAGCAGCCGAGGAGGCTGTAAATATCGTCCTCCGCTATCTGCATTGTCTATCCGCATTCTCTGCGGCGACATCTGCATTCTCTGCGGCGACCTCCTACCCACTCGCTGACTTCGCGCCGCCACGCATCACTCCGTGCCCTGAACGCATCGGGAAGACGGACCATTTGGACCGGATGTGATGCACCGGGGAGCGGAGTGCGGCCAGCAGGCGCTCAGTCCGGGGGGCCGTGGCAGGCGCGGGAGCCGCAGCAGGTAGTCAACTCTTGGGCGTGGTCCGGACCACGCCCAAGAGCTCGGGCTCGGACGACCCGCGGCCCGAGGCCGCCTCGCGGTGTTAGGCCACGGTAGAGATGCGGTCCCTCGACCGAGCAGCGCTGGCGGGCTTGCCAGCTTCGCCAGTAGCGGCGGCCGCATCGCCGTTAGTAGCCCCGTTGCCCGGGCTCTCGCCGTTGCTGCGCTCGCCGGCGCCATCCGCGGGTGCGAGTGCTGTCGGCGCTCCGCCCACACCGCCTGCGAGCGCACGGGCGGTGAGGTCGGGTGGGACGTTCGCGCCGGACCGGCGAGCGTCAAACACCGCCCGCTCCGCGCTTCGGCTCTGCTCTTCGACATGCCAGCGAACCTGCTTGAGCTGTTCATCACCGTCGGTCCGCTCAGGCTCCGCATCCTTGTGTTTGCGAAACGCCGACGTGCCGCGGCTGAGGTCATGCCCGATCGAATTCGCCTCGATCTCGACCGTCGATCCCTCGCGGTCGGCCGTATCCCATGGCCGCACTCGCATCCGGCCGACGACCAGCAACGGATCTCCTCGCTTCACCGAGCTGGAGACGTTGTCGGCAAGTCCACGCCAGCAGGTGACGGTGACGAAGTTGTGGTCAGCGTCGTACCAGCCCTTGCCGCGCTCCCACCGCCTGACGGTGGACAGCAGGCGGAAGCTGACCACGCTCGCGCCCCTGGCCTCGCCCTTCTTGAGGTCAGTGACGACGACTCCGGACATCGCGATCATGGTCTCATTCATGTGGATCTCCCCTGTGTCGGTGCGTACGGGATTCGCTGCACCGACCGTGCCGCACCTGGAGGTTCCACGACGGAACGACCATCCGCTCTGGGGATAACTCGCCCGAAATCTCGACCCGGTGGAAGGTCGCGCGCCGACGCACGGACGTACGGATCTACTCCCCCGCCGCGACCCGTACGTGCGTACATGCCTCGCGGTACCGCTCGATCTCGGTCGCCACCGGAGCGAGAACGCAGCGCTCGGCCACCTCGCCCACGGCAACGCGAATCCGCGCGGCGGCGCGCCGCGCCCTTCGTCGGGCGCCGACCGCGATCAGCGGCCTGGCCACGATCGCCAGAAGCAACCCGGCAGCCGCGCCACCCAAGACGAGCAGCGTCGGCACCGGCCAACCCGCAAGCTCGGGCGTGGGCGGCTCGGGTGCCTTGAGGAAGCCGAAGCCCGCGAGCACTGCCAGCCAGATGAGGCCGAGGAGAAGCGCCGTGGTGAACAGCCACTGCAATGCGCCGACAGCCGACCACCAGCGCGGTGAGCGGTCCATGCCAAGGTCGGTGGCGGCGACGGCGTGGTCGAGTCCGTCGGCCAGCTCCGCCTCATTGCTGAGCGCCGCGCCGCGTACAGCACCGGCCCAAGGCAGTGGGAGCCCGCGGCTTGCGGCGTCACCCACCGCGCGCAGGGCGGTCCGCGCCTGCGACCTTGCGATCGAGTCGGGCGCTGGCAGCGATGTACGCGGCGGCATCGGCACCTGCCCCGGATCCGCCAAAGCCTCATGGGACACGGCGTTCGGCCGGCGGCCGAAGCTGCCAAGATGCAGGCGCCGCAGTGGGTCGGGCCGCAGCCGTTTGAGCCAGCGTGTCAACGGCCAGCCGGTGGCAAGCGCACCTCGGAATCGGTGCGCTGCCTCGACCGCATCGAGCACCGCCGGTACACCGGCCGCTCTCCCCAATGCCGAGACCAGGGCGGTACGAGCGTGCCGGTCGATGTCGGGCGCCTTGCCGTCGCCGCAATGCTCGGCGAGCTCTCCGGCGACTCTCGCGACGTCGGCCAGCAGCCGGTCGCCGGCTGCACGCTTCTCCTGTACGCGACTCGCCAGCGCATCGTGGAGGGCGGGGATGCCGGCACCGGTCACGGTAGATGTCGCGAGGATCTCAATCTCAGCGAGCCCGTTGGCGACCACCAGCTTCCGCAGGTCAGCCACGCACTGCTGGACCGCGTCGGGCGCGAGCCGGTCGACCTGATTGAGGACGCATAGCGTGACCAGCGCGTGCGTGGCCAGCGGCCGCAGGTAGCCCTCATGGAGGGAAGCGTCGGCATATTTCTGCGGATCGACGACCCAGACGAGGAGGTCGACGAGCTTGACCAGGCGATCCACCTCGAGCCGGTGCGTGATATCGGTGGAGTCCTGGTCGGGGAGATCGAGCAGGATCAAGCCATCGAGCTCGTTCTGGCCGCCGGAGTCGAGGACGGTCTGGCGTCCGAGCTGGTGGCGCCGAGGGATACCGAGCCAGTCCAGCAGTGGCTGCGCGCCCTCCGGGCCCCACACGCAGGCAAGCGGATGGGCGGTCGTGGGGCGGCGTACCCCGGTTCGTGACAGCTCGACCCCGGCGATCGCATTGAACAGGGACGACTTGCCCGAGCCTGTCGGACCAGCGAGCGCGACGACAGTGTGCTCTCCGGACAGCCTGAGACGCTCTCCCGCCCGTGCGACAACGGCTTGCGCTCGGCCGAGCACCTCGGCGTCCAACCGCCCGTCGCAGAGGGTGAGTGCGCGATCGAGCGCTGTGAGCCGCCGGGCGAGGCCGGATCCGGTCGCCGGGAACGCTTCTGCAGCGGTCGCTGGAGCCGTCATGCTCTCGCGCTCCGGGCCGCATCGATGGCTGCCTGTTGGCTACGGAACCAGCCGCCAAGGTTAGGGTCGACGTGCGCCCGGTCGAGCAGGTCAGTGAACCTCTTGGCATCCTGCGAGAGCAGCTTTTCGACTCGTCCGTTCAAGTTCCGCTTCGCGTCGGCGGCAAGTTCTCGGACGGCCTGGTCACCGAAGATCGCCTCGAGGAGTTTCTGGCTGAGCACCCCGGTGCCGGCCGCGACGCCGACCTCTGCGCCCGTCAGACCGGCGGTGTGTGCGAAGACGACGATCATGACGAGGACGCCGACGCCGTTGATACCGAAGGAGAGGAAGCGGGCGGTCGTTCGCTTGGATGCCCCGACGCTGCGCACCAGATCGAGCACGTAGGCTTGCCATCCGCGAACCTCGCGGGCCGCGCTCTCGCGCAGGTCGGCTCCCGCTCGGCCGGCTTCGATCCCGTCCTCGGTCAGTAATACACTACCGGCGGGGTCGGCTCGCCACGATTCGACGGTTCGTTCGGCGGCCTCGTCGGCAGCGGACCCGATCAGCGCTTCCACCCCAGTCTCGAGTGCGATCTGTAGGTCCGCGCCGGGCTGCGGTTTCCCGCGCACCGCTGCACTGACTCGATCGCGGATCCGGCCGACGTACCCCTGCAGTGACCGCAGGAACTCGCCGGTCCCGACGTACTCCTGCCATCGAGCGAGCACCTCGCCGCGCAGCAACGTGCCGTCGCTGAGGCCGTCCCCGACCTGGCGTACCGCGTGACTGTACGCGGCATCGACCTGGACGCGAAGTCGTGCGGTCGCATCGAGCTGGGTGTCAGCGGCATCGGCGAGTCCCATAATCCGGTCGCTGAAGCTGTCCAGAGCGCCGTCCAGAGTCCGGCGGACCACCCGGCTGCGCTGCTCCGCATCAGCAGCCAGTCCCTCCAGCCAGATCCGGATCGGCTCGATCGCAGGCGGGGGGAGCAGCCCGTCTGCCTCTAGCGGGCACTCGGGTACGACGAAAAGCGGCGCCTCACCGAGCCCGTGACTGGCCAGCATGCTCGCAAGATGCCCCGTGACCTCGTCGGTCGCCTCGGAGGGCACGCGGTCGAGTACGACGGCGATGGCGGCACTGCGCTCCTGAGCGGTGGCGAGGAACTCCCAGGGCACCGCGTCGGCGTATCTCGCTGCCGTCGTGACGAAGATCCACAGATCCGCAGCGGCCAGCAACTGGGTCGCCAGCTCACGGTTGTCGGTGACGACCGAGTCGATGTCCGGCGCGTCGAGCAGCGCTAGACCGGCAGGGAGGCTGGCCGCGGGAACGACATGCAGGGCTGTGTGCGGCGGTTCCGTGGCCCCAGATGCCATCCCGGTGGTACGCGAGAGTCCGGGCAGGATTCGCTGTGACGTGAACCACTCTTGCTCTTGTGGATTGCAGACCAGGACAGGCGCTCTTGTCGTGGGCCGCAATACCCCCGGTGCGGAGACGGCCGCACCGACGAGTGAGTTGATGAGCGTCGACTTGCCAGCGCCGGTCGAACCTCCGACGACGGCAAGGAGCGGCGCGTCGAGTTGGCGCAACCTCGGGATGACGTAATCGTCAAGCTGATCGACGAGGCGCTTCAGTTCCTTCCTTGCCTCGTCCGCCCCGGCCACCTGGAGGGGCAGGCGTGCACCACTCGCCCGATCACGCAGCTCAACCAGTGCGCCGAGCAATCTTTCGTGGGGACCAGCGGAGGTCACAACTCCGATCATGCACGCCCTTTACGGAGGAGTTTCCGAAGATTGCATGAACACGCTTGAACCGCATCATGCATCCCTCCGACGGCGCACGGAGGGTTTCTGGATGTCAGATTCACCACGATTGCCGTAGACCGGGCGCATTCGCGGGACCCGCATCGCGGCGCTCGCGCTCGGGATAGACCTAGGCGGGGAGCGGATAATGGCGGCAATCGCCGGCTGCGCCTAACCCTCGCGTGAGGGTCCGGGCGATCACGTATCGGCCGTGATCAAGCGATAATCTTCACTGCGGATGGCGACAGCGCCAGCCGCCGAGCGCCCGTAGCTCAGCGGATAGAGCGACGGACTTCTAATCCGAAGGTCGCAGGTTCGAATCCTGCCGGGCGCACTACCTGCAGAAACACACTCCGCGGGTATCGCACATCGGTCGTACAAGGGAGTATTCTCCCGCCCGTGACCGAAGTCAATACTGCGCTCAACGACACGATCGGTGACCTGCTCGACGACTGGCGCGTGCATCTGCGGGCCCGTAATCGTCGGCCGCTGACCATCCAGTCCTACCTAGAAACCGGCCGCAACTTCGCCGACTATCTCGCCGAGCGCGGCATGCCCACTCAGCCGGCCGGGATCGCCCGCGAGCACGTCGAGGCCTACCTCGCCGATGCGACCGAGCGCGGCCTGTCGGCGGCGACCGTCGCCCGGTTCTACCGGAACCTCCAGCAGTTGTTCCGGTGGCTGGTCGATGACGGAGAGATTCAACGCTCACCGATGGCGAACATGCGACCGCCGGCGATCCCCGAGCA
>DATBRJ010000289.1:0-9304 GCA_036560395.1 Actinomycetes bacterium | reverse complement strand
GCGCAGACTGCTCATTCTTATCGCAACGATGCTGGGCCTAGTGTCCGTGGGCACGCCGGCGGCCCAGGCCATCACCGGCAACTTCGAGCCGGACTTCGAGCACGAGTATGTCGGACTGATCGTCTTCTACGACGCGAACGGCGAGTTCCTGTGGCGGTGCTCGGGCAGCCTGCTCACCGACCGAGTCTTCCTAACCGCGGGGCACTGCACCGACATCGGGGAGGGCGCGGTCTCCGCGCGGATCTACTTCGAGCAGGACGCCGGGGCAAACTACGACCCGGCGACCGGCGTGGATCCCGTCAGCGGCTACCCGGAGACCGGCGGCATCACGGCCAGCACGATCTACAGCTACGGGTTCGCCAACTTCGCCGGGTTCCCCAACACCTTGGACGTCGGGCTGGCGATCCTGGACGCGCCGGTACAGAACGTCTACCCGAACATCGATAGCTACGCGTCGCTGGCCGCTGCCGGCACGCTGGACGCCTATGGAACGGGCCCGGAGGCGACGGTGACGGTGTCGGGGTACGGGCTCACGTACACGAACCCGGCAAAGACGATTTCCTACCGCAGCCGGCTGATGGCGGAAACCTTCATCGTCAACCTGGTCAGCCGAAACACGGCTGGTTTCAACGTCCAGCTCGCGACTAACCCCGGTGGGGACCGCGGCGGCACCTGCTTCGGCGACTCGGGCGGCCCCGTGCTCCTGGACGACACCGACGTGATCGTCGCCGTCAACTCCTACGTCCTCGGTCAGCAAATCACCACCTGTAAGGCGACCGCGTTCGCCTACCGCATCGACCAGGCCGACGTGATCGCCTGGATCCTCGCGCACGCCGGCGACGAGGCCGACGAAATCAACATCGTTAGCATGTAGGCACTCCGCATCGTCGGGCGGGGATGACGACGGCCATTACAGCCGCCGCCATCCCCGCTGGTGTGCCCCGCGGCGGCCTGTAGCTCCCGGCGATTGTTCACCGACCGCGGCAGGAGAGGTGTGTTCTGCAGAGCACCTGCTGGCCGCCGGCACCTTTCCCTTCTCGGCCCCAGGTTGTTAGGTGTCAAGCGGCGGCTTTGGTGTGGTGGACCCAGGCTGTGTGTTCGTCGTAGGTGGTGCCGGTTTTGAGGCAGCCGTGAAGGATGCCGACGAGTCGGTTGGCGAGTTGGCGCAGCGCCGCTTGGTGGCCGATGTGGCGGTCGCGTCGTTGTTGGTAGTAGGTCTTGGCTCCGGGAGAGCCGCGCATTGAGCAGAACGCCCAGCCCGCCCCAGGTAGCGGGCAGCACCGGGCGGCGGCGCCCTGTTCATTGGGGTATTCCTCCCCCGCGAGTAGGTCAGCCTCGGTAACGACCCCGACTACATGGCCTGCGGGGTCGACCACGGGCAGGCCGCTGACCTTCGACTCGGCGAGGAGCTGCGCAACCTGCTTGTACGGCGTGTCGACGCCGACGGTCACGACGTCGCGTGTCATCTGGTCCTGAACTGTGCTGCCTCTCATCGGTTCCTCGCTTCCGGGTTCCGTACGATCGCGATCGAAGCATTCGAGTCGGGCCTAGAGGACGAGATCGACATCACGCCACCTCGCGGCTCGTCACGGCGTTGACCTCACCAGGCGACGCGCGCTGTCGTCGAAGTGATCAGTGATTTGATCGTCCCCCGGCCTCGACCCCCTGGCGCGCCGCTCATCCGCGCCTCACAGCCCGGAAGAACTCGTCTCGAAGACTCGGGTCCTCTTCGTAGGCCCCCCGCCAGAACGACGTCCACGTGCTGGACCGCTCCTCCCGAACCCCTCGCATTTGGGTACACAGGTGGGTGCCCTCGAGGTGTACCGCCACCCCGTGCGGCCGCATGAGCTCCACCAGGTGGTCGGCCACCTCCTGCCCGACGCGCTCCTGCACGGTGAACCGCCGGGCGAATAGTCGCACCAGACGGGTCAACTTGGAGATCCCGATGATGCGCTCATGGGCGATGTAGCCGACGTGTGCCACGCCATGGAAGGGCAACGCATGGTGTTCGCACAGCGCAAAGAAGGAAATGGGCCCCTCGATGATCTGACTGATCCGGCAGTCCGGACCGCCACGACACTCCGTAGGAAAGGCGGTGAGGAGCTTTTGGTCGCCCTCGTAACCCATAGTGGAGTCGACCATCGCCCGGAGGAACCGCCGGGGCGTCTCGCGGGTTCCGGGGGTGCCGAGGTCCATCCCGAGGGCCTGGAAGATCTCGGCGACGTACCCCTCGAACCGCTGCCAGTCCTCGTCGCCGATCTTCCTGGGGTGTACGTGCTCCCAGAGCGTGATCTCTTCGGGGTCACCCATGCCAGGCACGAGATCCACGCCAGTCCTCCGTTCGAGACGCTCTAACGCCAACTTCTCTGGCTCTTAGAGCCAGTTACGCACATTCCACGGTGCGGTCAGCGGCGCGGTCGCGCACGTGGTGGTGGTCATAACCCCAGCGTGGCCGGTCGAGGCCGAGAGCGACATCGGGGCGCACACCCATCTGTCCGGGCACCGACCCTGTAGCTGTGGAGGTTGCTGACCGGGCTGGCTCGGAACCAGCCGTGGCGGACGAGCGTGGCGCGCCGCGGGCCGGGGACCGATCTCGGCGGGAATCTCGCCCTCGGCGGGCGTCGAGGTTCATCTGGTAGCGCGTCCGTCGACGGCGACCCTCCGGGAGTCAACACGGCCGCCATCGATCCGAGACGGTCTACCCAGACGTTTGGGACCGATGCCGTGGTGTGGACGCTCGGGCTGGCGGTCATCGTGAGCGAGCGCAGGGTCCTCGCCCATAGTGTGGCCGGCCACGGTCTCATCCCCTCAGCCGCTGGCAGCTGACACAGAAGCGGGCGTAGGGCAGGATTTCGAGCCGCTCGGCCGGGATGGACAGCAGGCAGTCGGGGCAGGTGCCGTAGGTGCCGTCGTCCAACCGACGTAGCGCAGCGTCGATCTCCTCCAGGCCGCGCCGGGTGGCGTGCCATTGGCCGATCAGCGGTTCGTCGACCTGGTGATGCCTGGTCCGGTCGAGCGTCGCGAGCAGGCGGAGCCGCGTGTCCCGCTCCTGCTCGAGCCGCTGGCGGGCCTGCCAGGCCACTGCGCTTGAGTACCGCCGCTCCTGACTGGCATCGCGTCGTGCCGTGTTCGTGCCCATCGGATCCGATTCCTTCCAGTGCATTTTCGGGTCGGGCGAGAGGGTGATGCGAAGAAGACGGGTGGAACGCTCAGCGCGCTCCGCCGCGTCTCGGGACCGATGCCGTCACGGCATCACCGGCCAGGGTGCCTGCGGTCCTGGATCAGCCACGGCCCACACGGCGCAGCGGCGCACCGCAGCACCAGCGGTGAGGTCAGCGGCGTGGTCGGACACGTGGTGACGGTCATGACCCCACCATGCCGGTCGAGGCCGAGAGCGACCATCGGGGCGCACACCCATCTGTTCGGGCACGGACCCTGTAGGGGGTGCTGACCGGGCCGGTTCGAACCGGCCGTGGAGGACGAGGGTGGCGCGCCGTGGGTCGGGGACGCACGTCCGCGGAGAGAGGGCGACACCCTGGATCCGGCCGCTACCAGTTCTGCGGCGGGTCGCTGCTCGCCCCACTCCTCGACGATGTCGATCTCGGCGGGGGTCTCGTCCTCGGCGGGCTGGGCCACGGTCATGAGGCTCTCCGATTGTTGCCCCGTCCATCGACCGGGTCGGGGGCACCTCCGCGGACTTGGAACCGGCCGGGACAGAACAGGTCAGTGGGGGCGTGCCTACACGATGCTCTGCGCGACCGGCCTGCGCTATCCGGGCACACCCTCATCTGGCGAACCGCTGATCTGTACTCCGCTCGCAGCGCAAGCCCTACGGTTCGATCAGTCCAGCGCGGATGGCGTAGCGGGTCAGCTCGAGCCGGTCACGCATGCCGAGTTTTTGCAGCATATTCGCCCGGTGCCGTTCGACGGTTTTGACGCTGATGACCAGGGTGTCCGCGATGGCCTTCGACGAGTGGCCTTCGGCGACGAGCTTGAGGATCTCCTCCTCGCGTGGGGTGAGCACGTCTTCGGGCGCCTCACCGCCACGCCTGAGGCGGTCGAGATAGTTGCGGATGAGCGCGGTGACCGCGCCGGGATAGAGAAACGGCTCCCCGCGCATCGCCGCCCGACAGGCCTGGATGAGGTCGCGGTCGGCGACCGACTTCAGAACGTACCCGGCTGCGCCGGCCCTGAGGGCTTCGAAGAAGTACTGCTCGTTGTCGTGCATGGTCAACATGAGGATGCGCAGTCCTGGGCGCAGCCGGGACAGCTCGCGAGCGGCTTGCAGTCCAGTCAATCGCGGCATGGCGATGTCGAGGATGGCCAGGTCGATCTCCTGCGAGCGCGCCTTGGCGATCGCCTCCGCGCCGTCGCCGGCCTCGGCGACGACCTGCAGGTCCGGTTCACCGTCGAGAATGAGCCGGACACCGCGGCGGACCAGCGCATGGTCGTCGGCGAGCAGGATCCGGGTCTTGGTCACCTCTGGCGTCATCACGCGCTCCTGTCCTGGCCGCCGTGGACGGGCACGCGCAGGCGCACCTCGGTACCCCCAGCGGGCCCGGATTCGATTGAGAGGCGTGCGCCGACGAGCAGGGCCCTCTCATGCATCCCGCGGATCCCTGCGCCTTCGCGGGTGTGCCCGATTCCGCGGCCGTCGTCACGGACGCTCAACACCACCGCGTCGGCATGCCGGGTCAGCGCCAGTTCGACATGCCGGGCGACTGCGTGGCGGGCCGCGTTGGTCAGACTCTCCTGAGCGACGCGGTAGAGCACCAGTTCGGCCTCATCGCTGAGCCGAGGGAGACCGGGTTCGAACCGGCGCCGCACCGCGAGCTCGGTGTGGGTAGAGAACTCGGTGGCCAGCGCGGTCAGGGCGCTGAGCAGGCCCAGATCCTCCAGCACACCCGGGCGCAGCCGGCGGGCGATGCGGCGCACCTCGTCGAGGCTCTCGCGAGTTGTCTCCTGGGTCTGACGCAGGTCGGCGCGCAACGGGCCAGGGGCGCGGTCCGCCGCCCGCTTGAGGTCAAGCAGGACCGCGGTCAAACTCTGTCCGACCTCGTCGTGAAGCTCCTGGGCGATGCGGCGCCTCTCGGCCTCCTGAGCGGACAGCGCCCGGGCGGCGCTGGTGCCCCGCTCCGTCTCGAGCCGGTCGAGCATCTCGTTGAACGCACGGACCACGGCGGCGACCTCCCCGCCGCCGGACACCGGCAAGCGCTGGCCCGGGCGCAGCAGATCAACGCTGGACATCAGCCGGGTCAGTCGGTCCAGCGGGGCGAGCCCGACGCGCAGCAGGACCCCGTTCGCGATGAGCATGACCGCCAGACCGGCCAACAGGACCAGCGCCTCGGCGGGCAGCACCGGTACCGACACGGTAACCGGCGCGAACAGCAGAAGCGCGGTCGCCGCGACGAGCACCGACGCGTTGAGCAACATGATCCGCCAGAACAGGGACACGCCGTGCACGCCTCCTCGAACGTCGCTGTCCCCAACTATCCGCTGTTCCCTGCGCCTCTACCCGACCCCTCATTGGTCTCGGATCAAGTCCGCGAGCACGACGGCTTCGCTGATCTCGGCGTGTTTGGTGGCGGTGAGCAGCGTCAGGGTTCCCTCCGCGGCCAGATCATGGAGGCGCGCCAGCGCCTGCGCGCGCTCGGGTTCGGCGAGTTCCTCTTGATAGCGGCGGCTGAACTCCTGGAAGCGCTGCGGGTCGTGGCCATACCACCGGCGCAGCTCCGCCGAGGGTGCGACCTGTTTGCACCATACGTCGAGTGCGGCTTTGTCCTTGCTGAGCCCGCGCGGCCAGATCCGGTCGACGAGGACCCGGGTGCCGTCCCCACCCTGCGTTTCGTCGTAGACCCGTCGGACCCGCACGTGCGGTGTACTCGCCATCACTTGGCTCCCTCTGACGTCGCCGCTGCCCGTCCGGACATTCCCACCGCGCGCGTCATGCGAGGCTTGGGCTGGCATACAGCCAGTTTCCCCACCCCGCCGGCACCGGTCTATGGGTGGTGACCACCATCTGGGTCGAGCCCGGCGCCCATGATGCTGCTAGCCCTACACGGCGAGCAGCGTGGGCAGATGGGTGCCGGTGCGGATGGCATCTGAGCCGCGCGTACACCAGCGTCGTAGTCATGCCGCCTCTCACCTGTCTTACGCCACCGCCACCCGCGATACGGGCTGGGCGGGGCGGCGCGCACAGCCTTTTTGGAGGAGCTGACTGACATGACGACGACCCCCCTGTCCCGGCAGTCCAGGCTTGCCGCCCTGCGGGCCGCCGACCCGTCCCGGCAGGCGTTCCTGCTGCTGCGCACGGTCTTCACCGTGGCACCGATCGCGTTCGGCCTGGACAAGTTCGCGAACGTTCTCGTGGACTGGCCCCGCTACCTCGCCCCGGTGATCAACGACCTCGTCCCGGGGACCGGCCAGCAGGCCATGTACGCAGTCGGGGTCATCGAGGTCATCGCCGGGCTCGCCGTGGCGATCCTGCCGCGGTACGGCGCCCTGCTCGTCGCTGCCTGGCTGGCCGGCATCATCGTCAACCTGCTGCTGATACCCGGCTACTACGACATCGCGCTGCGCGACTTCGGGCTGCTCGTCGCGGCGCTGACGCTGTCCCGACTCGCGGTTGCCGACGAGCAAGCCCGCGGACACGGTGCAGCATGACCGCAGCTCTCGCGGACCCGGCGAAAAGCTGACCCCGGGCCTACGACCCGGCGGTTGCTCACCCTCGCCGACGTCACCCCACTGATCCGACCCGACCCAGCCTCCCGGAGGCCAGCATGAGCAGCCAGCAGACGTTCCTCATCATCGGTGCCGGCCTGGCCGGCGCCCGAGCGGCGCAGACCTTGCGCGAGGAAGGCTTCACCGGACAGATACGGCTGGTCGGAGCCGAGACCGAGCCGCCCTACGAGCGGCCGCCGCTGTCCAAGACCTACCTGACCGGCGTCGCCGAGCGGGACACGCTCTACGTCCACGAACCGTCCTGGTACAACCAGCAGGACGTCGAGCTCCGTCTGGGCGTCCGCGCCACCGGCCTCGACGCGGCGGCGCACCAGGTCATCCTCGGCACCGGCGAGCGGCTCCGCTACGACAAGGTGCTACTGGCCACCGGCTCGTCGCCGCGGCGGCTGACGGCGCCCGGCGCGGACCTGCACGGAGTGCACTACCTGCGGCAGGTCCAGGACGCCGACCGGCTCCGCTACGCCCTGACTGGCGGCGGCAAACGGGTCGTGGTGGTCGGCGGCGGCTGGATCGGGCTGGAGGTAGCGGCCGCCGCGCGCGGTTACCACAACAAAGTCACCGTCGTGGAGCCGCAGCCGGCACCGTTGCGGGCCGCGCTCGGCGACGAGCTCGGCACCATGTTCGCCGACCTGCACCGCGAGCACGGGGTCGACATGCGCCTTGGCACCCGGGTGCAGCAGTTCACCGGCTCCCACCACCACATCACCGCAGTGCTCACCGACCACGGTGACGAACTGCCGGCCGACCTGGCCATCGTCGGAGTGGGGGCCAGCCCCAACGTGGAACTCGCCGAGAGCGCCGGGCTGCGCGTCGCGGACGGGATCATCGTCGACCAGGCACTGCGCAGCTCCGACCCGGACGTGTACGCCGCCGGCGACATCGCCAACGCCTACCATCCGCTGCTCGGCCGACACCTGCGGGTCGAACACTGGGCAAACGCACTGCACGGCGGCCCGGCGGCGGCCCGCTCGATGCTCGGCCAGCAAGTCAGCTACGACCGGATCCCCTACTTCTACACCGACCAGTACGACCTCAGCATGGAGTACTCCGGGCACGCCGGCTCCGGCGACTACGACCGGCTCGTCTACCGCGGCGACCGGCGCAGCCGTAAGTTCATCACGTTCTGGCTGACCGGCGGCCGGGTCCTCGCCGGAATGAACGTCAACGTGTGGGACGTGACGTCAGATATTGAGGAGCTGATCCGCTCAGGGGAACCGGTCGACCCCGACCGGCTCGCCGACCCTAAGGTCCCTCTGACGGACCTGGTGCCGGCGGACACCCGAGACGGGTCCCGGCCGTGACCCGCCTTCGCCAGCTCCAGCAGGCCGGCGTGTCGATCTGGCTCGACACGCTCTCCCGCGACTTGCTGGACAGCGGAGAATTCACCCGGCTGGTCGACCGCGGCGTCACGGGGGCCACCTCCAACCCGACGATCTTCGCCAAGGCCATCACCGGATCGGCCGCGTACGACCGGCAACTAGCGTTGCTCGCCGGCCGAGGAATCCGTGACCCGCGGGAGCTGTTCTTCGCTCTCGCGCTCGACGACGTACGCACCGCCGCGGGACACCTGCGACCGGTCTATGACCGGACCGGCGGCGGCGACGGCTTCGTCTCCTTCGAATGCACCCCGGACATCGCCGACGACACAGCCGCCACCGTCGAGCAGGCCTGGTACCTGTGGACCCGGCTCAGCTTGCCGAACGTGATGATCAAGGTGCCGGCCACCGCGGCGGGCGTCCCGGCAATCGAGGAGCTCACCGCACGTGGCGTCAACATCAACGTCACCCTGCTGTTCGCGCTGAGACGCTACGACCAGGTCATCGACGCCTACATGACCGGCCTGGAGCGCCGAGCGGCTCGCGAGGAACCGCTCGGCCACCTCGCCTCGGTCGCGTCGTTCTTCGTCTCCCGAGTCGACACCAAGGCCGACGCCGAGCTGCCGCCCGGCTCTCCCCTGCGCGGCACCGCCGCCATCGCCAACGCCCGGCAGGCCTACCGGCTGCACCAGGCCCGGTTCCACAGCACCCGCTGGCGGCCGCTCGCCGCCAGCGGCGCACGCGATCAGCGGCCCTTGTGGGCTAGTACCGGCACCAAGGACCCCCACTACTCCGACGTACGCTACGTCGAACAGCTCATCGCGCCCGGCGTCGTCAACACCATGCCCCTGGCCACCCTCGAAGCGTTCGACCACCACGGCGACCCCGAATTCCCCCCCATCGACGCCGATGACACCGCCGACGACCGGGCCAGCGCGGTCCTGGGCGCCACTGGCCTGAACCTGGACCAGATCACCACCAAACTGGAGCGCGAAGGCGTCCAAGCGTTCTCACGGTCCTATGACCAACTGATCGCCAGTATCCACGACAGAATGCGCGGTGTCCGGCCGTGACCGCGACTGCGCTGCGACCGTCGAAAACCGACATCGGCATGCGGAACATCGTCATGCCAGGCGCGCATGCAGATGATCGTCGTGATGAAGTTGACGGCGCTGAGGATGGTGCCGAAGCCGGAGAGCACTAGGCCCATGATCCACATGTCCGAGCCGATGCCCGGTGAGCGGATC
>DATBRJ010000288.1:0-4406 GCA_036560395.1 Actinomycetes bacterium | reverse complement strand
CGGACTCCAGGGTCGACGTCAGGGAGGTCGATAGCACGACCTGGGAGATCCTGCGGCCGCTGATCTATCACGGGAACACCGACGACTTCGTCGTCCCCGAGCATGAGCAGACGGACTTCGCCTCGGTTCCTCGCATGTTCGCGTGGTTCCTTCCCAGGTACGGCCGCTACACCAAGGCTGCGATCCTGCACGACCACCTGTGGCGGGTCGCGGTTCCCAACGGTCTGAGCCGACTCGATGCCGATGGGATCTTCCGCCAGGCGATGCGAGAACTCGGCGTCCCGTTCCTCCGGCGCTGGATCATGTGGGCCGCTGTCCGATGGGGTGCGCTTACCAAGCCGGACGGACGCCGGGACTGGTGGAAGGAGGCGTGGCGGGTCGTCCTTGTCAGCGTCGTCGCGCTGCCGATCACCATGCCCGCCGCTCTGGTCATCGTGATCACTCTGCCCGTGTTCTACCTTGTCGAGCTGCTCGTGTGGCTCCCGCTCAAGATCACTCACATGATCCGGATCCGGACGGGTAGGTCAGCCAAGATCGTGAACGCGCCTGCACTGCGATGGAAGCTCTAGGGCAGCCCAGCGCCAATGTCCTGAGGCGGTCGTTGCTCCGGCGACCCATCGCATCGCCTCGACGCTCGGCACTTCCTCACCTGGCCGCGCCATTGGGTTGGAACTGCCTGTCATCGGCGTAGTCGCAGGTGCCTTCGGTTTGGAATTGGCGGGCAGCGCGCACAACCTCAGCTCCCAGCGCACGCAGCTGCGCGGTGATGGCCTCGTCGCGGAGATTTCCGTCGGGGTCAAACGACTGCCGTGAATGCGGCACTGGCAGCACGAGCGGGACGCTCCAGGCGCGCAGTGCACGGGCGATGAAGTCCATGGAATTGATGGTCTGCAGCCCCTGTACTCCGCCAGCCGTACTGACCAACCCAACCGGCTTGTTCGACAGGTAGGGCGGCGTGCGGTCGGCCAACAGGATCAGCCAGTCGAGCGCGTTTTTGAATGAGCCACTGACCGATCCGTGGTACGTCGGACTGCTCCAGATCATCGCGTCGCAGTCGTACGCGGTCTCGGCGAGCTGGTGCGCGGCGGCCGGGATCGCGCGCTCGGCTGTGTAGAACGGCAGGTCCAGGTCGCGAACCCAGATCAGCTCTACGTTCGCCCCGCTCGAGGCCGCCCCATCGAGCGCGGCCTGCAGCGCAGTGCGGCTCGTGGACTCGGCTCGGAGGGAGCCGCCGAGGCCGACAACTTTTACGCGTCCGGCCATGATGCCTCCTCGCGGCAGTCCTGGCGGATCAGCCTATGGCCGTACCAGCCGTCCCAAGCACCAGCCCGAAGACCAACGCCGCAGCCGGCGCTATGGCATCCAAGGGGCAGCTCGAGCCCGACGAGGACACGGTGTCCCGGCGAGCTCGCGCGCCGGTTGACGCCCGCTACCACTACGCGCAGACCGCACGGGACCGCTGCCGAAGTCGCGCATGCGCTCTTTGCCCTGGAAAGAGAAGCTGGCGCAGCCACGGGAGTAGCGTGATGCCACGACTCGACCTGCGGGCGGGCGAGTGCAGATGATCATGGGAGGCGTCATGGGATCACATGACTCGGACCAACCTGCGGCACAATTCCGACGAGACCGCCGCGAGCACGGCGGCGCTCCCGAGCATCTCGACGACGACCAGCTCGCCCGCCTCGCCGAGGAGGAGCGCGTCACTGCCGGGCTCGACGACTACGACCCCGACGACGTACCTCCGGCGACTGACGCGCCAGCGTCTGAGGACGTCACCAAGACCGATGAGTACCTCGAGGAGAGAGCCGAGGTCGAGCGGGAGCTTGACGAGGGCGAGCTGCGTGTCCGCGGCCAGCGGGACGCATTCCCCCCGACGCACTACGACCGATGAGTCCGGCGACGCGCCCGCTTCCTCGTCGTTCGCCTCGCGAGGCCGGTGACCTTCGGTCGCGGGCCGACCGAAAGCCGGCTGCTCTCGAAGGTATCAACCGTCCGACGCGTCGCTGCCGGTGGTAATCGGGCGGATTTGCGGGTCGGCGATGCGCCGGTAGTCCTCAGTATTCAAGGCCATGGAATGGTCCAGCCGCGCAGCATTGAAGAAGACCTCCGAATGCGTAAACAGCGTCGGATTGACCACCAGCTCGAGATCTGGATGGAAGCTGGAAGCCTGAACGGCAAGATGGTGCCGCTGGCACTGCCGGCCGGTGCCTCGGCCTCCTCGGTCGACGCGACGGCCACGTAGGTCCCGCCGGCTGGCCGCTTGAGTGCCTGAAGGGTGGCGTTAGCTTCGAGGCGCCGCGGTTGGTGAGGGGAGGTCGGCACGAGTCGTTCGTGGTACGCCGGCGGCGGCATAGGCCTCATCTTCGTTCAGGGACTCGTGCTCGAGGAGGGTGTGCGCGAGCCGATCGAGCTGGTCGCGGTGGGACTGGAGAGTCCGCGCAGCCTCGGCATAGCACTCCTCGACGATCTTGCGAGCCTCCGTGTCAACCAGCTCCGCGGTTGCCGGTGATGGGCCGCGACCATCAAGCCCAGCGAAGGGCTGTTCCTGTCCCTCGGCCGGCAATACGGTGAGGGGGCCGATCCGGTCGGACATGCCCCACCGGCCGACCATCTGCCTGGCGATTCGGCTCACCTGGTCGAGGTCAGACTCGGCGCCGGTGGTGACTTCGCCGTAGACCAGCTCTTCTGCGGCGCGCCCGCCCAGCGCACCAGTGATCCGGCCGCGGAGGTACGTCTCTGGGTAGCTGTAACGGTCGGACTCCGGGCTTTGCAGGGTCACGCCGAGCGCGTGTCCACGCGGCACGATCGAAACCTTCCGGACCGGATCGGCACCGGCGGTGAGCATGCCGAGCAGGGCATGACCGGACTCGTGGTAGGCGGTTCGGGCGCGCTCGTCTGGACTCATGGTGATCGCCCTGGGTGCACCAAGCACGACTTTCTCCAGCGCGTCGGTGAAGTCGACCATCCGCACCTGGCCCTGGCCGCGTCGGGCCGCAAGCAACGCAGCCTCGTTGACCAGATTGCGCAGGTCGGCACCGACCATGCCGATCGTGGTGGATGCCAACGCCTCAAGGTCAACATCCGGTGCCAGCGGGACGTTCCGAGTGTGTACCTCGAGGATCATCCGCCGACCGTTCGCGTCCGGCGGACTGATCACCACCCGGCGGTCGAACCTGCCGGGTCGCAGCAGCGCCGGGTCGAGGATCTCAGCACGGTTCGTGGCGGCAAGGACGACCACACCCTCGGTGCCGGTGAATCCATCCATCTCGGTGAGGATTTGGTTGAGCGTTTGCTCCCGCTCGTCCACACCCCCGATGCTCGTGCCACCCCGGGCGCGGCCGATCGCATCCAGTTCGTCAATGAAGATGATCGCCGGCGCCGCCTTCTTCGCCGTCTCGAAGAGGTCGCGCACGCGTGACGCACCGACCCCGACAATGAATTCCACAAACTCCGAGGCCGACGTGAAATAGAACGGAACCCTGGCCTCGCCGGCGACGGCCCGGGCGAGCAGCGTCTTGCCGGTGCCAGGTGGGCCCGACAGCAGCACGCCCTTGGGGATCGTGGCGCCGATCCGTGTGTATTTCTGCGGTTCGCGGAGGAAGTCGACGATCTCACTGACCTCGTTTTTCACCTCGTCGATACCCGCCACGTCTGCGAACGTCGTCCGCGGCCCGGATTCCGGTTCATAACGCCGGGCCCGGGATCGGCCTAGACCGCCCAGGCCGCCGAGCCCACCACCTCCGGCCGCTCGGCGGTAGAACCACACGATCAGGGCGAGGAACAGCAACGCAGGACCGAAGCCGATCAGCAATTGCTGCCACAGGGGCACGCGGTCCGGCGGCTTGGCGTTGACCGTGACGTTCTTCGACAGCAGGAGCTGCACCAGCGCATCGTCGGCGAACGCCGGCCGCTGGGTGGTGAACTCTGTGACCTGCTTGGCGTCCTTCTCCCCTGGGGGATAGGCCGCGGCAGTGCGGAAATCGCCCTGGATGCTGTCCCCAGTAGAAGTGATCTCCTTGACGTTCCCGGCCTGCACCTGCTGGCGGAAGAACGTGTACGACACGGTGGTCCGCTTCGGGCCGAGCATGGCGGACGCGAACAGCCAGTTGACCACCAGGACGATGAGGATGACCCACCAGAGCCGGCGGAAGATCCTCGACCATTGCGGTGGCGCAGGCCGTTCGCCGTCCGGTGTACGGGCGCCTTCAACCCGCCAGGGCGGCCGGTCGTGGCGCCCGTCGGGCCCGCCTCCGCCCGGGCCAGGCCGCCGGTCGGCTGCGTCCCGGGCCGGAGGCCGCTGCCCCTGATCTGCGGGGGGTTGCCCCGCCGACTCGCCACTTGCCACGTTGGTCATGGTCGCACCGCCGCTCCTCCGCTGTGCCGGCTAAGCGCCCAACCGCCATCAT
>DATBRJ010000287.1:0-11777 GCA_036560395.1 Actinomycetes bacterium | reverse complement strand
CGTGCCTGGCAGCCCTGGCGGCTCGCCGGGCATGGCGGCCAGCGCCGCTCGGTTCCTCCGCTCGGTTGATCAAGCCCGGTAACCGCCGTGTCCTAGCACCATCGACGGAGGACTCTGCTTCCGCATCGTCGCGAGGAGGGGAAAGGCTGCCGTCGACCTTGGCGACGGGACTGTCGGCGCGCGTCGCCCGGCGGCCGGCCGGCTGTCGTGGGGTGGCCGTGGCCGGAAGGAGCGACTCGATCCGTTCCCTAATGGCCGAGGCAACCTCCTCCGGACTCGCCACCGCGTTGATGACGGCATAGTGGCGCGGATCAGCCGCCGCAAGCTCGAGATAGCGCTCGCGAACCCGCTCGTGAAACTCGAACGTTTCGGACTCCAGGCGGTCGAGCCCGCTCTGGCCAGCGCGTCTCAAGCCGATTTCCGGAGGGAGGTCGAGGACGACGGTCAGGTCGGGACGCAGCCCGCCGGTCGCCCATCGGGACAACCGCGCGACGTCCTCGATCGGCAGCTCACGGCCGGCTCCCTGATATGCGATCGACGAATCGACATAGCGATCGGTCACAACGATCGCCCCACGCTCCAGCGCCGGGCTGATGACGGTGCTGACGTGTTCGGCGCGATCGGCTGCGTACAGCAAAGCCTCACCGCGCGCCGACAGCGAGCCGGTCGCCCGGTCGAGCAGCAAGGCCCGCAGCTGCCGGCCGACCACGGTCGCACCCGGCTCGTGGGTGACGACCACTTGGTGCCCCGCCGAGCGCAGCCAGTCCCCAAGGAGCTTCGCCTGGGTGGACTTCCCGGCTCCCTCACCTCCCTCCAGGGCGATGAAGAGGCAGTTCGGCGGCCGCGTCGCACGTGGTTCGGCCCTGACGGCGGCGACCAGATCGGCGAGCAGCGGTACTCCACGCCGGTCGTCCATCTGGTGGTAGGCGATCAAGCCGAACACCGACGCGCCCAACCCTGCGAGAAACAGGGTGATGGCGGCGCCGTTGTAGGTGACTGCGACGTTGGAGGTGAGCTCGAAGTGGTGCCGGCCGATCGCACCGGACACCAGCGGTGCTAGGCCGAGGACCGCGACGAGCGTGATCCGTACCAGTGACTGGAGGAATGCGAAGGTGCGCCCGCGAAGCTCATCACTCACCTCGAGCCCGATCAACGTCTGGCCGCTCACCCAGGCCGTGCCGGAGAGCGCGCCCAGACCCGCGGTGAGCAGAACGGCAATGATGATGTTGCCTACCAGGGCGACAATGGCCAGCACGATGCCGGCAGCCAGGATCGTGAGCCCGAAGAGTCGCCGCCTGCTGAAGCCGGCCAGCAACCGTGGTCCAGCGAACATGCCGATGGCCATGCCGAGGAAGATCGTTCCGACAAGCACACCGAACGCAGCGTTGCCGGCGCCGAGGTCGCGGGTGTACGTGCTGGACAGCCCCACCACGGCGCCCGCCGCACCGAAGGCGCCGAGCATGCCGATGATGACTCCGCGTACGACCGGCGTCCTCCCGACGAACTTCCAGCCCTCGATCGCGGTACGGATCATCGACGGCGACTCGGTGTGCATCTTGGTGCGCGGCACGTGCAAGCCGGCGATCATCACTGCGGACAAGAAGAACGTTGCCGCGTTGATATAGAGCGCGAGGTCGACCTGGTTGGTCCTGAAGAACGGCAGTCCATGCGCGAGCGCGCCGCTGAGCAACGCTAGCAATGTGAAGATCGCCGCGGCGATCGGCGCCATGCCGTAGGTGGTGACCAAGGAAAGCTGGTTAGCTGCCTCGAGTCGGTTCGGCGGAACCAGGTTGGGCATTGTCGCTTCTTTGGCGGGCAGCCAGAACATGGCCAGGATCTCGATGAGGAACGTCGCGACGTAAAGCCACCACAAGGTGCCGACAATCGCGATCGAGGCAAACAGGAGGCCGCGCCCGACGTGGCAAATGATCATCGTCCACCGGCGGTCGAGACGGTCGGCGACCACTCCGGCGATCGGCCCGAACACCACCGCGGGGGCTAGACGGATGAGGAACACGCCCGCCACCGCGAAGTTCTGCCCGGCGTAGCTGTCGCCTGTCAGGGCGGCCGCCATCGCCACGGTGGCGAACATGCCGAGCCAGTCCCCCAGGCTCGCCAGCCCGAGCGCCGTCCACAGCTTCCGGAACGGCGCGATCTGGAGAAGCCCCTTCAGATCGTGGGCGGGCTCGACGGCGGACATCGACACGCGATCAGCCTAGCCAAGCGAGCCCACCGTCCTGTCCCCAACGCGCAGTCCCGCCGGCTCGGGGTCGCCTCGCGAGCGCGGATTGGGTGGCGGCTGCCCGATCTTTCATTGGCCCGTCAGCCCGAAGGAATGGGTCTCGGGGACGGATCACTGGCCCAGCATCCAGACAGATGGCTGACTTCTGTCAGGGCGTCCGGCCAATGATCGATGAGACTGTCCCGAGCGCTGTGGGTCACGGTCCGCTGATCGACCTTGGACCCCGCGCCGACGAGGCTAGGGGCAAGCGAGCCCTTAGCGACCCTCTTTTCGTTGCCTACTGAAGGGGAGGTGACCGGCGCGCGGTCGTGGACTTGCGGGCGGTGGTCGACGTGCGCGTGGTGGACTTGCGGGCGGTGGTCGACTTTCGCGCAGTGGTCGACTTGCGCGCGGATGTCCCCTTTCTGGCGCGCGGCGTGGCCGGCCCCTTCGAGCGGCGCTCGGCGAGCAGCTCGGCCGCCCGCTCGAGTGTGATCGTTTCCGGCTCGACATCGCGCGGCAGGCTCGCATTGGTCTCACCGTCGGTCACATAAGGGCCGTACCGTCCGGACCTCAAAACCATTGGCTTACCTGTGACGGGATCATTGCCGTACTCGGCGAGTGGTGCCGCGGCCCGCTCGCTCCCAGCACCTGCTCCCCGGCGGCGTTTGGGCTGCGCAAAGAGCGCCAGCGCCTCGTCCAGCGTCACCGTGAAGAGCTGTTCCTCGCTGTCCAGTGAGCGGGACTCCGCACCCTTCTTCACATACGGCCCGTACCGACCGTTCTGGGCGGTGATCTCCTCGCCGTCCGGCGCCCGCCCAAGCACGCGCGGCAATGACAGCAGCCGCAGTGCGTCGTCGAGCGTGATCGTGTCCAGCGACATCGACTTGAAGAGCGAACCGGTCCGCGGCTTGGCCGACTTGGGCGCGTCTTCTGGGAGGATCTCCGTGACGTAGGGCCCATAGCGGCCGGACCGTGCAACGATCGTCCGCCCGGTGTCGGCATCCGTACCCAGGATCTTGTCGCCGGAGGGCGCGGACAGCAGCTCCTCGGCCTTTTCCACGGTCAGCTCGTCAGGCGCCAGGTCAGCCGGCAGATTCGTCCGTTGGTCGCCGCGCTCCAGGTATGGCCCGTAGCGTCCGACGCGCACGACGATGCCGGCGCCGACCGGGAAGGAGTTGACCTCCCGCGCGTCGATCTCGCCGAGGTCGGAGACCAGCTGGTGCAGGCCTTCCTCGCCGTTCTCGCCGAAGTAAAAGCGGGTCAACCATGGCACGGGAGCCGCGTCACCACGAGCGATCTCGTCGAGGACCTCCTCCAGCTGCGCGGTGAATGCGTAGTCCACGAGGTGGCCGAAGTGCCGCTCGAGCAAGGTCACGACGGAGAAGGCCAGGAAAGACGGGACCAGCGCGCTGCCCTTCTTCCACACGTAACCGCGGTCCAGGATCGTGCCGATGATCGACGCGTAGGTCGACGGCCGACCGATCTCGCGGTCCTCGAGCTCCTTGACCAGGCTGGCCTCGGTGTAGCGGGCCGGCGGCCGCGTCTCGTGCCCCTCGGCACCCAGCTCGACCACCGTCAGCGCGTCGCCCTCCGCCAGCTCAGGAAGCCGCCGCTCGCGGTCGTCGAGCTCCGCATCCGGGTCGTCCGATCCCTCGACGTAGGCCTTGAGGAACCCGTGGAAAGTGATGATCTTGCCACTGGCCGCGAACTCCGCATCCTGGCCGTCGGCCGCCCTCGCACCGAGCCGTACGGAGACGGACTGCCCAACCGCATCCTTCATCTGGGATGCGACCGTGCGCATCCAGATCAGCTCGTACAGCCTGAACTCGTCGCCGGACAGCCTGGTCTGCGCAGGTGTGCGGAAGGCATCGCCAGCCGGCCGGATTGCCTCGTGCGCTTCCTGCGCGCTGCGGACCTTGTTGTCGTACTTCCGCGGTACGTCGGGCAAATACTCCGGCCCATACAACTCACGCACCTGAGCCCGCGCCGCCTCGATCGCCGTCGCCGACAGCGTCGTCGAGTCGGTACGCATATAAGTGATGTAACCGTTCTCATAGAGCCGCTGCGCCACCCGCATCGTCCGCGCTGCGCCGAAGCCGAGCTTGCGGGAAGCCTCCTGCTGGAGCGTGGTGGTGCGGAACGGAGCGTACGGTGATCGCCGGTATGGCTTGCGCTCGACCGAGCGCACCGCGAAGTCGGCGTCACGCAACCCGGCTGCAAGGACATTGGCCGCAACGTCGTCAAGCTGGAGTAGGTCCTGCCCGCGCAACGCCCCGTCCGAGCCGAAGTCACGGCCGGTGGCCACCCGCCTGCCGTCCACCGCCGCCAGCCGAGCAGGGAACGTCGCTGGCTCATCCGGGCCGCGCGGCTCACGGCCGACGTCGAACACTCCGGTCAGATCCCAATAGGCGGCCGGTTTGAACGCGATCCGCTCCCGCTCGCGCTCTACCACCAGCCGAGTGGCCACGGACTGCACCCGGCCGGCCGACAGACGCGGCATGACCTTCTTCCAGAGCACCGGCGAAACCTCGTAGCCGTACAGCCGGTCGAGGACGCGCCTGGTCTCTTGGGCGTCGACCAGCTTGTGGTCGATTTCACGCGGGTTGTCGACGGCCTCTCTGATCGCGTGCGGGGTGATCTCATGGAAGACCATGCGGCGGACCGGGACCTTGGGCTTGAGCACCTCGGTGAGGTGCCACGCGATCGCCTCTCCCTCGCGATCCTCATCCGTTGCCAGCAGGAGTTCTGCGGCACCGCCGAGCGCCTTCTTGAGCTTGCCGACCTGAGCCTTCTTGTCCGCGGGCACGACATAGAGCGGTTCGAAGCCGTGCTCGACGTCGACACCTAGCCGCGACCACGGCTCCTTCTTGTACTTGGCCGGAATCTCGGCGGCGCCGGTTGGCAGGTCGCGAATATGGCCGATGCTCGACTCGACGGTGTAGCCGCGGCCGAGGTAGCCCGCGATCGTCTTCGCCTTGGCGGGCGACTCGACGATCACGAGACGACGACCCTCGCGCCCGCCGCCGTCGCGCTGGCCGCTGCTGGGCTGGCCGCTGCTGGGCTGGCCGTTCGAAGACACGCTCATTCACTCCACGTGCTGGTCATGATCAGGATCGAGAGTGTGCACCGGCGAGGTGCGCCACTGTCAACCTGGCTCGGCTGTGCGAACCGTAACTTAGGGCCGTTCCTTCCCCGCTTCCCGTGGGGTCGTGCCCGCTTCGCCCCCGCGGGTCAGCATCGCCGCGGCTTCGCGGGTATCGAACGCGCGCAGACCTCGCGGGTGCGTCGAACGACTCTACGTCGCGGTTCGGACAACGACGACAGTGCGGCACAAAGGTACGACAGCGCGTAGCGATCTCGATACCCGAATTCTGATGTCCTGCCATGGACGCCAGATCTATAGGTAACGGTTCGATCACAGAAGGCATCAGGACCAACCGGCCCTCAACTCGGCGGCGAATCGACGGCAGATCGCTACCACCCACGGACCGCGGTCACGGCGATCCGTGGCGAACACCGCCTGGAAGGGGGCAACCGTGACTGCACGCACGATCCGCTATGGACGCCATACCCGCCCGCTGGTCGCGGGCGCGGTAGCGCTCGCGACAGCCACCGCGCTGGCCGCAGCGCTCCCGGCGCTGGGACCCAACGGCGCCGGGGCGTCAAGTCACCGGGAAGCACCGCAGATCCTCGGGCTTCCGCAATACGACACGACGGACGTCTATGCGTTCGTCAGCCCGGACACACCGGACACCGTCACGATGATCGCCAACTGGATCCCCTTTGAGGAGCCGGCCGGCGGTCCCAACTTCTACCCATTCGCCACGGACGCCCGCTACGAGATCAACATCGACAACAACGGCGATGCGAGGCCGGACATCGTCTATCGGTGGACGTTCCGTAACGACAGGACGCCAGGCCCGGCGAACAGCTTCACCGGCAACGGCACCTTCCTCTACAACAACGGGCCGGTCACCTCGCTCAACGACGAGAACCTGCTCTTCCGGCAGTCCTACACGCTGTCTCGCCTGGACGCCAAGCGCGACAGTTGGTTCACGCTGCTGGACCGGGCTCCGGTCGCCCCGTCGTACGTCGGCAAGGCGTCGATGCCCAACTACGCCGGCCTGCGCAACGCGGCCGTCAAGTCCTTCGGCTCCACGTCGGCGCATGGGGCACCGACCGGCTTCGCCGGCGGCAAGTCATTCGCCGGTCAGGCCGACGATCCGTTCTTCCTTGACCTGCGCGTCTTCGACCTGCTCTACGGCGGCGACCTCTCCGAGGTCGGATCCGACACACTCGCCGGATTCAACGTCAACACCGTCGCCCTGCAGGTGCCCAAGAAGGACCTCACCGCAGGCGACAACGTGGTCGGAATCTGGAGCACGACGTCGAAGCGGAACTCATCGGGCGACTGGGTTCAGGTCTCGCGACTGGGCAGCCCGCTGGTCAACGAGGTGGTCGTGCCTTATCACCGCAAGGACCGCTTCAACCACTCGCAGCCTGCTAACGACGCGCAGTTCGCACCCTTCGTGTTGACGCCGGAGCTGCCCAAGATCGTTCAGGCGGTGTACGGGATCCCCGCTCCCGCGACGCCGCGTAACGACCTTGTCGCCGCCTTCCTCACCGGGGTCGACGGACTCAACAAGCCGGCGAAGGTCACACCCTCGGAGATGCTGCGGCTCAACGTGAACCAGTTCTCCGGCCAGCAGGACAGCAGGCTCGGCGTGATCGGCGGCGACAAGAACGGCTTCCCCAACGGACGCCGGCTTACCGACGACGTGGTGGACATCGCACTGCAGGTCGTCGAGGGCAAGTTGCTTCCGAACCATCCCGCGGCGGTGGACACGCTCGGCGACGGAGTCGATGTGAACGACAACGACTTCTCCAACGTGTTCCCGTACGTCGCGTTGCCTCACTCCGGCTCGGACCCCAGAGGTGCCGCGGCCGCTAACAGCACAGAGGATCAGGGCAAGACCGCTCTTGACGGCGGCGCCTCCACAGGCGGTACTCCGTCGACCGAGCCAGGCGCAGGCTCAGGCTCGAGCGACTCGACCGGTGGGGCAGCCGGCGGCAGCGGCGGCATGGCCCTGCAGGCTGAGCGGGCATCGTCGGACGAGCCGATGTCGTCGGCAACGTCGATGGGACTCGCCGCAGCTGCTGGGCTCGCTCTGCTCGGTGGCTCGGCGTGGATGTGGCGCCGTCGCCGGCACGCTCACCCGGTCCAGCCCGGCCAGACCGGCACGGTGGAGTGACGCAGATGCGCCAGCTCCCCCGGCCAGGGTCGTCACCCGCGGCGGTAGGTCCTGCCGCCGCCGCGGGTGGACACCCGACCCACACGGTCGGTCTCCGCAGGCCCGCTTCATCGGCACAGGGAAGCGAGCGCAGATCACGCTGGGTGCTCGCGGCGGCCGTAGCCGCGCTGGCCTTCCTGCTGATCGGACTCGGCGCAGTCCTGAACGCCGGACCTGGAGGGGAGCGGCGGACCGTGGCACCACCTGTCAGGGGTGGTGCCACGGCACCGCTGTCGCTCACCGGATCGTCGGCTAGCTCCATCGACGCCCTAACTAGCCGACTCCAGAGCCACTTGCGAGCCCAGCCGAGAGACGCCCGGTCGTGGGCGGTGCTCGGCGCCGCCTATGTCGAGCAGGCGCGCGTCAGCGGCGATGCGAGCTTCTATCCCAAGGCGGAGGGCGCACTCGATCGCTCGCTCGGCATCGCCCCAACGAACAACGACAGCGCGCTGGCCGGGTTTGGCGCGCTCGCCGCCGGACGGCATGACTTCTCTCGGGCACTGCAGTACGCCAAGCAGGCCATCGCGGTGAATCCGGAGAGTGCGGCGGCCTATGGCGTGCTGTCCGACGCGCTCACCGAACTCGGCCGCTACGACGAGGGGCGCGACGCCGCCCGGCGAATGGACGACCTCCAGCCGAGCCTGGCGAGCGCCGCGCGGCTCGCCTACCACGCCGAGCTGCGCGCTGACACCGCCGCCGCGACTCGGCTGCTCAGCGCAGCACGTGCCCAGTCGGAGAGCGCCGGCGAGGTCGCCTTCGTCGACGAGCAGCTGGGCAACCTCGCGTGGAGCACCGGCCATCTCGATGCCGCCAACAGGAACTATCGCGCCGCGCTCGCCGCTGCGCCCCAGCATGCGCCGGCGATGTTCGGCCTGGCGCGGGTGCGTGCCGCGCGCGGCGACGTCGAGGAAGCACAGCGTCTTGCCGCGCAGGCAATCGCCCGGCGCCCGCAGCTGGAGTACATCGCCTGGTACGGCGAGCTGCTTGACCGTGCCGGACGGCGAGACCAGGCACGGAACGAGTACGCGCTGGCCAGGGCCACCATTGATCTGCAGCGTGCGCAGGGCGTGGATGTCGACCTGGAGGCGGCCCTGTTCGAGGCTGACCACGGCGATGCCACGGCTGCAGTGCGACTGGCCCGGGCGGCGTACGACCAGCGGCCGAGCGTCTACGCCGCGGATGCCTTCGCGTGGACATTGCACGTCGCAGGTCACGACCGCGCGGCGCTCGAGTACGCAGGGCGTGCGCTTCGGCTCGGAACGCGCAACGCCTTGTTCTCCTATCACAAGGGCGCGATCGAACTCGCTCTCGGCAAGCGCGCGGCAGCCCGAGCCGACCTGGGCCGGGCGCTTGCGCTCAACTCGTACTTCTCTCCCATCCACGCCGGCGCGGCGCGGACCGCACTCGACTCGCTCGGCGGTGCGCGATGACACTACGGCGCGGGGTGATCGCACTCGCGATGGCGGCGATCGCCACCTTGGCCGTCGCCGGTCCCGCCTCCGCTGGGACATCGCCTCCTGTCCGCGCTGCTCAGGTCGCCGCACCCAAACATCCGCTGGGGAATGCCACGACGAACCAGTACGTCGGGCTGCGCATCGAAGCGGATCGGATCGCCATCGACTACGTCCTCGACCTTGCCGAGCTGACCACGTATCGGACCTGCCAGGAGGAGCTGCACCGGGCGTGCGAGCCCGGCAGTCGGGGCACACCGGCGGAGGCGACTCGGCTTTGTACGCCGATTGCGAGCGACCTGCGGACTACCGTCGATCAACGCCGGCTGAGGCTGTCCGTCGACCGGGCGCAGTTGGCCTTCCTGGCTGGAGTAGCCGGCCTTTCTACCGCACGGCTCGAATGCGGGCTGTCGGCGCCCACATCGATCGCCGCCGGCGACCGGATCCACCTGGACAACAACGCGTACCCCGGCAGCATCGGGTGGCGGGAGGTCGCAGCGACAAGCGGCGGACTCTCGCTCGCCGCGAGCGATGTCCCCGCCACGTCAGCAAGCATCCGGCTCACCCGCTACCCGACCGACCTGCTGTCCTCGCCTCCTGATGCCAGGACCGCCGACGTCGTCGCCGGCCAGCCCACGAGCGCGGCCGCGAGCGGCCGTCAGGCGGCCGGGCCACCCGCTCCGCCCATCGGCGAGCGGGGCCAGGATGGAGCTACGGCGATAGCGCCCCGCGGCCTGGACCGGCTCTCCGTCGCCTACACCGACCTGGTGTCGCGCCATGAGCTCACCCTCTGGTTCGGCGCGGCGGCTCTGATAGCCGCGTTGTTGCTTGGCGGTCTGCATGCGATCGCGCCCGGCCACGGCAAGACGATCATGGCCGCCTATCTGGTCTCGGCCAGGGGAACAGCGAGGCAGGCCGCCACGATCGGGCTGACCGTCGCCACGACCCACACCGCGGGTGTCCTCGGTCTGGCTACCTTGCTCACGGTCGCGTCGGTGGCGCCCGAGCGCATCTATCCCTGGCTCGGCGCCCTCAGCGGAGTACTCCTGCTGATGGTGGGCGCGACGCTGATGGTTTCGGCGCTCCGCCGAGGAGGCGCAGGCAACCATGGTCACAGCCATGACCACGGCCACCCGGCGGGCCATCACCACGACCACCACCACCACGGGCAGGACCGACCTGGTGGCCAGCGTCACGGCAGCCGGGAGCACCTTTCACCTCCGAAGCGCCGCACCCTGATCGGGATGGGCGTGATCGGCGGACTCGTACCGAGCCCGTCCGCCCTCCTCGTTCTCCTCGGCGGAGCGCCGAAACCATCAGCGTCGCGCCCACCATCAGCAGGAGTACTCCGCTGAGCGCGCCGAGCCAGGGATAGATGCGCTCGGGCGCCACCGACGCGACCGTGAGCAAGATAGCCAGACCGAGGACACCCGCGGTATGGGTCGTGGCGACGGTCAGTCCGATCGTGGCGGCCTGCCTCGCTGTTCCCCTGGCCGAGACCAGATAAGCGGCCATGATCGTCTTGCCGTGGCCGGGTGCGATCGCATGCAGACCGCCAAGCAGCAACGCGGCAACCAGAGCCGCCGTGCCGAACCAGAGGGTGAGCTTATGGCGCGACACCAGGTCGGTATAGGCGACCGAGAGCCGGTCCAGGCCGCGGGGCGCTACCGCGGTGGCCCCAGCCTGGCCCCGCTCGCCGATGGGCGGAGCGGGTGGTCCGGCCGCCTGACGGCCGCTCGCGGCCGCGCTCGTGAGCTGACCGGCGACGACGTCGGCGGTCCTGGCATCAGGAGGCGAGGACAGCAGATCGGTCGGGTAGCGGGTGAGCCGGACGCTTGCCGACGTGGCGGGGACATCGCTCGCGGCGAGCGAGAGTCCGGCGCCGGTCGCCGCGACCTCCCGCCACCCGATGCTGCCGGGGTACGCGTCGTTGTCCAGGTGGATCCGGTCGCCGGCGGCGATCGATGTACGCGCCGACAGCCCGCATTCGAGCCGTGCGGTCGAAAGACCGGCTACTCCAGCCAGGAAGGCCAGCTGCGCCCGGTCGATGGACAGCCTCAGCCGACGTTGATCGACGGTGGGCTGCAGGTCGCGGGCAATCGGCGTACAAAGCCGAGTCGCCTCCGCCGGTGTGCCCCGGCCGCCGGGCTCGCACGCCCGGTGCAGCTCCTCCTGGCAGGTCCGGTACGCGGTCAGCTCGGCGAGGTCGAGGACGTAGTCGATGTCTATCCGATCCACTCCGATGCGCAGCCCGACGTACTGGTTCGTCGTCGCATTGCCCAGCGGATGTGCGGGTGCGGCGACCTGAGCAGCGCGGGCAGGAGGCGATGTCCCAGCGGAGGTGGGACCGGCGACGGCCAACATGGCGATCGCCGCCATCGCGAGTGCGATCACCCCGCGCCGTAGTGTCGCGTGTCCGAGGTCCTTTGACGGTGGCCCGAGGACCGCTGGATGACTGGCAAGGCCGCAGGGAGCCCGGCGTACTGGAGGTACGCGGGCGACCGAGAACGCAGCAAGGCGCCAGCGGGACCGGGCCAACGCAAAGAGACTTTGGACACGCGACACTAGTGTCATCGCGCACCGTCGAGTCATCGCGCACCGCCGAGCGAGTCGAGTGCGGTCCGCGCCGCGCCGGCGTGGATGGGAGAGAAGTACGGGTTGAGCGCAAGCGCCCGGCCCAGGTCGGCTCGGGCTACCGCGCGCTTGCCGAGAGCGAGTTCGATCGCGCCCCTGTGATAAGAGAACGAGGCGTTGCGCGTTCCGAGCCGTAGCGCACGTGCTGCGTACTCGAGCGCCGTGCGGTCGTGACCT
>DATBRJ010000286.1:0-6702 GCA_036560395.1 Actinomycetes bacterium | reverse complement strand
GGCCGGTCTGGTGACCGTGCTCGCGATCGTGCAGGGCGCCGCCGTCCTGCTGTGGCGAGACCGGCCAGGCCGGATGCTGACTCTGGTGACCGCGGCATATATCGCCGCGGCCATCCTTTATCCGATCATGCCGCCATATGTGCTGCTCGCCGCGCTGGTGCTGCAGGCGCGACGGCGGCCGTTCCGGCCTGCTCTCTTCGGGGGAGTCGGCGCGATCGCCGCGATGGCGGCTGGTTGCGTTCTCGCCGTCACGTGGCGCGATGGCCCCGCCGCTGACACGATCGCGCTGTACGTCCTGCTGGCGGCCATCGCGCTGCTCGGCGGTCTCCTGGCCGCGGCCCGCACCGCGGAACGCGAGGCGCTGCGGCGGCGGGCCATGGTCGAGGAGCGGCTGCGCATCGCTCACGATCTGCACGACGTGGTCGGACACGGGCTGGCGAGCATCGCGGTGCAGTCGAGCACCGCACGCATGGCGCTCGCGGCCGGCCGAGAGGAGGAGGCACTTGCCGCACTGTCGGCCGCCGAGACGGCGAGCCGGCAGGCGCTCGCCGAGACCCGCGAGCTGGTCGCCGTCCTGGGTAGGGAGAGCGACCAGGACCTGTCGAACCTGGACCGCCTTGTCGCGTCCGTGTCCGGCCGATCCCTGCGCGTGGACCTCCAGGTTCACGGAGACCCACGGATGGTGTCGGTCCAGGCGAGTCGCGCTGCGTATCGGGTCGTGCAGGAGTCGCTCACCAACGTGGTGCGGCACTCGGGCGCGAAGCGAGCCGACGTTCAGGTCGATGTGTCGGACGAGCGGGTACGCATCATAGTGTGCGACGAGGGATCAACGGCCGCGGCCGCCGAGGCAGCCGTACCGGCTTCAGGGACCGGGTTGACGGCGATGCGGCAGCGGGTGGAAGCCCTTCGCGGCACAGTGGAGGCAGGTCCCCGACCTGATTCGGCCGGTTGGCGAGTCACCGCGGTCCTGCCGAACGCCCTTGCCACACGACCACGAGACGCTGATCGCGGTCCGCGGGTGGTCCAGTGACCATCCGGGTGGCGATCGCCGATGATCAGGCCTTGGTCCGGGACGGGTTCCGGGTGCAGATCGGCCTTTCCGCCGACATGGAGTGGGTCGGTGAGGCCGCGGACGGCATCGCCGCGGTTGCGCTGGCCCGCACGGCGCGACCAGACGTCCTGCTCATGGACGTCCGGATGCCTGGCACCGATGGCATCGCCGCAACCCGCCAGATCGTTGCCGACCCCGGCTGTGCTGGCGTACGGATCCTGGTGCTTACCACGTTCGACCTCGACGAGTACGTCTACGGCGCACTGCGGGCAGGCGCCAGCGGTTTCCTGCTTAAGGACGTGATGCCGGAGGACCTGCTGACTGCGGTCAGGGTCGTCGCCGGGGGCGAAGCGCTGCTTGCGCCGACGGTGACCCGGCGGCTGATCGCCGATCTTGTTCAGCGCCCGGCGCCCGGTCAGCCGGCTAGCGAGATCGTTCGGTTGCTCACCGAGCGGGAACGCGAGGTTTTGGCCCTGGTAGCCGAGGGACTGTCGAATGCGGAGATCGCCGACCGGCTCGTGCTAAGCGCAGCTACCGCGAAGACCCACGTGGGCCGGATCCTGGCCAAGCTCGGTGCCCGCGATCGGGCCCAGCTCGTGGCCATTGCATATGAGTCTGGGCTCGTCGTGCCGGGGCGCTGACGCGACGGTGTACGCCATCGGGCGTACTCGTCTGCCCGGTCGTGTACACCGAGGTGCGGCCTCAGAGGCGACGACGGGGATGATCTCGCGCTCGTACCGTCGGACCCATGACAACGATCCATGCCGATGGGCTGACCAAGCGGTATCCAGGACTGACCGCGGTCGACCATCTCACGTTCACCGTTCGCGCTGGGCGAGTCACCGGCTTCGTGGGCCCGAACGGCGCAGGCAAGACCACGACGCTGCGGATGCTGCTCGGCCTCACCCGGCCGACCGCCGGCAGCGCCAGATTCGACGCCCGCTCATATGGGGAGCTGTCGAACCCCGCCCGGCTCATCGGTGCCAGCCTCGATCCGGATTCCTTCCATCCCGGCCGTCGCGGCAGGGACGCGCTTCACATCTCCGCAGCCACTGTGGGCGCGAGCCGCCGGCGGGTTGAGGAAGTCCTCGAGCTCGTCGGCCTGGCCGACGCAGCGACCAGACGAGTCAAGACCTTCTCGTCGGGCATGCGGCAGCGGCTGTCCATCGCCGACGCGCTGATCGGCGACCCAGAGGTGCTGATCTTCGACGAGCCGACCAGCGGCCTCGATCCCGGTGGCATTCATTGGCTGCGTGGATTCCTGCGGATGCTGGCCGGGCAGGGTCGTACGGTCCTGGTGTCCAGCCACCAGCTCGCCGAACTCGAGCAGACCATCGATGACGCGCTGCTGATCGACCGCGGCCGAGAAGTGGTGTCCGGCGACCTGGACATCCTGCTCGCCGATGGCGGCCATGAATCACTCGAAGACCTCTTCCTCGCCCGTACAACGACAGGAGCACTCCGATGAAGACCCTCGTTCGTGTCGAACTCAGGAAGCTTGCGACGATCCGCGGGCCTCGTGTCATTGTCGCCGCGGCGTCCGCTCTGGTCATCGTGTTCGCGGTCTTCGCCGTCGCAACGGCAGGCGAGGGCGATGCGCCGCCGCTCGGTCCGGAAACCTTGCCCGGCTTCCTGCGGTCGCCCGCCCAACTGCTCGGTTTCGTTGCTTTGCTCATCGGTGTCATCGCTGTCGCCGGCGAGTGGACGCACCGCACGGTGACCAGAACATTCCTCCTCACGCCGGCAAGGCGTCGTGTCGTGATGGCCAAGATGCTCACCGGCGTGATCGTCGGCGTCGGTGTCTCGGTACTGGCCCTCATGCTGGGACTGCTCGTCGTGCTGCCCGTGCTGCTCGCCAACGGCACTGCGCTGTCACCCGTCGCATCCGCTGAGGCAGCGCTTGCGACCATTGGAATTAGTGCGCTGTACGGATTGATGGGTGTCGCCCTCGGCGTGCTGACCCGCAACCAGACGGTCGCGCTCGTTGCCGCACTGCTCTGGAACCTGGTCGCCGAGAACGTCGTGCCGATTGTCATGCGGACTCCGCAGCTCTACGGCTGGCTACCGGGCGGCGCCGCGGACGCGGTCCTCGGCAGGGACCGCAGTGGGCTGCTCGACCCGGTGGGCGGTGGCCTGCTTCTCGTGGCCTACGCGGTGGCGCTCGCCACGACCGGGACCCTGCTCATCCTCCGCCGGGACACCGCCTGACAAGCGCCGAGGGTTAGGCGAGCATCGAGACGTGGATGTGGTCGAAGTGGCCGCCGACGGCCTCCTCCACGTCGTAGATGCCGCCGCCGTCATAGGCTCGCCAGCCCTCGGCGTCGCGGTGCTGCGACCAGATCCGGCCTTGCCAGATGACGTACTTCACACCGAGCGCCTTCGCGTTGATACGTAGCCACCAGGCGATCAGCCAGCCGAGTTCCTGCTCCTGAGGGCTCGCGAACTGTCCAGTCGGTCCGACGTAGAGGTCGCAGGCCTTGCCGAGCGGATGGTCCGAGCTCGGGTTCCACAGGTGCAGGTCCCAACAGCCGAGCGATTTGACGATCGGCCCTGGCAGGCCGCCGAACGCGCGACCCAGCTCCCCGAGCATCCACTCCGTCCGCGGCGTGATGCAGCCGCCGCCTGGAGACGGACGGATGCAGCCGGCGTCGGCCTTGGTGTACGGGCGGGGCCTCGCGATGGGCACCATCGCAGCGGCGCCTTGGCTGAACAGGTCATTGATCGGGGACTGCCCGGTCGCCGGGGGCGTCGCATGATCGAAGGGACGGGCCGGGTTGATCGACGGCCTGGGGTCGCGGGGCGCCGCGGCCGGTGCCGCTGCGCCTAAAGTCAGCGAGACCGCGAGCACGCCGATGAGCGGGCGCGCCGCGAGCAGGACCGCTCGCCGGGACCACATGTTCCGACGATAACCGAGGACATGCGAATGGGGAATCGCCGCCAGAATGATCGCAACCAGGTCGGTCAAGCGGGCCGACCGAGTGCTGCAGGCCGCCGACCGAGTCGCTGCATCTCATCTGACGAGACGACTCGCCGGATACCGAGACAACGCCGGGCAACGCCCGTTAGGCTCGTCCGCACCATGCGGTTCGTACTCATCCTTCGCCGCCGCGACGGGGCCTGATCGGCCGGCTCCCCGTCGCGGCAATCGGCGTCAAGGATCCGCCGGCCACCCGAGCCGACGGACTGCGAGCCAGCCATGACGAACCCGCGACCTCCCCCTCCGCCACCGCTGCGCGGGCGCCCCGCGCAGCCGATCGATAGGCACCAGAAACAGTCAACGCGGCGGAGGAAGTCATGACAGAGGAGCAGACAGAGGGGCAGGAGAAGGGCAGCCAGGCCGTCCAGGAGGCACTGGATCGGCGAGACAACGGCGGCCCGACCGGCCGCACCGGGTGAGCAGCGCAGAGCCCGCGCAGCCACCACCATCGATGCGCTCACTTCGGGTTGCGGTCCTTCCCGGCGACGGCATTGGCCCTGAGGTGGTCGCCGAGGGCCGCAAGGTGCTGGAGATCGCAGCGGCGGACAGCGGTGTAAAGATCGAGACGACCGAGTACGACGTTGGCGCCCGCCGTTGGCATGCGACCGGGGAGACGCTGCCCGATTCCGTGCTCACCGACCTGCGCGACCATGACGCGATCCTGCTTGGTGCGGTGGGGGATCCGACCGTGCCCAGTGGCGTGCTTGAGCGCGGTCTGCTGCTGCGGTTGCGGTTCGAGCTCGACCACTATGTGAACCTGCGGCCGGTACGCCTCTATCCCGGAGTGCGCACGCCGCTGGCCGGCGTCGAGCCTGCCGACATCGACATGCTCGTCGTACGCGAAGGCACAGAGGGCCCGTACACCGGCGCCGGGGGAGTGCTGCGGAGGGGGACGCCCGAGGAGCTCGCGACCGAGGAGAGCCTCAACACGGCATTCGGCGTCGAGCGCGTCGTCCGTGACGCGTTCCGCCGTGCTGCAGTTCGCCCGCGGCGGCGCCTGACCCTCGTCCACAAGACGAATGTGCTCACCCACGCAGGCGATCTCTGGCAGCGCACCGTCAGCGCCGTGTCAGCCGACTTCCCCGACGTCGCCGTCGATTACTGCCACGTCGATGCTGCTGCCATGTTCTTCGTCAGCCAGCCGCGTCGCTTCGATGTCGTGGTCACGGACAACCTCTTCGGCGACATCCTCACCGACCTCGGGGCCGCCATATCCGGCGGCATCGGCCTGGCTGCCAGCGGAAACATCGACGGCAGCCGCCGTAATCCGGCCATGTTCGAGCCTGTACACGGATCGGCGCCGGACATCGCCGGCCGAGGAGTCGCCGATCCGACTGCGACGATTCTTTCCGTCTCGATGATGCTCGACCACCTCGGGTTCGCCGAGGCGGCGGCGAAGGTCGAGGCAGCGGTTGCCGCAGACCTGGCCGCCCGTGGTGCCACCCTTCGCCCGACCCACGAGGTCGGCGACGCGATCGTCCATCGAGTAGCCGCCTGACGGGTTCTGGCGGTCGGGGGCCGTAGGCGTCCACATCTTGGGATGCGTCGGCTACCGTTCCCTTCAGGTGACCGGTGTGACACACGCAAGCGAAGGGCGTAGCGAGATGACATACGGGACCACTGACGTGGAGATCGAGCTGCGGCCCACCGCGTCGCCGCTCGCCGCAGATGAGCGCGCCCGACGGGTAGCCGATCCTGGGTTCGGCCGCTACTTCACCGATCACATGGTCACCGTGCGATGGAGTGCCGCCCGCGGCTGGCACGACGCTCAGCTGCGGCCGTACGGCAGCTTCGAGCTCGACCCCGCGACGATGGCGCTGCACTACGGCCAGCTGATCTTCGAAGGCCTAAAGGCGTACAAGCAGGTCGACGGAACCATCGCGCTCTTCCGGCCGTACGAGAACGCCCGGCGCTTCCAGCGCTCAGCCGCCCGGCTCGCCCTGCCGCAACTGCCGGAGTCCCTCTTCATCGACGCTGCCCACGCGCTGGTGACCCAGGATCGGGACTGGGTGCCTGAGAGCCACGAGCACAGTCTTTACTTGCGCCCGTTCATGATGGCCACCGAGGTAGGTCTCGGGGTCCGTCCTGCTGGCGAGTGCCTCTTCGTCCTCATCGCCTCGCCCGCCGGCGCCTACTTCCCCCGCGGCGTTAAGCCGGTCACTGTCTGGCTCTCCGAGGACTACAGTCGCGCCGCGCCCGGCGGGACCGGCGAGGCGAAGTGCGCCGGCAACTATGCCGCGTCCCTCGTCGCCCAGGCTCAGGCCGCCGACCAGGGCTGTGACCAGGTGGTCTGGCTCGACGCGGTCGAGCACCGCTGGATCGAGGAGATGGGAGGCATGAACCTCTTCTTCGTGTACGGATCGCGGAGCACTGCGCGGATCATGACGCCGTCACTCACCGGAACGCTCCTCGCCGGTGTGACGCGCGACTCGCTTCTGACCCTCGCGAAAGATCTCGGATACGGCGCCGAGGAGGGCCGGATCAGCGTCGATGAATGGCAGGCGGGTAACGCGGACGGCTCGATCAGAGAGGTCTTTGCCTGTGGTACGGCCGCAGTCATTACACCCGTCGGATCCGTGAAGAAGGTCGGCGCCGAGTGGACAGTAGGGGACGGCGGGCCCGGCCCGGCGACGATGCGGCTGCGCGAGACACTGCTCGACATCCAGCACGGCGC
>DATBRJ010000285.1:0-5520 GCA_036560395.1 Actinomycetes bacterium | reverse complement strand
AACTCGGAGGCGGCAGCGACCCGAGCGCGAATCGGCTGGACGCGCTCACCGATGACCTTCGTCGCGCTGCGGAGGGTCTGAGAGAACCGACGCACTGGCCCGACGAGGACGAGGAGAACTAGACCGGACTCTCAACCATCCGCTAGCTACGAGTCCGGAGATTCCCGTGGCATCTCTTCTACTTACGGCCGCTGCCGCCGGCAACCCTGCTGGAGGTCGCTTGGTACGCCGATGCTGCTGCACGCTTCCAACGAACCCGTGACTGTGAGACCGAACAGCGGTAGCGCGCATCCGCCGTCAATATCAAAGTCACTTGAGGGCTCCCGCGGCCTGTTCGAGGGTGTCGTTGTCGATCAACCACGCCTCGCGCACCAGCGGTCTGAAGGGTGAAGGGTGCAACCTCACTGATCAGGTGTTGGTGAAGTTGGGTCCTTGAGTTCCGCATTGCTCGGCGCAGTCAGGGGTTGACCATCGCAGCGTCCAAAACGCCCGGCCTGGTCAGCTCGGACGGCTGCCTGTTCGACATTGGTGGACGCCGGCCGGCGTGAACCGGGTGGCCCGCGTCGAGGCATGTCCTTGGGGAACGGCCGGGACGCGACGAGCAGGATGCGCGGCGCTCATCAGGCCACGAGGTTCGTACTCGTGAATGAGCCCGCCCAGGACATCAATGCATTAAATGCGCCCGACCCGGTCAGTGCGGGCGGGGGTGATGTCGGCCAGCGGGGCGGGCCGGTCAAGATCGATGCCTCGGTGCGGGCGGCCGGCGTGGTGCCTGACGTAGTCGGCCAGGACACGTTCGAGGTGGCGGCGGTTCCAGATGAGCACCCAGTCCACGCATTCAGCCCGTACCGTGCGGACCCAGCGTTCGGCGTGCGCGTTCGCCTTCGGCGCTCGCGGCGGAGTCTTGAGCACCTGGATGCCGGCCGCGGCGAATACCGCGTCGAACCCGGCCGGCGAATTTCGCGTCGCGGTCGCGGATCAGGAACCGGAACCGCTGGACGTGCTCCTCCAGGCCCATCAGCAGTGGGGTGCCCCTGGTTCGGTGGAGCGGGGTTTCTGGCTTCTCAGGCCACTTCGGTTCGTGTTCTGTTCTCGTAGCCGGCTCCCGACATGTTCGGTGAAGTCGGCCAGCCTGTTGGCGTAGCACTCGATGGGTGTGAGCATCCCGAGTGCATTTGTTGGTATCAAGTCGAGTTCGAGAGATGCGGGCCGAACGATCCACACGCGGACGCCCTCGTCGGCACCGCCAGGGCTGACGGCACAATCGTGCAGACGGACAACATCCGCGCCTCCCCGGTACGCGACAATTAGAGTTGAAGCCTCCACCGGAGCGTCGAGCATCGTAGTGAGCACAAGCGCGGCAGTTCGTGCGGGAGGTGTGCGGCCCAGGCTGGCCACTCGTGGCCTGCAAACGCTGCCGCGAACCCGCCTATCGGCCGTCGGCCGACTTGTGTGCGTTGCCACGAGGCAGTACACTCCGGCCCTCGCTTTGCGGGATCAATTCCGTTTGCGGGATTAGTTCCCGGGCGGAGGCGATCCGGCGGATCGCGAACGCGACGTCGGCGAGGGTTGGGGGGAGCCCGATGTCTGGACTCGTAGTGATCGCGGCAGTTGCTTTGGCGACCCTCTTCGGGCCGGCCGCTGGTGCAGGAGAGCCGATCGTGGTCAGCGGCGGCGGCACGGGCACCTTCGCCGCGGACGTCGACGCGGACGGTGACATCGACGGCTCACACTTCGGCCTTGGGGCGACGGTCCGGGCCGGGTCGTTGCGCGGCCACTTCGAGTGCCAGATGGCAGGCAACGCCGACTTCCTCGGTCTGAAGCTGATGGCCGTCGAGGGCCGCGTCGCCGGCGGCTGGGCGAGTTCCGAGAGCGGCACGGCCCTGCTCTCCGGGAATGCCACGGTGAACCTCGCGAACGGCGTGATCTTCAGGGACGTGCCCTACGAGGTTCAGCTTTGGGCTGGGGGGCCCGGTGTGGGTCGCCTGAAGCTGACGGTGATCGGCGCGTTCGACGGCGTTGCGGGCGACACGTTGCCTGGCAACGGCAACTACGACTTGCCGACCGAGACGGTCGCGACAGGGCGAATCACGGTGCGCTAGACGGCGCTTAGAAGGGAAACGCGGTGAAAAGACGACTTGCGGCGCTGGTAACCGTCGGGACGCTGCTCATGACAGCGGCGGTGTTCGCGCTTGCGGGCGGGGCGTCCGCCGGGCCCGACAACCATCTCATGCGCTGGGACATCATCAGCATTGACTTCGCGGCCGGCACGGTCTCGGCCGGCGGGATCGCGTCGGCGCGGGCGGTCGATGGGTCGAAGATCACCCTGACCGGCACCGGGACGTTCCGCTCGAATCCGGGCAACTCCCAGGCCGTGACGGGAGGGGGCACCTGGCAAACCTTCGCGTCGGGCGGGTCGCAGCTGGGCAGCGGGACCTATGAGGTGACGGGATTCGTGACCTACGAGCTCGCGCCCGGGACGCCGCCGCCGCTGCAGGACACAATCGACGGCACAGTCGCGAACAACCGGGCAGGCCTCCTCGTGGCCGAGATCGCCTACTCCGATGGAAGCAAGGGGACGCTGACCGTCAGCTGCCACCTCGTCGGGACGCCTGACAGCGTCTACGAGGGCATCACGGCGACCAAAGGCTTCGTCGACTACACGAACCCCGAGGCTCCGCCGGCACCACCAGGCGATGCGAACCGGACGCTGTTCCAAGTCGTCCGCTGATGCTGCCGGGAGAGCAGCTGGCGTGCGGCGGCCGCCCTCTCTAACGGTTGGTTCAACCATGCCCCCCTGGCCGGGAACGAGCACCACCCTGGCTTCTTCGTGTTGCTCCGCCCGCTAGTAACCGCGCTTGGGAGCGCCGGCAACCAATCCGGCGACATGCCCTGGCACGAATCACGCCACGAGGGTAGGGCCGTGCTGTATGCGTTGTCAGTGAACGGACCCACTGCGTCCGGGCTCCTGCCGGGGAGTTGCCGGTGAGCACCAAGGACACATCCGAGCGCGGTGACGCGCTCAGCCGCAGGCACTTTCTCACCGGGGCCACGGCGACCGCCGCTGCTGTGGTGGTGCCGGCGGTCGGCACCGCACCGGCGGTCGCCGGCACCGACGGGCCGGCTCCGGAGCGCTTCGACGCGCGGGTGGCCACTACCTGGCTGGACCTGACCCGGACGCTGATCAGGACCACGCCCGGATACACCCCGCCGGTGGCGGCCCGCGCCCTCGGCTACATCGGGCTGACCCTGTACGAGGCCGTGGTGCCCGGATCCCGGCGCTACCGGTCGCTGCGCCGGGTGTTGCCGAACCCGCCCGACCTGCCGCACGGGCGCGCAGACCTACACTGGCCGGTCGCCGCCAACGCGGCGCTGGCGGACATCGCGCGCTTCTTGTTCCCCACCACCGCTGATGCGAACAAGGCCGCGATTGCCGAGCTGGAGCGCTCGTTGGTCGAACAGTTCGCGCATGAGGTGCACCGACGACTGCTGGCCCGCTCTATCCAACGTGGTCGCACCGTTGCTCGACGAATCTTCGAATGGTCGGCGGATGACGGCGGCCATGAGGGATACCTGCGCAACTTCCCGCCCAACTACGTGGCGCCGGTCGGCCCCGGGCTGTGGGTACCGACGCCGCCCGGTTTCCAGCCCGCGTTGCAGCCGTTCTGGGGCGCCAACCGTTGCGTCGTGCTCACCTCCGGGGCCGCCTGCCCGCCCGGTGATCACACCCCTTACTCGGCGGACCCGTCCTCGACATTCCACGCCGAGGCCATGGAGGTCTACGACGCGGTCAACCACCTCACCCCGGAGCAGCGTGCCATCGCCGTGTTCTGGTCGGACGACCCGGGGATCACCGCAGCACCGCCGGGCCATTCGTTCTCGATCGCCACCCAGGTGCTACGGGCCGAGCGGGTCTCGCTGATGACGGCCGCCGAGACCTACCTCAAGGTCGGCCTCGCCGTCAGCGACGCGTTCGTCGCGTGCTGGAACGCCAAGTACCGCTACAACCTGCTCCGACCCGTCAGCTACATCCGCGAGCGCATCGACCCGGGCTGGCTGCCGATCCTGAACACCCCGCCGTTCCCCGAGTACCCGTCAGGGCACTCGGTCCAATCCGGCGCCGCCTTCACCGTCCTGGCCGACCTGTTCGGTCATGCCTACTCCTTCGTCGACCACACCCACGACGAGCGCGGGCTGCCGGCCCGCCAATTCCGCTCGTTCGGCCACGCCGCCCAGGAGGCGGCCCTGTCCAGGCTGTACGGCGGGATCCACTTCCGACCGGCGACCGAGCTCGGGCTGGTCCAAGGCGAGTGCATCGGCCAGGCTGTGGGCGCACTCCCGGTCCGCAGCCCACAGCACTGAGCCAGTGTCTGGCGGTGTCTGGTTCGCGCACTTGGGTGGGTGACCACCAGATTGACGCCGCGCCGCTGTCGTGTTCGCGGCCTGGTTCCTGCTGACCATCGACAGCGACGGGGATCGAGCCCCGCCCCCGACGGGCCGGCGTCTCCGCCTGGGGCGGTTCGAGTCTGACTGACCGCCGAGGGCACGGATCTCTTCTCGCACTCGCTGTCGACTCGACCACGCCGGCTCCGGTGAGCGGGCGACGGTCGCCAGTGGCCTCGTCGCCGACCCGCTCGGCGACTAGCCGGGGCGACCCGGTAGTGCGTAGGTCGTACCGCAGTAGGTACCGCAGTCAGGCTGATCGTTAACGCCGCACGATGGCCGACGGTGGACCTTCTCATACGCAGCCGATCAAAGCTATACGCGTCACCGGTACTTCGGGACCAAGGGCACCGGTGCCCGCTGCGTGCGATGGGTCGGTCAGCTGGTTAGATCGAGATCGTCGGCTGACTGCCGGGCGGGGTGGACTGTCTCAGGTTGACAGCAGATTGCCTGCGGGCAAGCCTGGATCCAGACGATTGAGCTGGCACCTAGGGGACGCCATGCGAACCGATTCGTCACTGTCTTCCGGAACATCCCGGGTTGGCTCCGTTGTGGCGCTGTGGCGCTATCCGGTGAAATCCATGATGGGCGAGGAGCTGAACTCCTCGGAGGTGAGCGGCCGGGGGCTGCTCGGGGACAGGCAGTTCGCCGTGGTAGACCGCGCCAGCGGGAAGGTCGGCGGGGCCAAAAACCCGCGCAAGTGGGGCAACTTCTTCGACTTCCGGGCCGTCTACACCCAGCCGCCGCAGGGCGGGGCGGCGACGACCCCAGTGCGGATCACTTTGCCTGACGGGACCGTCGTCACCTCCGGGCAAGGTGATGTGAACCAGGTTCTTTCGCGGGCGTTCGGCCGGGAGGTGACCCTGGAGGAAGCGCGGCCGGGTGACATATCCCCGGCGGCGACGGCCGAGGAATACTGGCCGGACATGGCCGGTCTGGACCACAGGGACACGGTGACCGACTTCGAGCTGCCGCCCGGGACGTTCTTCGACATCGCCGTGGTGCATCTGCTGACCACCGCGACGATCGATCATCTGCGTGCGCTGTACCCGCAGGGACGTTTCGAGGCTCGGCGGT
>DATBRJ010000284.1:0-3380 GCA_036560395.1 Actinomycetes bacterium | reverse complement strand
AGGCCGGGCGGTAGTCCTCGTAGTCGTCGGGTTCCACGGCACGGTCGATGGCGGCTCGGAAGGTGGCCAGATCCACACCGCCCGACCTGCCGCCCGCCGTCTCCAACAACAGGCGATCACGCAGCCACGCGTCGGTGGCCGCCTGCGACATCAGCAACTCGACCAGCGCGTCCTTGCTCTGGCCAGCCAGATGGGCGCGGACGTCCTCCATCGTGTACCCCGCCCCACGCCGCCGGGCGGCCCTCGTCGTCACTGCAGTCCCCTCCGCGCGCACTCCCGTCGCCAGCACGAAGCCCGGCCGGCACCTCGGCGTCGTGTGGACGATCGCGACCGGGCGGTAGCGCCTCCTGGACCAGATCCTGGACGCGCCGGGAGGCTACCGCACAACCCCGCAGACAGGCGACCCCGCGTGACCTATCGGATGGCGGCATCCCGCAAGAGTCCGATAGGCAGCGGCTCCCAACCCTGGTGTGCTACGGATGCGGGTTACCAACCGGCCAGTCGCATTGGTCTCGTCCAATAGGTCGGCAACGGCACTGGCCACGGCGTGATCGGCATGCAGGAGCGGGTCGCGATGCTCGGCGGGGTACTGGAGGTCGGGTCGTATCGAGCCGAGATCCGCGGGGCGGTGCTGGCCATTGTGCTAAAATCGCACATCATGCCTGGGGGCCAGCAGTTCGATCAGCAGCAGCTAGGTCAGCGCGTCGCCGATGCCCGGATCGAAGCCGAGCTGACCCAGGCAGAGCTTGCCGCCACGATCGACCTGGACCGCACGGCTGTGGCGAAGATCGAGGCGGGAACCCGAAGGGTATCGGCCGTCGAGTTGGCCCGCATCGCCGCAGCACTCGGCCGCCCGCTCGACTGGTTCCTGGTCGAGGGACCACAGGCAGTCGTCAGTCGACGAACCGATGCCGCCGCCGGCCAGCTTTCCGTGCCGCTTGACCGAGCGGTCGAGAAGGTCGCCAGCGACGTGGAGTTCCTGGTCGAACAGGGGATCCTCAGTCCTGCGGCCACCGATCTGCGGCTTCGGCCACCATCGGACCTGGCAGACGCCGAACGGGCGGCGGCACGAGTACGCGCTGCCGTGCGGCCGGACGGTGGGCCGCTCCTTGGACTCGGGGAGGTCGCCGAGCAACTTGGCGTGCTCTGCTTCGCGCTTGCGCTCGGAGATCGCGGTGGCGACGGCGCCTATGTGTCGATTGACGATGCTGGCGTCGCCGTGATCAACGGCAACACCGAAGCGGGCCGTCGCCGCTTCACGTTGGCGCACGAGATCGGTCACCACGTCTTCGCGGACGAGTACTCCACCGACCTGTCTGTCGCCGACGTCGGAAGCGAGACGGAGCGCCGCATCAACGGATTCGCCGTGCATCTCCTGCTTCCTCGCGGCTCGCTCACCCAGCGATGGCGAACGTTGACGGGCGAGCCTCGAGAGAAGGCGATCCGGCTCGGGGTCGAGTACCGCGTGAGCTGGTCGGCTCTGTGCAGTCAACTTAAGAACCTTGAGTTGGTGAACGAAGGTGAGCACCGAGCCCTCCTCGCCCACCCGCCGACCCGGGCTGACTACCTCGAGCTTGGGATGGGCTTCGTCGAGGAACTCCACCCACCGTACGTGCCACGGAGCTACGCGCGCGCGGTGCTGGGGGGATACCGCGCCGGCAAGCTGGGCGCCAACCGGACTATCGACCTGCTGTGGGGATCCATCACCAAGGAGGATCTGCCGGAGCTTGCCGCCCTGCCGATCGAGGCGTACCAACGCGAGTTCGATCCGCTTCCGTGACGGCGCTGGTCTTCAATGCGTCGCCGCTCAGCCACTTCGCGCGGGCGGGACGCCTGGCCGTTCGCCGCCGGCAGCATGCTGCCCAAGGTCCAGGCCGCCTACCGTCGCGTTGTCCCGCAGGCCGTGCTGGATGAGTTGCGGGCCGGTGAGCCGGCGCATCCGCCGCTCGCCGATGTCCGCACTGCCGGCTGGCTCGAAATCGTTGCCTGCGATGGTCTGGCCGAGCTGCGGGCCTTCGCACACTACGTGCGGGTCCTTGGTGCCGGCGAACGGGATATTGGCGAGGCATCGGTGTTGGCTTGGGCCGAGGTCAACGGTGGAATCGCAGTGATCGATGAACGAGCTGGAACGCAGGCGGCCCAAGCGAGGGGTGTGACGGTCCACGGGACCCTATGGCTCATCGCGAACGGCCTGAACGCTGGCGACCTGCTCCTCCCTGAGGCAGAGCGGCTGGTCGATCAGCTACGCAGTACCGATGCGCGGCTGCCGTGTAGCGGCGCCGAGTTCTTCGAGTGGGCGAAGGCGCAAGGGCTGCTCCGGCTCTGAATCTCCGTGATCGGGCGGAAGCCGGCGTCAGCTTCGAAAGGACGTCAAGGCCACCGTCAGACAGGAGCACGCCAGAGCCCCATCACCTTGCCGATGATGGTGATCTCGTCGTTTTCGATCGGCTCGTAGGCAGGGTTCTCCGGCAGAAGGCGCGTGCCTCCGTTGCGCGGGAGACGCTTGATGGTCGCGCGCGGCTCGCCGGTGACTTCGTCGGGGATCGTCGCGACCACGATGTCGCCTTCGCGGGCATTGGCCTGTCGCCGGACCAGCAGGGCGTCGCCTTCGCGGATGCCGGCGTCGCGCATGGAGTCGCCTTCCACGCGGTGGGTGAAGAAGTCCCCGTCCTGGAGGTTGAGGCCGGTCTCGGCAAGGGCATCCTCGATCGGCTGCACCGCCGTGGGAGGTCCGGCAGCGATCGCGAACTCCGAGAGGTCCACGTGGACGCGCGCCGGTCTCAGCCCTCCATTCCCGGGCATCACCGCCGGACCCGCGAGGCTTGTCGGTGGGCGAGTGGGCTCGGCGGTGGGAACGCGAAGGATGGTGATCGAGCGAGCCTTGCCCGCAGGCCAGTCAATCCATCGGTCGAGCTTGAGCGCCTTCAGGTGGTGGTGCACCGTCCCTGTCGCGAGTCCTACAACCTCGGCGAGCTCGCGAACGGTGGGGGAGTGGCCGTTTGCAGCGATCGCGTGGTGAAGGGCCCAGAAGACTTGCCATCTTGAGTTGGTTGGATCCATGACCTCAACGTCCCGGGACACGAGGCAACCAGCGCGCAGTCGAACACAAGTTCGATTACGTGTCAACTTCGGCAGTCTTGGGAGTTACGGCGCGCCGAGGCGGCCTCGCTGGAGGCGTCCTCCCACACGTATCGGCGACAGTTTCAGGCGCAGAACCGTTCGTGTCGGTCCCTTGCGGAGCCGGGACGGATTGGGGTCGACATCCTGGCCATCGCCCATCGGGCCGACGTCTACTGTTGCGGTTGACATCGGGATGACAGCCGAATCGTGGGCCCTTCGACCCGCGGCACGCGGTTCGCATAGGGGTAGGTTGGGGCTAC
>DATBRJ010000283.1:0-7016 GCA_036560395.1 Actinomycetes bacterium | reverse complement strand
GGCTCAGCGACTAACGGAGATCGCAGCGGCGGCCAGCAGGGCGAACTCACCGTGGAAACCACCACGCAATCCACCGGAGGCCAGGCAGCCTGGCCGCTGGCTCGCCGAACACGAGGCGAAGTCGTTGCTACGGGCGAACGGGATCCCGGTCCCCGCGGGGGTCGTTGTCGACTCCGCAGACGAGGCGGCTGCGGCCGCCCGTCGCATCGGCTTTCCCGTCGTACTCAAGCTGTCGTCTCCAGGCCTGTTGCACAAGACAGAACTCGGCGCGCTTGCCCTCGACCTGACCGATGAGGACGGCGTCCTGGCCGCCTTCGCACGGCTCCGCCGGTTGCCTGGTCATTCGTCGACGGCCGTCCTCGTCGAAAGGATGGCCGAGCCGGGGATCGAGATCCTGGTAGCCGCCCGGCGGGAGGGAGTCGTCCCAACCGTCGTGGTCGGGCTCGGTGGGACCTGGGTCGAGGTCCTCAACGACGTCGCGGTGGTGCCGCTGCCTGCTCGCGCCGGCTCGATCGAGTCGGCGATGGCTGACCTCGCCGGGGCGAGGTTGCTCCACGGCGACCGCGGCGGCCGCGCCATCGACATTGCTGCCGTTGCCCGCATCGCCGCCCAGGTTGCGGGGCTGCTCCTCGATCGAAACCTCGATCTGATCGAGCTCAATCCCGTCGTCGCGGCCGGCCAGGGTGCAGTCACCGTGGACGCCGTCGCCAGGGAGCGCGCGCCTACGGCACCAGCTGGCCATGGAGGGGTCAGCCGGCCGCTCGCGTCTCGGGCGGCGCGGCGACCGGGCCGGGCGGGCTTCGCCTCCTCGTCAGGGCGAGGCTCACACCGCTGACCCAGGCAAAGGCAAAGGCCCACCCACCGAGCACATCGGAGGGGTAGTGGGCGCCCAGGACCAGTCGGGAAAAACCAACCGCCATGACGGCAATCACCCCGAAGATCACCACGGGAAGCCGCCACCGCGTCCGCCACGTCAGCACGACGAGCGCGGCGACAAGCGTGGCGCTGCTCATCGCGTGCCCGCTCGGGAAGCTCAGCCCTGAGAACGGCGTTGGCGACATCCACAGATCCGGCCTGGGCCGGTCGAAGAGCGCCTTGAGCAGGCCGTTCAGCGATGCACCGAGCATCATGACGGCGAAGATGGCGGCTTCCGGCCAGCGCCGGCGGACGGAGAGCGCGCCGGCGACGGCAATGGCCACAATCGTGACACCGGTGCCGCCTCCGACGGCGCCTACGACGCGCATGGCCGTGTAAAGCGCATGCGGTGACTCGGCACGCAGGTCCTGCAGTGCGTCAACCTCCGCCTCATGTGCGAGCCCGGTCACCGACTCTGCGGCGAACAGGCCGAACAACGCGATGAAGACGCCGAGCAATAGCGGGCCTTCTGCCCACGCCGGCCGTTGAGCAGGTCGCGCTGCCGGAGACACCAAACGATCAACCGACGTGCCACCAGCAGGAGGTCCAGGCGAGTCGCGATCAAGCATCGTCTAATCACTAGGACGGCGAAGCCGCTCCAGCCAGTATCCCCGCACCCTCGTGGGCGGTCGACCCGAGGACACCCGGTGCTTGATCCCACTCGCCGGCCCCGAACCAGCCAGGCCCTCGAATGGGTCCACCCGAGCTACGCGAGCATGAGGGGCAGCTGTACGCCAACCCGCGCGGCATGAGGGACACCTTCACCCAATCAGTTGGGGTCACGGTGCCCTTCATGCGGACGGGGTGCCGATCGGTCAGCCGTCTAGCGACCGGAGGGCGTCTTCGATCCCGCGGTGGAAGGTCGGATAGGCATACATCATGTGGCGGAGCCGGTCGACGGGAACCTCCGCGTGCACGGCGACCACGAGGGCGCTCAGCACCTCACCGCCCACGGGGCCGGCCGATGTGGCGCCGACGAGCACACCGCGGTTCGTATCCTCGACAATCTTGATGAAGCCCTCGTTACCCGCCTTGTGGATCCAACCTCGGGCCGATGACGGCACCTGAGACAGCCCGACCCGCACCGGGATGTCCTGCTCTCGCGCCTGGGCCTCGGTTAGTCCGACCGCTGCGATCTCAGGGTCGGTGAACGTGACTCGCGGCAGAGCGCGATAGTCCGCCGGTGGCCCGGGATCGCCGTCACCGCCACCACGGAGGATGTCCCGGATAACTATCGCTGCCTGGTACATGGACACGTGGGTGTAGGCACCCTTACCGGTGACGTCACCGAGAGCCCATACCCCTTCGGTGACCCGGCAGTGGTCATCAACGGATATGAACCGCGCGTCGGCCGGTATGTCCAGTACGGCCGCCCCGAGGCTGCCGAGGTCCGCGCGGCGACCTGTCGCCACCAACAGTCGCTGTGCCGGCACCGGCCCTGCACCAGCACCCAGAGTCACGGTGAAGCCGGCGTCGAGGTCGTGGGAGACGTTGCGAACAGATGCTCCGAGGTGGGTTGTGACGCCGTCGCGGCCCATGGCCTCGGCGGCGAGTGCGCTCGCCTCTGGCTCCTCGATCGCGAGTAGCCGGTCGAGGGCCTCCACGACGGTGACCTGCGCTCCGAACCGGGCGAAGACCTGAGCGAGCTCCAGACCGACCGAACCACCGCCGAGGATCGCCAGCGACTCAGGCACCTTCTCCGTCTCTATCGCCTCTCTGTTCGTCCAGTACGGCGTATCAGCCAGCCCGTCGATCGGCGGGATCGCCGGCTCGGTCCCGGTGTTGATGACCAGCGCGCGGCTGGCCTCGTACACGACACCATCGACCTCCACCGAGCGGGGTCCGAGGAGTCGAGCGCTGCCGCGCAGGAAACGCCCGCCCTTTTTCACGAACCGATCGACGGCGACCTCGTCGTTCCAGGTATCCGTCGCCTCGTCCCTGATTCGCCGGGCCACCGGCGCCCAGTCGGCCGTCACCGTTGCGGTGCCGGCCATCCCGGGGATCCGGCGTCCCTCGGTGAGCAAGTTCGCGGCGCGGATCATCATCTTGGTCGGGACACAACCCCAGTAGGGGCATTCGCCACCGAGGAGCTTGGCCTCGATTCCCAGGACGTCCAGGCTGGCCTCGGCCAGCCGACCGGCCACCTCCTCCCCACCGGGCCCCATCCCGACGACGATGACCTCTGCCCGCTCCGTCATGGACTGCCTCCCGCCAGATGACTCTCCTGCTGGCCACCCTCTCACTCCAGGCCGCGAGAGGGCGGGGGGAGATCACGGCGCCGTGTCGACCCAGCCGAGAGTACGATCGACCGCCTTCCGCCAGCCGCGATAGCCGGTGTCCCTCGCGGCAGACTCCCAGACTGGCGTCCAGCGGCGGTCTTCAGCCCAATTAGCACGCAGCTGGTCCGTCGACGACCAGAAGCCGACCGCCAGACCCGCCGCATAGGCAGCGCCCAGTGCGGTCGTCTCGGCCACGACCGGGCGGATCACGGGAACACCAAGAATGTCAGCCTGCAGCTGCATGCACAGGGCATTCGCGGTCACCCCGCCGTCCACGCGCAGCACGTCGAGCGCGATACCGCTGTCCTTCGCCATCGCATCGGCTACGTCTCGGGTTTGATAGCAGATCGCCTCGAGCGCCGCACGCGCGATGTGCGCGGCGGTGTGATAGCGAGCCAGGCCGACGATCGCCCCCCGGGCGTCTGAGCGCCAGTACGGAGCGAAGAGCCCGGAGAACGCCGGCACGAAGTAGGCCCCGGCGGTATCCGGTACGGAGCCCGCAAGCTTCTCGATGTCTGCAGCGGTCGGGATGAGGCCGAGCTGGTCTCGCAGCCATTGGACGGCGGAGCCGGTCACCGCGATGGAGCCCTCGAGCGCGTAAACGGGTGCCGCGTCACCAAGGCGGTAGCACACGGTCGTGAGCAGGCCGTGCTCTGATCGGACGATCTCGTTTCCGGTGTTCAGCAGCAGGAAGTTGCCTGTTCCGTAGGTGTTCTTCGCCTCTCCTGCAGCGAAGCACACTTGGCCCACGGTTGCCGCCTGCTGGTCGCCGAGTGCAGCGGCCAGGCGCACCTCACCGCCGAACCCACTCTGCGCCGTACTGAGACCGTAAAGCTGCGACGATGACACGACCGACGGCAGCATCGCACGCGGGACTCCGAAGAAGGACAGCAGCTCGTCGTCCCAGTCCATCGTCTCCAGATCCATGAGCATCGTGCGGCTCGCGTTCGTCACGTCAGTGATGTGGATCCCGCCGTCCGCGCCGCCGGTGAGATTCCACAGCAACCAGCTGTCGATAGTGCCGGCAAGGACGTCTCCGCGCTCGGCGGCCAGCCGGAGGTCCGCGTCCTGCTGGAGGAGCCAGGCCAGCTTGCCGCCGGAGAAGTAGGTGGCCGGCACGAGCCCGGTCCCGTGCCGGATCACCTCGCCTCGCCCGTCCCGCTGCAACGCAGCGACGATCGCATCCGTCCTGGTGTCCTGCCAGACGATGGCGTTCGAGTGCGGCTGGCCGGTGTGCGGGTCCCAGACGACGACGGTCTCGCGCTGGTTGGCGACGCCCACCGCGGCCAGGTCCCCCGCGCCGAGGCCAGCGCTGCTTAGTGCCGTGGCAATCGTCTGCTGAGTGCGATCCCAGATCTCCATGGCGTCGTGCTCCACCCAGCCCGCGCGCGGCAGGATCTGCGCATGTTCGGCCTGGTGCTTGGCGACTTCACGGCCGCCGTGATCGAAGACCATGAAGCGGGTGCTGGTCGTGCCCTGGTCGATCGCGCCGACGAAGTCACCCATCTCGCACCACCCTTCAGCCGGGGGGATAACGCGAATCCTCCACTCACTGGGGCCGCGATCCTCCGCGAGAGGCCTGGCCGGAACCGGCGACCGCCCCGCCGGACCCGGCGACCGCCCCGCCGGAACCTTCCCCCGCCGCCGCCTCCTCCTCTTCCTCCTCGGCGGCCTCCGCGGCTTCCCTGGCGACCTCGACGAAGTACTTTCCGACCGCGTTGACGATGGCGACCAGGGGCACGGCGATGATCGCGCCGCCGATCCCTGCGAGGATGGCACCCGCGGTGATGGCGAGGACCACCGCCAGCGGATGCACCCGGACGAACCGGCCGAGCAGGAACGGCTGAAGCACATGGCCCTCGAGCTGCTGGACGGCGAGGATCCCAGCGAGGACCAGGAGCGCGGTCACCCAGCCCTTGGTGACGAGCGCGACGAGAACCGCGACGGCCCCGGTGACGGTTGCACCGACCAGCGGGACGAAGGCACCGAAGAAGACAAACACGCCGAGCGGGATCGCGAGGGGCACCCGCAGGATGACCAGGACGAGCGAGATACACACGGCGTCGACGAGGGCGATGAGTATGGTTCCACGCACATAGGCGGTGAGCGTCGTCCACGCCCTCTTACCGGACTCGGTGACGTGCGGGATCGCCCGGCGCGGGAAGAGCGCGACGACCCAGCGCCAGATGCGCTGTCCGTCGTAGAGGAAGAAAAACGTGGTGAACAGGGTGAGGAGGAGTCCGGTGATGACCTCACCGACGATCGTGGCGGTGCCGATCGCACCACTGAAGATCCGGTCCCGGTTCTGATCCAGGGACTGCTGGATGTTGTCACCGACGTTGTGGAAGTCCTGCTGATCGAACCGGAAGGGCGGCCCGGCGAGCCACTCCTTCGTTTCGTCGACGGCCCGCTGCACGTTGCCGGTGATGTCACCGACGCCGTTCGCGAAGATACGGCCCAACAGCACGGCGAGACCGATCAGCAGGAGAAGGCTGCCGACGAAAACGATCGCGGTGGCCGTACCGCGGCGCATGCCGTTGTCCTGCAGCCGTCTGACGGCCGGAGCCAGCAGGGCCGTGATGAAGAGAGCCACGATCACCGGAAAGACGATGAGGCGCAGCCGTACCAGCAGGTACAGCGCGAGGATGACGGCGAGAGCGATGACTAGCGAGCGCCAGGCCCACTCGCTCGCCGTCCGCAAGTTCCCCGGCACGCCCGCCGGGTGCCGATCATGAACACGCGCCAGGGAGGGGGCCGCAGCGGCCGACTTCATCGGTTCGGCAGACCTCCCCCTGCCGTCGCTGGGGCTGCCCACCCGGGGCCCGGGCTCGGTCGACACCGAGGTGGCTTCGTTGGGTTCGTCCGGCACCGACGCCCCGCCTCCATCCGCTCGGGCATCGAACCGGTCGGCAAGCCAACGGCGCGCCCTGCCCAACCGTCCCTGGGACGCCACCTGCACCTCCTCTGCGGGCCGACGCTGTCCGCAGTGCCGGCCCGAGCCTGGCGTTCTCGGCACTAGTCTGCCGGGTTGGCTCGGCACACGCCCGGGACGCGACCACATCCCCGTCTTGGTCTCTCCACTCTGGCCGTTTGCATGCAACGGTGTCAGTCGACCGGAACGATCTCGGGCGCACCAAGGCGGGCGGAGTCGGCCGTCCGGTCATCGGGCATCCGTTGCGACTCCCGCTCGGCTGCCACCCGCATGGCATAGTGCCTGAGCTCGCGCTCGATCTGCTGCGGCGTCCACCCGAGTACGGGCGCGACCAGCCGCGCGACCTCCTCCGCACACCGCTCGCCCCGATCGAACGTCTCGATTGATATGTGGGTACGCCTGGTGAGGACATCATCGAGATGGCGCACTCCCTCGTGCGACGCTGCGTAGACGATCTCCGCTCGCAGATAGTCGTCGGCATGGGTGACCGGCTCGGCGAGCGTCGGGTCCGCGGCAACCAGATCGAGCACCTCCAGTACCAGGGAGCCGTACCGGCCAAGCAAGTGCTCGATCCGCGCGACATGGAGGCCGGTCTCCTCGGCCAGCCGATACCTGTTGTTCCACAGTGCCTGGAAGCCGTCGGCACCGACCAGCGCGACCTGCTCGGTGCAGCTCTCGGGGACCTTACGGTCGAGTCCATGGGCGACGGCGTCGACGGTGTCTTTGGCCATCACCCGGTATGTGGTGAGCTTCCCTCCTGCCACGACGACAAGGCCCGGCACCGCATGCGCGACGACGTGCTCCCTGGACAGCCTGGACGTCGCCTCGTCTGTTTCCCCACGCAACAGCGGCCGCAGCCCGGCGTAGACGCCTTCGACATCTGCGGTGGT